>NZ_LT854640.1:1350000-1687302 GCF_900184255.1 Haloimpatiens massiliensis | reverse complement strand
CTAGAGCTTTATTAAATGTCTCTCGGAAACTTTGAGGATTTCTTATGGTTTTATATACCATTTCTTTTCCAAAACAATCATGTATTATTCCCCAAATCTCATTTCCAAAACTATATACTCTAAACTGCTTTAGCTTAGGTATATCTTTGTTTTTATCCTGACCTTCTACATATGGATTCATCCAATAATCTTCCATATACTTAACTAGTTCTTCCATTGTATTAATATGACCAGCTCTTATATAATTTATAGAAGCTTTAAATTGTTTCATGGTATTATAAAAATCCTTGTTGAGATATTCCCATGTGAATTTATCCAAGCCTATATTTTTAGGACCATCATATATGCTCTTAGATAAAACTCCCTCAGCATTATTACAGTATTTTACCGCCAATCCTTCCCCAGAAAAAGAAAGATAAAATAAATCTTCAATTGGCATATTATTTAAGTCTAATTCCTCATAAATAGTATTTAGTGCCACATGATGAACCTCATGAGCTATCGTAGCACAAAAATCATCTATCGACTTTTCCTTAACCAATTGTAAAAAATCAAAGTGCATGCCATTTTTATACACATATCCAAAGCTTTGTCCTATTCCCACTGTAAAAATAAAATTCAATTCTGACAAATTTATATCTTCTGGCAACCCCTTTAGTGCAATGGATATCTGCTGCTCAAATAGCTCTTCTGTAAATTTATCTAATTCACTAACCTTTTCCATATAAAAATCTAAATTATCTAGTAAATCTTTATAAAATTTATGATGTATCTTTAAACCTTTATTTGTTATTTCTTCTTCCTTTATATTAGGTAAATTAATGAAATATTCTGTAAATTCCTCTTTAGAAATTTTACCTTTATATCTTTCAAATTCAAATTTATAATCCTCATGTTCAATTAAATCTTCAATTTCCTTTTTTTCTACATTGCCCCATTTTAATTTTTTACATAGTTCAAGCATTGAACTTATAGTTTTGTACCTAATTTTAAAATTCATTTTTATAACCCCCAATTTAATATTTCATTTGTAATATGTAAATTTATTCATAAAATAATTCTACCTCTCTTTTACATTATATCATATATATTAACATTTTATGGAGCTTTTTTCATTCTTATAAAATACATTCTATCATAGCTGTTGATAGCCCATAGCCATAACTCTCTTTAATTCACGTGCCAAAGGTAAAAGTACCTGGACCCTAGACTCAAAGAACTACCTATAGTAAAATAGGAATATAAGAAATAAAATATACTAACGGAGGTGAACTGTTGCGATAAATCCATAAAAACATAACAAAGTACGGAATTAAATCATATCTATAGGTTTTTATGTCTTGTTGGCAACGGCGATGTATATGCTTCAGTGGAAACAATTATATGAAAAATGTAATAAATGCAACATGTGTAGATTAGGTAATAGTAGGACTAATATGGTTTTTGGAGAAGGAAATCTCAATGCTAAACTTATGTTTGTGGGCGAAGCACCTGGAGCAGATGAAGATAGAATCGGCAGACCTTTTGTTGGAAAAGCAGGACAACTCTTAGAAAAAGCTCTTAGAGCATTAGATTTACAAAGAGAAAGAGATTATTACATCTCTAATATATGTAAATGCAGACCAAAAAATAATAGGAACCCACAGGAAGATGAAGCACAGGCATGTTTGCAATACCTTAGAAACCAAGTAGCACTTATTAAGCCTAAAATTATAGTTTGCCTTGGAGCAATTCCAACTAAATACATAATGGGACCAGAATTTAGAGTTACAAGAAATAGGGGGAACTGGGTAAAACAAAAAGGAATCTACATAATGCCAATATTTCATCCCGCAGCCTTGCTAAGAGACGAAAGTAAAAAACCTCTATTTTGGAAAGATTTAAAAAAAATCAAAGAAAAATTTGATGAAATTTCATAGAGCTGAAAAGTCAGGTACTTAGAATTCTTTCCAAGGTACCTGATCCATGGTGAACTATTACTTAATGGAAGATTTCTGCACTAACGTATCAAATATTTTCTGCATCTCCTGGTGCTTGTCACTCATCATTTCAGGATGCCACTGAATTCCAAGCACAAAGTCTTCTCCCTCTTTTTCAATAGCCTCAACTACATTATCCTTTGATACTGCAACAACTTTAAAGCCTTTAGCAACTTCTTTTACAGCTTGATGATGAAAGCTATTAACTAACGCCTTTTCTCCTAGTATTTCATGTAAAATAGAATCTTTTATTATTTGAACAGTATGAGTTGCACTAGTTGGAGAACCATTTTGACAATGTTTTACACTATGTTCCTTATGTAAAGATAAATCCTGATATACTGTACCTGCATTTACCATGTTAATTAATTGTTCTCCCCGACATATTCCAAGTATTGGTTTACCTAATTCCATGGCAAATTTTAAAAGCTTAATATCAAATATGTCCCTCTCCTGAAGTATATCATCTAACTTTTCAATAGGTTCTTCTCCAAACAGTAACGGATTAACATCACTTCCACCTGACAAAATTAAAGCATCTATGTTCTCTACTTGACTTTTTATAATTTCATCATTTTGAGCTATAGGTATTATGTACGGTATTCCCCCTGCTCTTTCAACAGATTCAACATAGTTATTCATCATATAAGATATTTTATGTCCTTGAAAAACCCCTTCATTTATTAATTTTACACTACCTGAAATACCTATTATAGGTCTTTTATTCGTTTTCATTAAAATCCCCCCTGATTTGATATTACATATTCCTTCATACCTGTAAAAGCCTTTACAAAATAACCATAACTATCCTTTTACATTATATCATACCTACTACTAATGCATGGAGATTTTTAGTTTGCCTACATGCAAAAATAAGCAACTTAGACTTAATTCTAAAGCCACTTATTTTTCTCTTATAAAACATCATACATATATTCTTTTCCTAGTTACTGTTACTTAACTTGTCAAAACTGAATTAACTTTACCTTTGTCTTTTTCTTTTATTTGCATTGTCACCTTTCTTATATCTTTATCGAATATTTTATATTTCTTTTCAACAATTAAAGTTAACTGATAATATTCTATCCTCTTAGCAAATCTATTTCTAGTCTTTTTTTCACTCCATTTAAATTCTTTTATACTATCAAAAGTATATCCAATACCATTTACGTATATTATGTTTTCATATATTTTATTTTTACTGTTATTTATTATAACTATTATTAAAATTAAAGAAAATAAAATAATATCAAATACAGCTGGTAACCCATTATTAATATATTGATGTATATAATCTAGTCCTGGTACATTATTTTTTTCTAAAGAATTGTATATATCTATCAGTTTATTGTAATTAAACATATCTTTAAATTTTGTTACATACTTAGGATAAAGAATTGCATAGGATTTATGGTATGGATTATAAAATATATAAAAAAAGAAGGAAAAAATCCAAACATATACCATTAAAATATCTAAGAGTAAAATATTGGGCCTATATATCCCTTTAGCAATAAACTTTTTATTATTTTTTATAGGAATAAAAAGTTCCTTAATTAAAAGAAATATTAATAAGGCTATTAAAAAAAATGAAAATTTTGATAACATAAATATAACACCTCTCTAATTTCATTGTTTTAATAAAAAACTTACTTTACTAATAAATATAGTATGTATGCTTGCCTCTAATGACAATAATTTAGGTACATGAAAATAAATAACAAGTCAAAGATGCTGGTATATTTTGTGTAAGACAAGGAAGCAGGTTCCACCGCTAGTAGAACTATCGGTGGGTTCTGCTGACGCAGTATGACGCAAAATAGACTAGCATACTGACTTGTTATTTATTTGAATGTGCCGTATTTAAATATTCTCCCTATTATCTTATGCTTCAATTATTAGCTACTAAAATAAATTTTCTTTAATAAATTATGAAAATCAAATTTTTGACTAAATTTAGATATTTTCATATAAATTCTCATTTAATCCAAATAAATATTAACTCCAGTTGCCATCATATAATCATTTTCAAAAATACATTTTAATTCTAACAATTACACTATATGTATTATATCATATTTTTCCTATATTTTCAATTTTATAAACATAAGATGCAGGCATGCCCTGCTCAAAAATTTGAACAAAAAAAGCATCTTTAAAAAAATAAAAATCATAGGATTTGCAATATCCTATGATTTTTATTAAGCCAATAAAATTGTCCTATGAATGTAAACACTACACATGTTTTTTCTGCTTAATATACAACTTAGAATGAACTTTAATTTTCTCGAAACTTTCCTCGCTAATTACATGTTCAATACGACAGGCGTCTTCCAATGCTATTTTTTCATCAACACCAAGGGCAATTAAATAATTTGATAACACCTGATGTCTTTCATATATTTTTTCCGCAATATATAATCCTTTTTCTGTAAGTGAAATATACCCTTCCTCATTCATTTCAATATGATTACTTTCTCTCAATCTTTTCATAGCAATGCTAACACTGGGCTTAGAATATCCTAGCTCGTTGACAATATCAATAGAACGTACTACACCAAGTCTATTCTTTAGTATAAGAATTGTTTCCAAATAGTTCTCAGCTGATTCTTGAATTTTCATAATACATCCCTATCCTTCTGTTTTTTCTTAACACTTATTAAGTCAATCCTAGCATATATAAAAATATTATTCAATTAAGATGCTTATATTTCAAAACTCTCCATAAGACGCCAGTTCTAATTATTATTTAGGGGAGTAACTACCGTTAGCTACAACTTTATTGGAATATGGGAACTTACATTAGCTAGTCATCCGATAAAACTATAATTATATGCTTATACTAATTTTATGAACACATAATATTATAAAAAACCTAAAAATACTTTATGATAAGCTTAAAAAATTTAATATAAACTATATTTATGATAGAATTTTCTTAAAGAGAGGTGGCGTAATGGAAATTTACACAACGGAAGCAATTAAAAATTTAAAATTGTGGGATAAAAAAATGAGTAAAAAACCATTTATTAAACTTGATATTGCAAAAGGACTTCAAGATAAAATGAACAGTTTTATACCAGAAAAAGCTCATGAAATCATTACTATCGCAATAAAAAATATGGTTAAAGGTGTTCTTATTGGCTCTGAATTTTCAACTAAAAATCCTTTAATAAATGCTACACTTAAAGAAAGAGAAGAAAAAGTCCTTAATAAACTGGAGTTTTATAAAAAAACTGCTGCACTTAGTGGCGCTGGTACCGGTGCAGGTGGTATTTTGATTGGATTAACAGATTTTCCTATATTATTAAGCATAAAAATAAAATTTCTTTTTGATACTGCTAGTTTATATGGCTTTGATGTTAAAAATTATAAAGAGAGATTGTATATTTTATATATATTCCAATTAGCCTTTTCCAGCAAAGAAAGACGCTTAGAAATTTATAAATATGTTCGTAATTGGAATACATATGTTAAATCTCTTCCTGAAAATATAAATGATTTTGACTGGAGAAAGTTTCAACAAGAATATAGAGATTATATTGATCTAGCAAAAATGCTACAGTTAGTTCCAGGCATTGGTGCAATAGTTGGCGCTGTGGCTAATTATAAACTAATGAATAAATTAGGTGAAACATCCATGAATGCTTATAGATTAAGACTATTTAAAGATACGCTAGGATAAAATCTTAGTATTATCCATATAAAAAATAACATCTCAATTAAGTAAACTGCTCCCTTTATGGTAGACAGTTAAAATAATAAAACTGTTGTCATAAAGGGAGTATGTCGACCTGAAGTATTTATTTTTCTATAAACTCACAGTATAAATATCTTTCTTTCCTGTAACAATAATCAATACTTTCTTTAAATCATCATTTCCAAGTTCTTCTTGAACCATTTTACTTTCTCCATAACTTTGAAGCTGTTTTAACCCCTGTGCTTTTATCCTTTCTAAGGTATCTCTTTCGCTTTCTTTTATATATTTCAGCTCTATAATCCACTGGAATTTAGTTATATCCTTAAACTGAATTTTTCTTTTAAGCATTATATCCACATAACCATTATTATTTTCATCTTCACTTTTTATAAAATAAGTGCTATCTACACCTAAAAGGGTTAATAACATCATCTTTACATTCTTTTCATCCATTTTTATTAAATCTCTATTGGATAAATCCTCTAGTATGACACTTAAAAGTTTTACTATTGGCTCTATATCTCCATGCATTCTCATTTCATTGACAGCTATTCTTACATTTTGTATTTGGATATTATAGTCTTCATTTATTCTTTGAAAATACTGCTCCCAGTATATTGTTTTTATAACGTAGTTTGGCACCTTAAGTACAGTTCCAAGAGGTCCCTGCTCTTTTATTGTAAGCATACCGAGATAAAAAAGTAACGACTTAAAGTTTTCTTTTACACTATACATGGTATGAATATTAAACCTATCTACCAGCATAGTAGAGGTTTCTCCTGTGGTCATTATTTCCTCTAGAGCTTCTCTGTCATTAAAATTATATGCTAATTGGTTCACTCTTCCATAATCAGTTTTTACATTGTTGTCTATCATTTCTTTAGGATAACGATTATATAATAAATAATTATTAAGAAAATACATAGACATGTCTGGATTAAAGACTTTTTTGCCATACTCATTAAATTTGTATCCATTATAATACTTAGTCATATCAGCACATATCTTTTCTCTAAGACCTATATCTTCTATACCTACCTGATCCATAACCCATGAAAGCTCGCCCCTTGTGAAACCCATCATAGCATTAAGATTTTGGTCTAAAGTATAGTTCATGGTAATATTAAATCCGCTAGTTAAGTCATCTAACATTATAGGACTTACACCAGTCATAAATATCCTATTAAAATTGTCTGCTGTGGCATCTTTTATAGCCTTATAAAAAACTTTAACAAAACCTTCACCATGAAGTATACTACTATATGTGCTTTGTCTTCCTCCTGTAATTAGCTCATTAGCAAAGTTATCATATTCATCTATTAGTACAAAAATAGGTATTTTTGCCTTTCTAGAAAGATATGCTATATACTCAACAGCTGCTTCTGCTTTAATGGAATCTTCAACTATTTTCTCATCCTGAAAAAAGTTAGAATATTCTTCAATAAAATTTCTAATAGAAAAGGTTACTTTTGTATTAAAACTCTTTCTAAGTTCTTCTTCCCCATGTCCTGCATCTACTCCTGCAAAGCTTATTTTCCAAACAAGAAATTTATTTCTATCTTCCGTAGGATTTTTACCTACATATAAATCCCCAAATAGCTTTTCAAACTTATCCTTCTTATTTATATCATAGTAATTTTCAAGCATGGATATAAAAAGACTTTTGCCAAACCTTCTAGGTCTTATAAAAAAATTATAGGGAGCATACATATCCAGTAATTCTATATATGAAGTTTTATCTACATAAAGGTAATTTTTTTCTCTTAAAACCTCAAAATTAGAAATGCCATAGGGTATTCTTTTCATTCATTCTCACTCCTTGTTTAATTTTATCTATGCTTAAATAAGCTATTTATCTACTATATTTAATAGTATACCCTATATTGATTAACCCTACAATTCTAATAGTTCTTTAACATCCTCCTCTTTTTCAAATAATAAACATCCTCCATCGTGTTCTCCAATTAGCATTTCCTTATCTTTAAGCTTTTTAAATAGTGGTGATCTTAAAGCTTCCCTTAAACTGCATTCTTTTAAATTAACATCTGAATATGGTGAAAGTGGACATGGTTCTGCTCCGCCATTAGCATTTATATGGAAAAATCCCCTTCCAGCGGCTAAACATCCACCTGAATATTTCTCATCCCCAGGAAATGATAAAAATACCATATTGTCAAATATTTTTCTTAACACTTCTATGTTTTCTTCTAATACTAATCGCTCTTTATCTGTAGGAGCAAGATTTCTAGTAGATTCAATTACTGGAACATACTCCACAAATACTAATGCTCTTGCCCCTTTACTATAAAGTTCCTGTACAAACTCTCTACTTGTAACAGTCATTATATTTTCAGTTGTTACAGTTATGGAACCGCCAAATAAAATTCCTTTTTTATTTAAACTATCCATTGTAGCCATTATTGAACTATAAGTGCCTATTCCCCTTCGGTCATCAGTTTGATTCTTATCACCTTCAATACTTATCATTGGCACTAGATTTCTATTTTTATCAAATAAATTTATATAATTTTCATCAAACATAGTTCCGTTTGTGAAGATTGGAAAAACTATTTCTTTAACTGAAGAAGCTTTTTCAATAACCCCTCTTCTCATTAAGGGTTCCCCGCCTAATAACAATGCAAATGAAATTCCAAGCTCCTTTGCCTCGATAAATATCTCTCCCCATCTTTCTTGTGATAACTCATCACTTTTTAAATTATCTCCACAAGATTTATTAGCTCTTGCGTAACAGCCCTTACAATGCAAATTACAATTAGTAGCAATACTCCCCATAAAAAATGGCGGTATATGTTCTCCTTCACTTTCTAATATGTCTCTTTTATTTTTTGCATCTTTTACTGCTAACATATATTTCATCACAAATGCAGTTTCTTTTGGGTTTTTTATTGATGATTTTAAAACATTCTTTACTATATTTTCAATACCTTTACTCATATATTCAGATAAATCAAATGCTTGGACCATTACTATACCTCCAAAACTATTTATTTAATAAAAAGAACATATACAAATGTTTCAATAATATTAATATGATTAACCCACAATAATGTACAATGTGGTGGAATTATGAAATTTCTCCTCCATGACTTGCATAAAAGCTCGGAACAATAAATTTAATTCAAGTAATATAATGCTTTTTGTGGGTTAATCTTAATATATTTAACAGAGTAATTTAAATATTATGGTATTAATATTGTTTAATCTAATATTAACATATATATTAAAATTCTTTTACTTTTTACTTAAAATAGCAATAAAAATGAGGCTCTGCTAAAGAGTAGTGTTAAAATTTTACTATAGTCCTTATAATTGGATATAATACACCAAGTATATGATTAATGGTGTTGCAACTAAATACCTAGCTAACTATATGTATTGGTTTAAGTGGCTTGAAATCTTTAACACAGATAAAGATACTATAAAGAGTAAAAAACTATTGATACAATCTCATATTCATACAAAATTAAAGGATTTTAACGTTAGAGAAGTAATTTACGTGTAATTGTCCTAAATATTTGAAATTATATGACAATATGCTATATAATTATATGAAAGTTATATATACAAAGATGGGGGTATCCAATAATGAGTAATATTAATCCATTTGATAAGTGTCCAGTTTATGAAACCAATAACTTAATATTTACAAAAGTTAAAGAGGAAGACGCAATAGACTTATTTGAGTGCTATTCTGACCCAATTACTAAAAACCGTATGAATAATGATAATTGTGGCGGTGTATGGGATACACACAATATTGACGCTGTAATAAAGGGTATTAAGGGATGGGAGCAAGAATTTGACGATAGATTTTATATAAGATGGAGTATTAATCATAAGCAGAAAAATAAGATAGTAGGCACTATGGAAATAGCACCTATTCCTAATACAACAAGATTTTGGGATGGTGCTTGTCAGACTGGTATATTAAGAATAGACATCATTTCATCTCTTGAAACTAAAATAGTTTTATCTGAAATTTTAAGAATGGTTTCTGATAATTTTTATGCAGACTTTGATATTAAAAATATCATCATTAAAGCAACTAAAGACCATGGAGAAAGAGTTTTAGCCTTGGAGAATAATAGTTTTGACAAATTAGAGAACAATACCTTTCCTTATAGTGATTATTATATAAAAAGAAAATAATACTTAATGGCTTATATATGCCTCACCTAATGACACAAATTTTTTGATATACAAATATGGGGCTGTCGCACTAAGAATAAATACTACGATATATTGTACTAGATTTAAATTTTTAGTACAGTATATTGTATGTAAATTTTTTAATGCAACAGCCCCATATTATATTTCATTATCAACACTTTTCTTAAACAGAGCTAAAATCTATAATAAATTTATTTCTTTTTGGATGTATCTACTTTTTCTAATTCTTCTAATGTTATCTTCTTAAAACCGCCACTTTCCTTAGCCATTTCTGAATAAAGTTCTTTTCCAACAAGAAATTTATAAATTTCATCTGCCTTTTTCTCTGGCTCAATATCTTTAAACTGCTCTGGGTATAACACCTTTCCTATGTAATAAGCATCAGCCATAGCTGTATCTATATTCACATAGCACCAAACATAAGGTAATTGAGAATATACTTCCCCATTTTTAAATGCAGATAAGGTATTATAATACTTAGGATTTTTTCTATAATCCTCTTTTATAAGACGAAGACTAGCTAAATCTATAAATATTCTATCTGGGTTCCATTCAAGTAATTTTTCCTTATCTATCATAACAGCACCATCTTTATTTATTCCTTTAACTACATTTTTAGCATTAACGGCGTTAAATAAAGGATAATTTTCTCTAGTACTTTCAATTCCATGTGCACCTTTCCATGCTAAACCACCTGCATAAGCACTTAACTTTTTATCATCTGGTATATTCTTTGTCCTATCATTTAAATCCTTTTTACACTTTTCCATATAATTAACTACTTCATTTGCTCTCTTTTCTTCGCCTATAACCTTACCAATAAGCTTTAAAGAATCATACATCTCTTTATCGAATATAACCCCTTTTCCATAACTAAGAGCAACTACGGGAATTCCTATCTTTTCCTGCATTTTATCAAGAGCAGCTTTATCATCTGCATTAGCAAAAATCACATCAGGTTTAAGTTGTAATATTTTCTCAAAATCATCAGCATTATTACCCCTACCTTCACCAATGCTAGGAAGGTTAATTATAGAAGAGTTTGCCATTGCGTATGGTCTTCTCTTAGAATCTTTTTTTTCTCTATCTGGCACTCCAACTAATTTATCTACACTTCCCACATAACAATAAAGTCTTAATGAACCTGGATTATTAGCTATAATCTTTTTTGCTGCTCCATTTTTTAGTGTTACTTTTCTCCCTAACATATCCGTTACAGTAATCTTTTCACTAGCTTGTTTATCATCTTTTTTATCATTAAGCACTGTTTTAGAACCACATCCTGTTAATAAGGTCATAAACATGCACACTACTATAAATACAGATACAATTTTTTTATTCATAACTTATACCTCACTTATCTTTTTATAATATTTGATTCACTACACACTCTGCTATTTCTAGAACTTGTCCATTTTATAAAATAAAAAAGTACTCTACAAAGGAATAACCACTGGAGTAGTGCTATATTTTTCAATCTTTACGGGAACTGAATAATCATCTTCAATATTTTCAGAAGTCATTACTTCTATTCCACCAGCAGCAAAAACTTTACCATTCTTAAGGAGTACAAATTTATCTGCAAAACGAAGGGCTAAGTTTAAATCATGCATTGTTACTACGGCAGCTATTTGTTTATCTATAACAACTTTCTTAATTATATTTATTACTTCAAGCTGATTTTTTAAATCAAGGCTACTTGTAGGTTCATCAAGCATGAGTACTTCTGGTTGCTGAGCCAGTGCCCTTCCAATCAATACCTTTTGAAGTTCTCCACCGCTTAACTCATCTGTGTATCTCAAAGCATAATCCTCAAGTTGAAGCATTTTTATAACATTATTTACTATATCTAAATCTTTTTGTGTAACATCCCATTTAATATATGGCTTCCTTCCCAGCAGTATTGTGTCAAAAACAGTACTTCTAGAACTTTTATTATTTTGGGAAACATAAACTATTTTTTGCGCCAACTCTGTCCTATTTAGATTACGGACATCAGCATCTTCAATAAAAACATTCCCACTTTGAGGCTTTAAAATTCTATTTAGACATTTCAGTAAAGTAGATTTTCCAGTTCCATTGGTTCCCAGTATAGCTAGGCACTCTCCCTTTTGCACAGAAAAAGTCACACCCTTTAAAATGGAATGACTAGGATATTTAAATTCTAATCCATCAACAGATAAAACCATTATTTTTTATACCCCCTTATGAGCAAAAATAAAAACAGTGGTGCTCCAAGAAAAGAAGTAATAACCCCAACAGGTAATACCACTGGTGCAATAATTGTCCTTGCTACAGTATCAGAAATTAAAAGAATCATTGATCCCATAAGTGCCGAAGCTGGAATCAAGAAACGATGATCCCCTCCAATAAGTCTTCTGGTTATTTGTGGGCCTATAAGTCCAATAAATCCAATAATACCAAGAAATGAAACTGCAACTGCTGTAATTAAAGAAGAAACTAGCATTCCCTGAAAACGCACTCTTTCTACATTAACACCAAGACTTTTTGCAGATTCTTCACCACTGTCAAAGGCATTATAGTCCCATCTTTTAAACATAAAATATATTATTGATACACAGACAATGATAGCCATAATAATTACTTCTTTCCAAGAAACTCGTCCCAAATCTCCAAAAGTCCAAAAAACTGCTGCAGCTACTTTTGTATCCTGAGCAAAGTACTGAATCAAAATAGTTCCAGCAGAAAAAAGAGATCCAATAGCTACTCCTGCTAAAACTATGGCTTCTGGCATAAATCCTCGTAATTTTGCAAGTACTATTACAATAAGAGCTGCTGCTATAGCACATAGAAAAGCTGAAACAGTAACAATGTATGGATTGCTTATACTAACAGCATCTGTAGCGGAACTTTGAATATTTCCAGCACCAAATACTATAATAGCTAAATTAGCTCCAAAGGCTGCTGCATTTGATATTCCCAAAGTTGATGGTGAAGCCAAAGGATTTCTTAAATTATTCTGCATTACACAACCAGCTATAGATAAACCCGCCCCAGCAATAATGCCAGCTAAAACTCTAGGTAACCGTATACGCCAAATTACAATATCTGAAACATCACTTCCATATCCAAATATGGACATGAAAACCTGGCTTGGCTTTAAATCTGTAGAGCCAGCATTAATGGCGAAGGTAGCTAAAACAAAAACCAAACACAGCAAAACTAAAGTTATTATTATCTTTTTTCCTATGTATTTTTTATACTGGCTAGTTTTATCAACTTGATCTTTTGCATATAATTGCCGTTTCATATTTAATTCACTCCTTAAATTCTTATATGCATAGTTTATAAACTTTTACTTCATCAACATATTGTCTATGTCTAGTATTTATTAAAAGTAATCCAAGTAAAGCTTTTTATTCATATACAATTCCTCCTACCCTATATGATAAAAATAAACCACGAAAATTAAATTATAAAACTTTTAAAATTTTATAATTATAACCTTCGTGGTTCATATATTTCGCGTTATTAAATTAACTATATTTTATTAAGCAAGCCTTCGTGACTCGCCCAAAATTTATTTTAAGTCTTTCATTAAATACTCATCTATTTCCTTAACTAATTTTTCAGGAATTTCTCTTGGCACTGGAATTACAGCTGCATTAACTATCTTTTCACTGAAATTCTTAATAAAGTTCATGCTTTTATATAAATTTTTAGGAGAAATATTTTCTATAATATCATAACGATTATGAATTTCTATAGCTCCATCTTCACCTACACGCATGAAATTTGCCACTGGTATACCCTTATCTGCAAAAGGCATGCAGTCACTGGAGTATATAGATTGTTTAACTAAAATTGGGAAGCATACTTCCTTTGCGTAGTATTCAATCATATGACATAAACTTTCATTAGCAATTATACTAGCCATATCTTGTCCAATAATTGCTCCGCCTAAATCCACGTTTATTCCAAACTTAATATTCTCAAGTTCTTTTTCATGCTCTTTAACATATGCTTTACTTCCAAGAAGTCCTACTTCTTCTGAACCAAACCACATAAATCTTAAAGTACGTTTAGGTGGATTCTCTAAATAATGGCGAAGAATTTCCATGATATTTACAGATCCTGCTCCATTATCATATGCTCCACTACTAAATGGAACACTATCATAATGAGCCATAAATGCAACAACCTCTTCTGGATATTGTGTTCCCTTTATTTCTGTAATAAGATTATGAGAATCTGTTGTTCCTTCTTCTTGTTCAAGTGTTATACGAACTTTTGTAGCTCCTAATTTAACCATTTCAAGAGCATCCTTAACTCTCATAGTTACTCCAGGAATTTTTCCAAATTCTAAATGTTTTTCTCTTATAGCATTTTTAGCAATATCTGTTTTTTCTTCATCATCCATAAATTCACCGCTGAAAACTATGTATCCAATAGCTCCTGCTCTTACTATATCTCTAAACTTCTTTGCTCTCATATACCCATTTACAAGGACTATTTTTCCCTTAGCATTAACTAAATTAACTTCCTCTGCACTCTCTACATATTCAAGTTCAGCAGTTAATCCCTCTTGAGAGGTATTTCCTGTTAATCCTACACCTTCTACTTTAAATTCTTTATAAAAAGGTTCCAAAACTTCTAATTTCGCCTTTTTTATCTGGTAACGCATTACTTTAAAAGGCTCTACTTTACTTTTTAATCCTAAACTGTCTAGTTCAGCTTTTAAAATATTAAGAGCTTCCATTTCCTTTTCACTGCCACTAGTTCTAACAAAGCTCATTTTCTTAAGTAATTCAAATTGTCTTTCTTCACTATTCATGCCCACAACCCCCTAATTAAGAAATTAATAGAATATACTCTCAATTATAACACTATTTTTATAATTTAGGTTGATAATGAATAATATAGAAGTAAAAATTACCTATATTGCATCTTTAATAATAACGAAACTTTCATTATCTCTTTCTATCATTTCAGCGTTGACCTTATAAACTTCTTTAAACATTTTAACTGTCATTACTTGTTTAGGCATGCCCGTTGCATATACTCCTTTGTTATTTAAAATGATAATATCATCTGCATACTTTTTAGCCAAATCCAAATGATGTAATGTAAGTAGTGTGGTGATATTGTTCTCACAAGTATATTTCTTTATAAAATCTAACACTTGAAATTGCTTATTTAAATCTAAGCTGCTTGTTAACTCATCCATTAATAATATAGTGGGCTCCTTCATTAAAGCTTATGCAATAAACACCATCTGCCTTTGGCCTCCACTGATTTCATTTATATATCTATCTGCTAGATGAGAAATTTTTAACTTTTCCATCATATGCTCTACTTTGTCAATATCCTCATTAGTTACTTTAAGAGATAGGGACTGTAATTTTCCAATTAAAATTGTTTCAAAAACTGTTAGGACAGCATTACATGAAGTATCTTGCGACAAATAGCTAATATATTTATACCCTTCTTCATTCTTTATCGTATTATTATTTTTATCATATATTTGGATTTCTCCTGAATATTTATTAATACCTGTAATACATCGAAGTAAAGCTGTTTTTCCTACACCATTAGGTCCTAATATAACTGACACATTAGATGCTTTTACTTTAAAAGAAACATCCTTTAAAATCTCATTTTTGCCATAATTTAAGGATAATTTTTTTACATTTATCATTAACCCACCCTCCTTTTACTAAATATTAGTGAAAAGAAAAATGGTACTCCTATCATTGCAGTGATTATTCCTATAGGAAATATTATACCCGGAATTATAACTTTACTAATTATAGATGCAATTGAAAGTATCAGCATACCACTTATTGTAGATAATGATAAAAAGAATCTTTGATCTTCACCTACAAGTAACCTTGCTATATGTGGACTTACTAGGCCTATAAATCCAATAGTTCCTACTATACTAACTGCAACTGATGTTAATATAGAAATAATAATAAATACCTTAATTCTGAGATTTTTTGTATTAACTCCTAAATTTTCAGCTCTTTCATCACCTAATCGCATCGCTGTCAATTTCCATGAATCCTTTATTATAAGTGGTATAAATATTAGTAATGCTAAATATATAATCCCAACATTCGCCAAATTAGCTTTTGAAAAACTTCCAAATAGCCAGAACACTATACTTTGTAAAACCTCTGGCGAAGCAATATATTGCATAAAAGATTGTAAAGCTTGAAACAAAAACAATATACCAATACCACTCAAAATCATTATTTCACTTTTCATATTTCTACTTTTTCCTATAAAATAAATTATCGCACTGGCTAGTAACGAAAATATAAATGCTGATAAAGAAACTCCTATAGACCCCATTAAAGTCCCTTGTCCAAATCCTAAAACAATGGCTAAAGAGGCGCCAAACCCAGCTCCTGCTGAAATTCCTAACGTATATGGACTTGCCAATGGATTATTTAATATTGTTTGCATACATGCACCTGACACACCGAGAGCTGCCCCAACAGCTACAGCCATTAAAGCAGCTGGTAACCGCACATTCCAGACAATAATATTAGTGTTTAATTTTGCAACAGGTAATTTTAGCAAACTTTTTAATACATCCTTGATAGGTATTGTTGCTGGTCCTACAGATATATCAATAATTAAGGATATGACTACTAAAATTATCCCCACTATAATATATCTTTTTTTCTTTCTTAAATCATTGCAGTATTTTTTATTAATTTTATTTTTAGTAATAATATCCCCTCCATAAACAACTAGTTATATAAATTAGTTATATATTTAAATTGTTTAATGTAGTTTAATTTAATTTTGTATACCATACGCCCTTCATTTTAAAAGGCATAAACTTTTCAAAATATTCCTTAAAGGCAGAGTCTGGGTCAACATCTTTAAACTTTTCTGGATGCAGTATTTTTGCCAATTTCTGTACGGCATAAAAATCATACATTTCCCTTCCTATAGCATGATGAATAGCATAAAAATTCTTATTTTTCACCGCTTTAAGATTTTTCCAACCTGGTCTTTTTGTAAATTGTGCTAAAGATTTTTCAGCTTTATCCTTATCACACTCATAGCCTAAAAACATTGATTCCGGTTGATCTCTCCAATAAGATCCTGTCATTATTATAAATTCTGGATCCTTATCTAAAATATACTCTGGATTAGCTGGTTGTGATTTCTTAACCACATCTTTCATAATGTTATTTCCACCAGCATTTTCTACAACTTGTCCCCACATATAATTTTTGCTATATGTATTACCGTACTTAGAAGGTCCATACATACCACATTCTAAATAAACGGAAGGTTTATCATTATCATTTAAATCTTTTAATCTTTCTTCTACTATTTTCATTTGCTTTACATAAAAATCATTTAAATCCTTTGCTTCTTTTTCCTTACCTATGGTTTTACCAATTATTTCTGTTGATTTAATATGTCCTTTAACTGTTTGATCATGATAATCTATAAATATAACAGCTATACCAGCTCCTTTTAATTGATTTTCCATAGTTGAAGTAAAATATTCTTTTAAACCTACAGGTAAGAAAAATACCTCTGGCTTTAGTTCTATTAATTTTTCAACACTAAATTCATTTTTATCTATTGTGCCTATTCGTGGAATATTTTTTAATTCCGGCACATCTTTACAAAATTGATTCCACATATCCAGTCTATATTGTGGAAGTGAATCATCTAGTGCAACTATTTTGTCTTGAAAATGTTCTTTGTCAAGTGCTGCAAGAGTCATTAATCCTCCACCTGAACCACTCCATTGAACTGCTAGTCTTGTTGCTGGTTTTTCCAAAACCACTTTTCTTCCTAATACATCAATAATTTCAATTGATTTTTTATTGGCTGCAACATTGTTTTTTGAACAACCAGTTATAGATATTGTAAAAATAGCTAAAATACACATTACTAATATTCTTTTTATATTCTTCATAATCAAATCTCCTTCTATTTCATTGCACAAATTCTAAACATCGGAATACTCCTATATAAAAGTTGATCACTTTCTAAATAAACGTCTTTATTAATATTAGTATTTGTTATTACTTCCGAAAAACCTATTTCACGTAAAGCTTTCATATCCCAATTTGGACGAACAATCCTTGACAATGGTAATCGTTTATAATAAGATTTTGCCTCTGGATTCTTCCCCCTATAACTATGGATGATTTTAGGATACAATTTATCATGTTCTTCTACATCAGCTAAATAAATTTTATGTAATTCTTCATCATATTCATGTAAATGCCAATTTGCATCAAAAATTATTAGCTTACCTTGTGGCTTAATTACTCTATACCATTCTTTATAAGCCTCTTTAGGTCTTTCTAATGTCCATGTAACATTTCTACAAACTAATATATCAAAGGTATTATCTTCAAATTCTAATTTATGATTATCCATTACACGAAATTTAGGCGAAACATTAACTTTTTTAGCATTTCTACTGGCAACTTGAACCATTTGCTCTGCAATATCCACTCCTGTTACATCATGTCCAACTTCTGATAATATAATAGAAAAATATCCTGGTCCAGTTCCTAAATCAAGTATCTTAAGTGGGCTATTACTATTATCCTCTATAATATACTTTCGCCATTTTTCTTTAGTTAAATCCTCTAATTCCCTTTCAATAAAAGAACTATACCCTTCTGCTGAATTTTCCCATCTTTCTCTAATTAATTCTTCAACTTCCGTCATTTAATCACCACCCAATATAAATTTTTTAAACATATAAAGCACATTCAAATAAATAATAAGTCAGTATGCTAGTCTATTTTGCGGCATACTTCGTCAGCAGAACCCACCGATAGTCCTACTAGCGGCGGAACCTGATTCCTTGTCTGACACAAAATATACCAGCATCTTTGACTTGTTATTTATTTTCATGTACCTAAAACAGCTAATTCACCTCCTATAAAAAAACAAATTAATATATGTATATAAAATAAATTTATATCCTAATGATTTGTATTCATTAGAATTTAATTTTGCAAATAAAAAACCACAAAAGCAGCTTTTATACTTTTAAAAGCACACCTTCGTGGTTTTATATTCATCACCATATATTGTTTTAAAAAATTGTCCTACGTTATATTTCATATAACACAGCTTAGGTATTCGTTACCTAATTTCCGTGTATCATTATATCTTATATTCCAAATATTTTCAACATTTATCTATGAATTCTGCAAATTATAATATTTAATACTACAAAAAGTACTTCTTTCTGTACATCCTCTATTTTTCTTTTAAAATTCTTTACCATTTTTTAAAAGTAACAGCTAGCATATTTTATTCCGCACTTTTAAGGGAATCTATCATATCAATTTTGTCAAACCTTTTATACATAGCTAGATTTACAACTATAGAAAACACCATGGTTAGTAAAATAGAGTATAGAAAATATATTGGACTAATTTTTCTTAAAAACATTATTATATTTGTCTCCGCAGTAACTATTATAAACCTGTGAAGAAAAATTCCCATGAATATTCCGGTTAGGCTTCCTATTATGGTTAATATAATATTTTCCCTGTATATATAGTTTGCCAGCTCATTATTATAAAAACCTAAAAGTTTTATGGTAGCTAATTCTCTTCGCCTTTCATTAATATTTATATTTGTAAGATTATATATTACAACAAAGGCTAGAACCCCTGCAGATACTATTAAAATTAGTACTACAGTATTTACACTTTCCATACTTTTATTATAATCAACATATATATTATTTTTAAAACCTACTGAGTTAATGTCCTTAATGCCCTTTAAATCCTTGGCTAGATTATTCTCACTAGCATGGGATGTATCTTTAAGAAGGCCATAAAAACTATTAAAATCTACCCTGTCTCCAATAATCTTTTTATAATATTCAGGACTCATATAAACATAGTGCTGAATATATTGTTCTGTTATGCCAGCAATTTTAACTTCTATATCTTTATCATTTAAGTTAATTACAATATTGTCTCCAACCTTTTTATTAGTAAGCCTAGATAGTTTTTCAGTTAAAACTACACCTTCATCATTAATATTTAAAGCTTTACCATCCATTGTTAGATTTATATAGTCATTAAATTTATCTTTATCCTCAGGAACAACCACATAAATATCTTCATTTTTTGAGTCTTCTTTCTTAGTTGTGGCATTTTTGCTATAAGTAAATAACACTGATTTAACATTATCCTTATTTGTTATTTTCTCTTTTATACTATTCTTTTCACTATCATCTATATTTTTAGTGAGCGTACCTTGCATATGATATTTATAAATCTCTCCAAATTGTCTTTCTGTTGCACCTATTATTCCTCCCTTAATACCAAACCCTGTTATCATCAATCCTGTACAAGCTGCAATACCTATTACAGTCATAAAAAATCTTTGCTTATACCTAAATATGTTTCTTGCGGTAACCTTTTTAGTAAAACTCAATCTTCTCCATATAAAGGTTATCCTTTCAAGTAATATTTCTTTACCTGATTTAGGTGGCTTTGGTCTCATTAAAGAAGCTGGCACTTCCCTTAATTCCTCTAATGTGGCTGCCACTGCAGCTGTAGCTGTAAATAATACAGCTAATATGGCTGCCTGCAAAGCAATTCCTGTATTAAAAGGTGTAACTGAATCAGGTATAGCATAAATTGAACTATAGGCATCAATAATAAGCGGTGGAAATAACCTAAATCCAATAAGTATGCCTATTAAACTTCCAATTAAACTAGCTGAAAGAGCATATATAAGATAATGTGCTACAATCGATGCTCTAGAATACCCTAGTGCCTTAAAGGTTCCTATCTCTATTCTCTTTTCTTGAACCATTCTTGTCATAGTAGTAAGACTAACTAATGCTGCCACTAAGAAAAATATAAGTGGAAAGGCCTTTCCTATATTATCTATTCTATTACTATCTTGTCTGTAGGTCTCATATCCCACATTGGTAGATCTACCTAGTACATACCAATCAGGATCTTTAAGTTCCTTAAGCTTTTTCTTATTTTTTTCAATTTCAGCTTCGGCTTCTTTAAACTTATTATTTGCACTTTTCTCTTCCTCTTTTAATTTTTGCAAATTTGAATTAAGTTGTTTTTCACCATCTTCAAGTTCTCTTCTGCCTTCATTTAGTTTTTCTAGCCCTTCTTGTCTGCCTTTATCTAATTCTATCTGTGAATCTGATATTTTTTTCTTACTTATTTGTAATTCAGCTATACCTGCATTAAGCTGATTTTCTCCTTGAATAAGTAATTTTTCCTCCTGTGCAATCTTCATTCGTCCAGCACTAATTTCCAAAGCCGCCTTATCAAAATTGCTTTTTACACTTTCTATATGGAAATAATTATTTATTATATCTAGCATATTATCATTTTTTAGGGAACTATACATGCTATCAAAATCTTTTCCCTTAATATTATTTTCATATACATAGTTTAAAGAATTGTGCTGTTGTATATATATATGATTAGTTGGATCAGCATCTAACTTCGCCTTTAAATCTGATAGATTTCTAGATATTTCTGAAGAAATTCTTTCTGCTGCTTCTTTCTTTCCTAAATTAAGCTCTTTTTCACTATTGTCAAGATTCTTTTTCCCTTCAGCTATACGAAGTTTTCCATTTTTAATTTCTTCAGACTTTAGCTTTATTTCATTTTCAGCAGATTTAATTTTGCTTTTACCTTCTTCAATGCGTTTTTCCCCATCTAACATCTTCTGATTATAAATAATTTCATTTTCTTTAAGCTCATCTTTACCCTTAGCAATTTTTTCTCTTGCAGCATCTAATTTTTTATAACCTTCAACAAATTTATCCTGTGCTTCTTTTTTAGAACTGTACAACTTATTTTCCGCTTCTTTTATTTTATCTTTACTACTTTTTATAACATCCTCATATCTTATTTTATTTCTTACAACACCAATATCCTTAAGAGCTTTTTCTATACCTTTATTGGCATTATTATAACTTTCATTATTTAAAAGGCTTTCCCTTGATTGCTCACTATCACTTCTCACATATATTTCCGTGTAAATTTCACTTTTAAAAACCTCTGGCAATACATATACAAAACCTCTTACAGAGCCATTTCCTACAGAACTAAGCTGTCTCTGAGCCGATACATATAATGGAGACTTTGCAGTTCCTACAATTTTAAACTCAGTATTATTTAAACTGTCTTCTAGCTTACTATCATTACCTGACTTAAGAATTATCTTGTCATTTAACTTTAGTTTATTCTCCTTTAAAAACCTTTCCTCAACTATAGCCTCATTATTGCTCTTTGGTGTTCTTCCACTAATGATTCTTATATTATTTATACCATCTTCCCTTGGTAATGAATTAATATTAAGAACTAGTAATTGCTTATTTTTCTCTATTACTGCATCTATTGAATATGAACCTTCTGCCTTTTTAACTCCCCTTTGCTTTTTTATATCAGACAAATCATCCTCAGTAAGTCCAAGGGTTGAAATTATTTTAAAATCCATAAAGTTGTTTTTATTGAAATAATAATCTCCTGACATCTTCATATCTGGACTAGTAGCTCTAACTCCTGCATAAAAGGATACTCCCACGGCAATTATTACAACTATGGACAAGAATCTTGAAAATGTGTTTTTTATATCTCTAAATAAATTTTTTAAAAATGTTTTCTTCATAATTACCACTCTATACTTTCTATTGAAACAGGATTAGTATTTTTCTTTATACTCTCAACCATTCCATTTTTCACAGTTATAACCTTGTCAGCAATTGGAGCTATAGCAGAATTATGTGTAATAACCACAATGGTCATATTATATTTTTTTGCAGTATCTGATAAAAGCTTAAGTATAGATTTTCCAGTATTATAATCTAAAGCTCCTGTAGGCTCATCGCAAAGAAGTAATTTAGGATTTTTAGCAATGGCCCTTGCAATAGATACCCTTTGCTGCTCTCCACCTGAAAGCTGAGAAGGGAAATTATGTAATCTATGTTCAAGTCCTACGTTTTTAAGCACTTTCACTGGGTTCATTGGTTTCTTACATATCTCCACTGCAAGCTCAACATTCTCTACAGCATTTAAGTTCTGAACTAAATTATAAAACTGAAATACAAAACCTATATCTTCACGCCTATACTTTGTAAGCATCTTTTTATTATATTTACTAATATTCTTCCCATCTATGTATATATTTCCATCTGTTACCTGATCCATACCACCTAAAAGATTAAGAATTGTAGATTTTCCTGCTCCACTGGGGCCAAGAACAACAACAAACTCTCCCCTATCTATGGAAAATGAAACACCATCCACCGCTTTAATAATAACTTCTCCCATATCATAAGTCTTTTTTACATTTTCTAATTCTATAAAACTGGCCATTAATTAAATTCCTCCAATTCGTCCATGGTGAACCATGGTTCTCTTTTGTTTTAAAAAAATAAACTTATTATATTTGCTCACTATCTAATTTATCTTTAAGATCCCTATAAAAAATGTCAATTATATTAAGTATAAGTCTTCTCACCTCAGCTCCATCTTGTATTTCTTCAAGTATAATGGAAACACTTTCTACAAGACTATGGGAAATAAGATATATAACAAAATTATCCTTAAGCCTTTTACCCTGCAAAGATAGCTGATATTTCATCATTTCTGTAACAATTCTAGTTATAAAATCAACGAAATCACTTTTGCAATTCTCATATTTGGATCCATTACTTTTATTAAACAGTATGGCAATCTCTGTACTATTATCATTAAATATCTCCATTATTTTTTCCATAAGTCCATAAAAAATTTCCTCAGCCTTATGATTAATCTCAACTTTATGAAACTGATTAATATAATCCATAATTCTATAATACACTGAGCCTATTAGATTTTCATACAAATCCTCTTTAGACTTAAAATACTTATAAATATTACCCACTGAAGTATTTGCTTTTTTAGCTATACTTCTTATAGATGCCCCTTTATAACCTAATTCCTTAAATTCCTTTAAAGCTTCCTCTACTATACTATTTCTAACTTCATCTTTCAAATATTGCATTAGAAAACCTCCGTTCACTTTTAAATTTTATGATAGTTTTAATGTTTTGTCAATGCCATATCATGGATTAAAAGATAACAGCTACCTTACATGAACTGTAAGTACAACTTTTTGAGATTTACTATTAAAATGTAGTTATAATGATATAGAAATATTATGGTATTCGCAGGGAGGATATATATATGGAAAAAATATTAGAAATTAAAAATTTGAAAAAGACCTATGGCATAAAAGACAGTATCACTAATGCACTGAAGAATATATGCTTTGATGTTCACAGCGGTGAATTTGTTGGTATTATGGGGGCTTCAGGCTCTGGTAAAACAACTCTTTTAAACTGTATAGCTACAATTATAAAACCAACTTCTGGTGAAATTAATTTAAAGGGATTTGACATTACAAAACTAAAGAATAAAGCTTTAGCTGAATATAGAGGCTCTGAAATAGGTTATCTCTTTCAAGACTTTCAACTTCTAGATAATTTAACAGGATATGAAAATATTTCCCTACCCCTTTCAATCCACAATGTTTCGTTAAAAAATATTGAACAAAAAGTAAAGGAAATATCGAAAACATTAAATATTGAGGATATTCTTGAAAAGTTTCCCGTGCAAATGTCTGGAGGTCAAAAGCAAAGAATTGCTGCTGCTCGCTGCTTAGTTAGCGATCCCTCTATTGTACTTGCAGACGAACCAACAGGTGCTCTTGACTCAAAATCCGCTAAAAATCTTCTAGAGATAATGATGGAAGTAAATAAAAAAGTAGAAAAGACAATACTAATGGTTACACATGATCCAAATGCAGCCAGTTATTGCTCACGAATTCTCTTCATACAAGATGGGGAAATCTTTCATGAAATCATAAAGGAAGATAACGAAGACCGTCAGCACTTTTATGATAGAATTCTATCTCTAATGTCCTACTTGGGAGGAGGATCTGCTAATGTTTTATAAAATATCTCTTAGAAATGCTAAAAGAAATATAAGTCAATATCTAATTTACTTTATCACACTAGTTATTGCAGCAGCCTCCTTTTATGTGGTACTTGCCATTGACTCTCAGGATGTAATTCGCTTTCTTAAAACTTTTGAATCCCATGGAGTTAATAAGCTACTTTTATATATTCAAATTATTTTTGCTGCATGTTTAATCATTATGTTTTTCCTTATAGTCTTTGCCAACCACTTTTTAATAAGAAGGCGAAAAAAAGAAATTGGCGTTTATATGATGCTGGGTATGAAACAAAGTAAAGTATTTTGGATGCTCATTCTCGAGGGAATAATTACAAGTTTATTGGCCCTTTTTTCTGGCTTACTTATTGGCATAATTCTCTCAGACTTTATTTCTTTATTATCAGCTAGAATTTTTGAAATCCAAATAATAGGACATACGTTTACTATTTCTAGAAATGCTGTCCTTGAAACAAGTGTTGGATTCATGATTATTCAAATTATTGCCATTTTTCTTCAATCCTTTAGTGTATATAGACTAGAATTAGCTAATCTTCTTTATGGGGATACAAAAAAGAAAAAATTAAAAGAAAAAAACCCTAACTTTTGCAAACTTATATTAATAACTGGAATTATTACTTTATCCATTGCATATTTTAATATTCTTAAGTATGGATTACTTAATATTCCTTTTCAAATACTAATAATCAGCATTATTCTAGGGTTTTACGGCACAATGGCTGTTTTTTATGGTATAACTAATTTAATAGTAAATTTTTCGAAGAGAAAAAAAGTTAAATATTTTAAAGGTTTAAATGCCTTTACCTCTAGGCAGATCTATGAGCAAGTTGCCGGTAGATATTTAAGCCTTGGAATTATATCACTGCTTTTATTTCTTTCAATTTCCATGTTATCCTTTGGCTGTTCAATGGCTTTAAACAACGAAGCAAAAAAAGCTAATAAACTAAATGTATTTGACCTGACCATAAGAGAATATTCTGGTAGGGAAAAATTTATAGAAAATATTTTAAATTCCCCTGAAATAAGTCCATACGTAGATAGTCCTACTGTAGTTGAACTTGGATTAGCAGATTTAGATAAATTTAATTTTGATTTAACTGACTTTACTAACAAGCTTATGAAAGAAAATAACTATAGCAAAAATAGTATATATTGGTCTGGATATATAATTAAGGGTTCTGCCTATGATAAAGCACTAAAACTTGCAGGTAAAGAAGGATTAAACCTTAAAACTGGCGAAATTGGGATTTATAATGATGCAAACTTTTCTTGTAACTATAATTCATTAGAAAAAGCTATTAAGAAGAATCCAATAATAAAAATAAACAATAAAGCTTATAAGCTAGTTGGACAGGTTAATCAAACTAATTTAGTAACTGATACCTTTATAACCATCTCCTTAGGCTTTATAATGAATGATGAGGATTTTAATAAATATGTAGATCAAAAAAATATTAATAGATTTTTAAGTTTTGCATTGCCTAAAAATGTGGTAGAAGGGGAGGGAAAAATTGCTCCCACTCAGCATATTTTAGATACTTTTAAAAGTAAAAATTTAGATTGTGAAAGTTCACTACAAAGCTATAGTAGGCAACTATTTATTGCCATAGCTAGTAGTTATACATTAATATATCTGGGGATTATATTACTTTTAGTTACAGGCACAGTACTGGCACTACAATTCATCACTGAAATAAGAGATAATAAAATACGCTACCAAATCCTTACAGACATTGGAGCTTCATCAATCCAAATGAAAAAATCTCTCTATAAACAAATAAGGCTATACTTTCTACTGCCTTTATCTGTTGCCATGCTCAGTGGTGTAGTTGCAATTATAGAACTTTCTCAGCTTATAGCTGTTCGCGGTTTTAATATAAGTAATATTTTAATGGAAACATTTTTTGCAGTAATAATACTAATGCTTATATATGGATTATATTACATGACTGTTCGAAAATCTGCTAGCAAAATTATTGACTCAATGGAGCAAAGGCATATATAAACTAAGGAAGGAGGAGATTTTTATCTCACAGGAATTAATCTATATAATTGAAGATCAATCAATGGTGAGAGACGAACTTCAAAGAATGCTTTCTGAAAATGGCTATAGAAGTGAAACTGCACTGGAATTTAAACAATTGAATAAGCAAGTTCAAGCTATTAATCCAAACCTTGTGCTCCTTGATTTAAATCTTCCCTATGAAAGTGGCTTTCAGGTATGCAGGGATATAAAAAAAGAGTCTCAGATTCCTGTTCTTGTTTTAACTTCAAGAGATACAGAAGAAGATGAAGTATTAACACTAGATCTTGGCGCAGATGACTTCATTTCAAAACCCTTTAGAAAGGAAGTATTACTAGCACGAATCAGAGCACTTTTAAGAAGATCATCAGGTAAAAAACATATTTTAAACTGCGGATGGTTTTTCCTTAATCCCGAAATATTTACCATAACCATTGAGGAAAAATCTGCAGTTTTGCCCGCTAATGAAGGAAGAATTCTCAGTCTTCTTGCTGAAAAACAAGGGAAAGTTGTAACAAAAAAAGATATTTGCCTATGCCTATGGGATTCTGATGAATTTATTGATGCCAATATACTGCACGTGAATATAACTAGATTAAGACAGCATTTATCAGATTTAAATATAAAAAATGTTATTAAAACTATAAGAGGCGTTGGATATATGCTACAGGAGTATAATAATGAAAGTAATTGATATTATACAATCTAAAATAGTTTGGATTCTGTCTATAATTTTTTTAACCATAGGCTTTTGCATACTTGGATGGATAGCTTATCCTAAGGCTTTTAGAGTTATACTTCCTCTTACAATTGTTTTTTCCACAACATCTATATTTATCTCAATAAAAATAACTTACCAAAATGAAAAAAAGTTCTTTAATGCTTTGGACACTTTTCTTACACAACATTATCAGAGGGATTTACTTAATTACCTTATTAAAGCCTCTCCTGATAAAGAGTATAAATATATAGTTGAAACTTTCGATGAAATATGTGAAAAAGAGAAAAATGAAAAAGATAAGTTAATTGCTGCCAATGAAAATTACAGTAACTATATTGAAAGCTGGGTTCATGAAATTAAAACTCCTCTAGCTTTAATGCAGTTAGTCTTAGATAATCATGAGAATGAAATTTCCGCCACAGTTAAAGAAAAGCTGATTAAATCCAGAAGAAGCATGGAAAACCAAGTTGAGCAAGTTCTTTACTACTCCAAAACTCAGGTAACTCATAAGGATTTTATTTTCAAAAATTTCACCTTGGAATCCCTTTGCAAAGAAGCAATCAAAAGCAAAGCAGAAGTTCTCTTGGAAGCAGGTTTTTCCATAGAACTTCCTTCTATGCCACAGGTAATTGTTACAGACAAAAAATGTTTCAAATTTATTTTAGGTCAAATTATAGACAATTCAATTAAATATTTTATAGCTTTATCCAAAGCTAATAGCAGCACTAATCTTGCAGGAAAGCTTCAATTTAAATCAACAATTGAAAAAAGCAAGATTGTTTTATCTATCCGTGATAATGGTCCTGGCGTGCAAAATTCCGAATTACCCTTTATTTTTGATAAGGGATTTGTAGGTAAAAACGGAAGATTAAATGAAAAATCCACTGGTATGGGATTATACATATGTAAATCCTTATGTGAAGAATTAGGAATTGAACTAGAAGCTAAAAGCATTTACCAAGAAGGCCTTATGATAATTTTCAAATTTCCCATAGTTCAGTGAACCCTCAAAAATCATGCAAATAATGATTGTATCTATGAATTATACTGCACCTATGAAATTACGAACTTCATAGGTGCTTAAATAGCTGCGCCAATACATCCAATTTTAAGTTATTTGCTTTTTTATTCATGTAAAAGTCTAATGTTGAATATTAGTTAAAAAAAAGGTATTTTTATGATAAATATTGAATAAACATTATAAGCTTATTTAATAGGAGAAAGGAGCAAAATAGATGGGTGAAAAATGTAAATATAGGGAGCTGGAGTATAAGAGACCTGATATGGAGATGGTATCCAAGACATTAGATGACCTTGCAAATAAAGTAAGAAATGCCAAGTCTTATCTAGAAGTTAAAGCTTTATATGAAACTTATGATGAAATTGTAAGCAAGGTGCGTACACAGGCAGTATTAGCACAATTAAGATTTTTATGTGATATAACCGATGAATTTTATCAAAAAGAGTATGTGGAATTTACGAGTATTGCAGATTCTATCATATTACCTGTAAATTTATGTAGTGCATTTTTAAAATCAAAATTTATAGATCAGTTGACAGATGAATATGGAATTATACTTAAAAGACAATTTCAAGATAGTTTAAGTACCAATGAAGGTCAAGAGCTTCTGATACAGGACCAAATGCTGCAGAATGAATATAATATGCTTGTACAAAACTTACAATATTCACTTGAGGGAAAAAAAATAACATCAAACGAGTTGGCTACCATTAAGAAAAGTGGGGATTGTATGGCTAGAAAAAAAGCTCAAAGGGCTATATATGAGGCATATTTAGATAAAAAAGAAGATTTTCAGAGAATATTCAACTCTTTGGTTAAGCTTAGAAATCAACGTGCTAAATTAAATGGTTTCAAGAATTATATAGATTTAGGAAATTGTATTTGGGGAAGACATGACTACGGCGAAGAGGAGATTAAGGAAGCTACAACTAGGATACTAAAATATTTCAGACCATTGTATGATGAGTTGATAGAAATACAAAAATCATATACAGACTTAAACTCCATAAGAATATGTGATAGAATGTATAAATTTAAAGGTGAAGAGCTTTCATATGAGAACTTATTAGAATCTTGTCAGAAGATGCTCCATCTTCTGGGTAAAGAAACTGGAGATTATTTTGATAAGTTAATAGAGCAAGATGGATTTGACTTAGAATATTCCCCAGTAAAGATGCCCGGTATTGCATTCCAAAATTATATTAACGATATTAATATTGCCCCAATTTTCGGGAACTTTAAAAATAATCCCTATGATGTATCCTGTGTTGTTCATGAGTTTGGACACAGTTTCCAAGAATACCAATCTGCATTGAAGCACAAATCTTTGTTTAATATATTGCCACCAATTGATATTTCAGAAATAGTATCTAGAAGTATGGAGTTTTTTGCTTACCAATACGCAGATTTATTTTACAGTAAAGATGCTTCAAAATGTATATATTTACATGCAATAGGTGTAGTTGACTATATTTTGAGATTCTGTGCAGAAAATGAATTTGAAAATTATTTATATGAAAATGAAGATGCAACTTTAGAAGAGATAACCCAAGAATATATGAAAATAAATAGAAAATATTTACCTTATGAATATGATGGTTTTGAAGATTTGATTTATCAAGGGGCAGACTATTTTATGTTTGATTCATTTATTTCTTTTCCTAAATATTTAATTGGGTATGTGCCTGCATATATAAATGCTATTGAATTGGTATTTCACACTGAGAATACCTATGAGAAATATTTAGATATCTGCAAGCATTTAGGATATCGAACCTATAAAGAAACTTTAAAAGCTGGGGAATTAAAGCATGCATTTAGTGAAGAAGCCATAAGCTTAGCTGCTAACACCCTAAGGGATATAATTAAAAGTGAACATATGAAAATGTTAAATAAGAATCACTAAGTAAAGCAAAAATAAATACTTCAAGCAAGCTGAAGTATTTATTTTTTATGCCTTCTAATTTTCCTGCATAGATTTTTTTATTTTTATTAAATAAATTAGTGACAAAAATATATAATTAATTGAAAGTCCTATATATATTCCGCCGATTCCTAATACTATTGACAATAAATATATCCAGGTTACTGACAGCAAAGACCCAGCTACAGAAGTTATAAAAACAAACTTTTCATTATCTGTTCCCTGCAAATAACTCTTGTAAATCTGGTAAAAAATTTTTACAAACTGTAAAACTATCATATATACAATAAGCGTTTTTGTAGTTTCAATTGTTTTCGTATCTGAAACTATTAATGCCAATATTTTTTCAGGCAATATAATACAGGCAATGCTTATAAATATAACTATAACTAATGACATAAATATTGCAGTTCTTAGTATGGATTTTACAGCTATATTATCACCAGATGCCTTTTTTTGTATAGAAATGGTTATTGCTGCTGTAGAAAATGCATACATAGGTAGAATAACCATGCTCCCTAAATTTTCAAGAAGATTATACGATACTATACCACTTGTCCCAAGCCTAGATACTATTCCTGTTATTATCATTGTAAAAACCGTACACTCCATAATATCCTGTCCTAGCAATGGTATATACAATTTTATCATTCTTACAGTAGCTTTTCTGCTGAATGAAATATTTATATGCTTCTTATTAACAATTTTCATATCTATCACATATACCATGATTCCTGCCAATAAACCAATGACACTTCCCCATGCAGCACCACTTACTCCTAATTCCGGAAAACCATATTTGCCATATACAAGAGCATAATCAAAAAATATATTAACTGTAGTTGCTACAGCTGTGCTATATAGTGCTATTTTAGTGTTATATTTATTTCTAAAGTATGTGGAAAATAAAAATATTATCATATTAAGTAGCACCGTAACAGAAGCAGGATAATAATAACGAAGCAGCAGTTCTAAAACATTTCCATGAAGTCCGTATACATATTTAAAAAATATTCTTCCACCAAGCAGTGATATTAGCATAAATGCTATTCCTATAACTATTGAAATCATCATGGCTGAACAAAAAGCTTTTTCAAACATGTCATCATCACATTTGCCTTTTATCTCAGCTGCCACAATATTGTAGGCAACAGCTAATATGCCAAATGAACCTGTAATTACATAGATAACTGACGCAGCTATCCCTACCCCTGCAAAGCCTTCCGTTGAATAATGCCCCACTATAGCTTTATCCATAATTTCAAATATACTTGAAATCAAATAATTCATTAATATAGGAAAAGCCAATGAATTAATTGTTTTAACATACTTGTTTTTTATTTTTTTCATAATGATCTCTCGCTTTCATTGTAATAATACTAATGGAAAGAGAGAACAGTTTTCGTTAAGCCTATTCTCTCAATAGGCTTATAACATCCGCATTAATCATTTTGATCCCTACCTTCATTCATATATTCATAATATAATTAAACCACTAAAAGTAATTCTCTACATCTTCAATTTTTTCTATTTCAAAAATATCTGTGGCTATTATGTCTATAGTTTCCTCAGGTAGTTTCTTTATTTTTTCTTTATATTCCTTAGGTACAGATTTGAACTTTTTAATAAGTTGCCTTATAAGAATATCACTCTTTCCCTCTGCTTTGCCTTCCTTTATTCCTTCTTCTATTCCTTCTTTTATGGCTTCATCTCTTATCATTTTACCTATTTCTGTCACGCTAAAAACCTCCTTAAATTTTCTTTTGGATACTTCATCTCCGAATTTATCAAACAACGCATATAAAAGTGTTATACATTTAATAATACTTTGACAAGAAATTGCTTATCGTTATATTCTACTTTCATAAATCCGTTATATTTTTCAGCAATCAGAGAGACAGATTTCAGCCCCTGTCCTTTTCCTTTATGCCTGCTGGATAAAAATACATCTTCATCCTTTTGGATTATACCACTATAAGAATTACGTATAGTAAGGACAATCACATGAGGCGCAGTCTGTCCAATCTTCAACTCAATTTTCCTTTGTTCTTTTTCAGTAGTTCGGCAACCATACAAAGCATTTTCAAGAAGATTTCCCAGTAATACACAAAAATCAATATCTTTCACTATTATATCATAATTCAGGCGTATGCCAAAATAAATCGAAATACCTTCTTCTTGACAAAAGAAATCATAATGGTTTAAAACGGCATTAATGGCGGCAGATGCACAGTATTGTTTTGTTGTTTTAGAAACCTCTAAGTGATATGCCCTTAAAAACTTCTGTGCTTCTTCGTATTCCTGACATTCTATCATTTCTGACAGAACAGTAAGATGATGCCGGAAGTCGTGTCGCAGACGGCTCGTATCCTGTACATACTCCTGTAACTTACGGTACTGTTCCGCTTCCATTTCCAGATAGATTGTACGTTCTGCTATTTTCTGATTTTCTACGATACTGTATGCAATCCGATAAAACATCGCATAAATAATGATTACGATTACTACAAAAGCACTAACAGAGATTATATACAATTCCAAGGCTCTACCTATATACATCTTACTATTATCATAAGGGATAAAATATCCAAAAACTATCGTAAACACCATAGGGAAAATCCATACAATCCTCCATATTTTTTCTTCATGAAAATAAGAAACAAGCCATCCTAGATATTTTTTTACAGGATAACCCAAAATAAGAATCAGCATGCATTCGAAAATAATCTGTAAGAGTAAGACATTTAGGGAAAGCTCGCTATCTATCGTTCCAGTAGGATGCAGAAAAATATCTGCTACATGGTATACCAAATACCCAAAACCACCAATTAAGCAGGCAGTCATAAATACAAACCATAGATGAGAACGTTCCAAAGCCACCTGTCGCTGGTACAACCAGAAAAAAATCACCACACACAAAAAAGAATTCAGAACAATTGCGTATTCCTGTGGACAAAGAAAGTATACACAAAAGATGATTGCTTCCATTCCTGCAATCACAAAGAGTATTTTTACCACTAAAACACCTGTGGAATCCTTTATTTTCTGCATCACTGGAAGAAAACAAAACACAATTAACGGTAATAACATCAAGGTCTCTCTTGTCAACAATGCAGCTTCTTTTACATGATTCATTCAAGCACCTCCTGTGCATCTAACCTTTCAAATTGATAGTCATTGAACTTTTCTATAATCTCTTTGCGCCCTTTCCTGCGCATAGGAAATTTTGTGCCATCCTGCATTGCAAAGTTTTCACCATCTGACTGCTGTATAAAATCCATATTCAACAATACGCCACGATTGCAAAGAAGAAAACATGAGTTTTCTTTTACCAAGTCATGTAGGATAGAAAAGGTACTGCGGTAACTTCGCTCCTGATTGTTTTTTAATACGATTACCGTATATTTGTTACGAGCAACGATATATTGGATATCGTGTAATTTTAGGCTTACTTCTTGTTTTCCAGATTGAAATACTAAGTTTTTATCTGAAACATTCCATTTATTCATTGCGTCCTTCAAAAGTTTTTCTAAACGAATTATATTTAATTCTGATTTTTGAATATAGTCAAAACAGCCATGAGTTCTTACTGCACGCCATATGTCTTCATCGCTGCTGGTGAGAAAGACAATTAAGGCATCTTCCTGTACTTTTCGTAGGCATATTGCTGTTTCTATACCATCCAGCTGCCCCATATAGATATCCATAAAAATCAAATGATATTTTTTTTTAACCCCTGTTTCAAGGAAAGCTTCTCCTGTAATAAAAAAATCAATATTAAGTGTAGTAGAAGTACTTCCTTTATATAGATTTAGTAAGCCTTCCAGCCTGATCATGTCTTTATAATTATCTTCCACAACTGCTATGTTCATTTTACTATCAACCACCTGTTTTTATATCTTTTCTTTATTTTATAATAAAAAAAGTAATAAGGCACTATTTTTATGTACCGTTCACGACAAAAACGCATGATTCACGACAAATAGAAGATTTTTTCTATTTGTTTAATTTATAATAGATTTGCCATTAAATATAATGAGGGAGGATATTTTTATGCGCTTAAAAAAAATTAATATTCTATCTATTGTTTTGTCAGCTGTGATGTTGCTTGGTTTTATGCCAACAACAGTGTTTGCAGCAACAGAAAACGGATATACTCTTGCAACTGCTACAAGTCGAGATTATAACGGCACTGCTGTTGTAGATGTAACTGACATGGTATTTGCCGATGTATTTGATTCGGATAATGTATCAGCAGATGCAGTAGGAACATTATCATCACCAAACGCAGGAACCTATGATAGGATAAACTTGTCAAATATTCAGCCTAAAGGTGCTGATATTGGATGGTATGAATTTCCGAGTTCAATGGATAATATACCTACTAGTATCACAATATCAAAGGTTGATCCCGTAATTGATTTAACTGTACAACCCAGCAAAAATACTGTTGGTGGCGAAGGAATTGTCGTTACTGCTACAATAACAAATAATTTTAATAACAATGAAGGATTACCAACCGCAAAACAGTTTAACATGAGTGTACAAAACGCCACATTGAAATCCGGTACAACTACTGTCAAAAATGGAAACTCCTATACAGCAACTTATATCACAGATAGCAACAAGGTTGGTCAAAACATCACCGTTACCGCTAATGTTTCAGATACTGCAACAAACTATAATTCCTTGGTAACTCCTGTTACAAAAACTCTGCCAATCGTACAGAATGCCCACGAGCTTTGGGTAAATGGTATTGATATTTCTGTTGCAGAAAATAACACTGTTGCTTGTGGTAAAGGCACTGCAACCTATGATAAAGCAACTTCTACACTTACATTAAATAATGCAACAATTGATACAGCGCATAATGGAGCGGGTATCATCAAACCATCTGCACCTGCTTCTAACAGCAAGCTTAATATCGCTTTAATTGGAGATAATGTAATAACTACAAGTTCCATAAGTCAGATAAATGTCGGAATTAGTACAATGGGTCAACTCAATATCAGCGGTAATGGTAAACTTAGCGTTACCACAGCAACTGATTCGCAATCTTATACTACTTATGGTATTTACGCATATTCAGGTCTCACTGTTATAGGAGCAGAACTTAAACTAACAGATACCTCAACATTAACCGATTATAAGAACTCTGCCATTGATGTAAATGAGTTTTCATCATCTCTTAAAATTGAAAACGCTATTATTAAGATAGCTAATTACGATATGGGTATTAATGTTCCTTCTGGTGATATTCAAATTATCGGAAGCACCATTATAGGAGATGGTACATACTTTAACCGTGGTGTTGCTGGTGGTAATGAAATTGACAATTTCATTATTAAAGATAGTGTCGTTGACTTTAACGTTTCAGGGGAAAATTCATTAGGTCTGTTGAATGGTTATGAAATACAAATTGACAATTCAAATGTTACGCTTACTAGTGAAACATCAAATGCTATTTATACAGATGGTGGTATTTCTATTACAAATGGTTCAAATGTAGATGTAACAGGTTACCTTCCTGCTTTATTCAGTGTATCTGATACTACAATTAAAGATAGTTACGTAAAAGCAACCTCCACCAATGATAGCGGTATTTATTCCAAGGCAAATATCATCATAAATGGAGCATCCAATATTATTGCAAAGGGTTACTATGCAGCCATAAATGCAAATGGTGATATTACAGTGAACGATGGCAAAGTAAATGCAACTTCCACCAATGACATGGGAATTTGGGCAAGAGGTTCTATTGCTTTCAATGGCGGTGATGTCTATGCCAAAGGTGCAGAAGGTTATGCGGCTTTGGGGGTAAGATACAATAAGCAACCAGGCGATACTGTTCCGATTACAAAAGTAACAGTGAACGACAATTATGACGAAAGCACTGGTGGTAAAATTTCAGTTTCTGATTGGGACAATAATGATAGAAGCTGGACTTCATTCATTGCCAAAGATGATGAAAACAAGCTTTCAATAGATAGAAGCAATGCTTTGAATGAAATTACCATTAAAATCAAAACAGCCGACTACTCCAAAGTAGATGAAGCCATTGAGAAAGCAAATGCTTTAAATAAAGATAATTACAAGGATTTCTCAACAGTAAAAGTTGCAATTAATGCTGTTGTTCGTAATAAGAATATTACAGAACAAAAAACGGTTGACGGTTACGCTACTGCAATTGAAAATGCTATTAAGGCTCTTGTATACAAGAACGCTGATTACAAGAAGGTAGATGAAGCTATCACTAAAATTCCATCAGATTTGAGTCAATATACAGATGAAACTGTTAAGGCTTTAAATGATGCCAAGAACGCTGTTATTCGTGATAAGAATATTACAGCACAAACAAGTGTTGATACTTATGCTATTGCTATTGAGAATGCAATTACTGGTCTTAAATTAAAAGGACAGGACAATCAAAGTAATAAGGACAATAGTACCGTAGCACCTAATAAGGCCGATAACAAAATCCAGCAGAGAGAAAATTTACCGAGTACAGGAGATAAAACAAATTTAAGATTATTAGCTTTCATGCTTATAATTTCAGGAGGAATGATTGTATTTATTACACATAAAAAGAAACATATCCACAATCCTACAAAGTAATTAACAGAAATAACTTTATTCAACATTACAACTAAAAAATTAAATCAATTCAAAAATCAAAAATTTTTTTTGTAGCAATTGGAGACGGTTAAGTAGTATCTGCATATAACTTGCCAAATACTACTTAACCGTCCCCACTTTTCATTGTTATTTCATCAATTCTCCTCACCTTTGTTGGTATTGATTAACAAAATGCTACTTAAATCACCTTTATTTCAAAGTTTCAATTTCTGATTTAAATACTCTCTTTCTAGAATAGATTTTTTTATAGTGATCTATAATATTTATCTTTGCACCTACATTACCATATGATTCCATTGTTTCTCCTAGTGCAGCTATAAGCACTGCCGCTTTATAATAGCTTCCTCTAAAACCTCTACCTACAACTGCATTAGTTCTTTTGTCAACCTCTGATTGTAGCCAAGTAATATACTTTTCATATTGTTCACTTGTTATTTTAATCTTATCCTTCCAGATAAAAAACCGTTCAACTAAATTTTTATCATCATCATTGAAATAATTTATCCTATAATACAAAATGGGGTGCTTTTGTACAATTTCTCTAGCTGTGTCACATAACATTTCGATGCCCCTTGAAGCATACAAGCCTCAATATGGAAATTTTCTTTATTTAGAATAGTATTTCTCTCGGATCATTAAAAACATTTCTCCTTATTCATATTATTCTTTATTACTTTTAATTTCAGCTACTACTCCAATTAGCTCATTTGCTAATTCTTCATTTTGAACTCGAATCAGTGAATTATCATCATAGGTACCTCCAAAAATATCTATACCGCCATACCATACTATTTTATAATCAACAATCATAAATCTATATCTGTTATGTTTAATCTGAACTACATTGATACCTTGTTTTTGCATTTCTTCAATAAATTCAATAATGTATCTCTGTTGTTTGTCTGAATACTCACTAACCTCTTTAATACATAAAGTTATCCTTATTCCTGATTTATATTTGTCGACTAGCGTTTCCTTTACAACGTTTATTTTCTTCTTTTGAAGGAAGGGACTTGAGACCAATATATTTTTCTTAGCAGCTGCAATATCCTTTAAAACATGTTCAAAATAATCAAAGTTGTCATAAATTCCGCTTTCAGCCTCTGAATCCATAATATTATTCTTAATGCTATACCCTAATGTTCGATATGCCGTTAGCCGCTTGTGATACATTCGTTCCAAAACTGGTATGTGAACATCAACATAGTCATAAATAATAACTTCATTTTTCCCTTCGTAACTTCTATGAAGCCTTCCTGCATATTGTGCAATTGTTCCCTTCCATGCTATAGGCATTGTCATAAACAGTGTATCTAATCTTGCCTCATCAAAACCTTCTCCAATAAGTTTTCCAGTTGCCACAATCACATACCTATCTCCATTGCTTAATGCTTTAATACTATCTAATGCCGCTTTTCTTTTTTGGGCAGATAATTCTCCAGACAACACAATTATTTGAAAATCTTTTCCACTAAGCATATTTACTAAAACATTAATATGACTTGTTCTTTCTGTTAACACCAAAGTATTCCTACCAGCGTTTATAGCTGCTTCTATATCCTTCACAATTAAAGCATTTCTATAATTGCTATCACAAATATGTTGATAAATTTCAGTAATATGCCATTCTCTATCCTCTTCATTTATTGGCATTCTAGTAGATGTAAATCTAGGTACAATAAAATGATCAAAACCGCTTTGTTTTGCCTCCTGCTTAGCATCTACTTTGTATCGTATAGGTCCACATTGCATAAAAATAATAGGATGATGCCCATCTTTACGAATAGGGGTAGCAGTTAATCCATAAACATACCTTGCACTAGCATAGCTTAGAATTCTATTAAAATTTGATGCTGAAATATGATGACATTCATCAACTAATACTAATCCATATTGATTTATCAAGGATTTAATACTTTTGTCTTTTTCAAACATGGACTGCATAATTGCAATATCTATTACTCCATTTAAAGACTTTTTACCACCACCAAGTTGTCCTATAATTGAAGCCTTCCTTCTATTCCCTTCAATCTCTTCATCTATTTCTAAGAATTGCTCAAGACGTTCTTTCCATTGTGTAGCCAATTCTTTAGTATGTACAAGTATTAATGTTGATGTCTTTTTCTCAGCAATAATTCTAGCTCCAATAACTGTCTTTCCGAAGCCAGTTGTGGCAGATAATACACCATTTTCAAATTTATTCATTTCCTCAAAAACAAGTTGCTGCTTTTCTTTTAGCTTGCCTTTAAAACTAACGTTAATTTTCCTTCCATCTATCTTGTTATCTATTATAGAATAATTAATAGAACTTTCACTTAGTAAATTAATAAGTTTAGTTTCTAATCCTCGTGGTATAGTAATATCACTTTCATTTTCTTCGTACATAACAGTGACCCTCGATATTTTATAGGTTGATTGCCTCATTGCTTGTTTTAAATAAAATTCTGGATTTAAGTATGATGCCATTTTACGTAAAGCAAATAATCCTTTTGGAGATATACCCTCTTTACATATTGTTATTCCATTACACCTTTTTATAATAATTTTTTCAGGGAAATCAACTTTTTGTACTTTAATTTCTTCTTTATTATTCATGTGTTCTATAATTTTATTTTCTTTATAATCTTCAGAAATCTTATGAGTTTTTATAAAGTTTAGTACAAACTTTTCTGATAATTTTTCAATTTGTGAAAGATATACCCATTGATCCTTAAATGCATTAAAATTTTCATCAACAAAAACCGAATTATTCTTTACTCTTGCCTCTTTTTGCAAAGGTAGGGCAATCAAGTTCCCGAATCCATTTTTTTGAAGAAAATCTTGACTAGGAAACAATCTATCATAAGAGTCAAACTTTATTTCTCCGCACTGCTGCATTGCAAGATTAAGAATTATCATTCCAAATTTTCTAGCAATGTATGCTTTAATTTCCACATCAAAGAAAAACCATATATGACATCCTTGGCCCGACCTTGAACGCTCAACATATACTGGTATTTTCTTTTCTACGCAAACATTTCTTATTACACTGCTATCATCTTGCCATCTAGCTTCATCAAGATCCATCACTAATAGATAACAAGTATCTTTCTCCGTCATAGGATATAATCCCAATACTTCCTTTCCCATAAGATGCTTCTTCAATTGTTCACTATTTAAAGGGGCAAATTTACTGTTTTTGCATTCAGTGCATTTTATTTTAGGCTTACTACATATACCTAGTCTAAAATCGTTAAAGCAAAACGGAGAATATCCCGGCTTATTTTTCCATCTTTTAGCGCATACATTTTCTCTTCCTCTAAAAAGATTTAAAAACAAATCTATTTTTTCTTGAGGTAAACTAGTATTTGTTACTAAAGCTACATTCTTATCCCCATAATTAATAATTGCCTCATATATTTTTTCTGCACAATTTTCTGCTGGAAAATATTTTATAAATTTAGCATTAAGTTTTACTATTTCTGCTCTTAAAAGCTCATTTTCCCTTTGCAATAATTTATATTTTTCTAAAAGCTCATTGTAATCCATCAATATCAACTACTCCCAATATCCTTTTCTATTAGAATCTATTCTCTTTATTATTTCTTTTTCTTTTAATTTTTTTTAAATTATATTTTACCCATCAATTGTAATATTCCCTGATATTTCAACTATATCTTTTGCAATTATCTGTTGGTTGTCTTTAATTAATTTTATAATTAACTCTCCTTTTACTGTAATGTTTGCTGTAGTTAAACCATTAAACTAATTTTTATTTTTTAATGTAACTATACAGAACTGTCGCTCCGAATAAAACTTTGGTAATTTTTTCTTAGTATTCCTTCCATTATTCATATTTTATATAAACTTATTGCATACTTAACCTATTTCACTAAAAATATTTCTCTACATCTTCAATTTTTTCTATTTCAAAAATATCTGTGGCTATTACGTCTATAGTTTCCTCTGGTAGTTTCTTTATTTTTTCTTTATATTCGTTAGGTACAGATTTGAATTTTTTAATAAGTTGCCTTATAAGAATATCACTCTTTCCATCTGCTTTGCCCTCTTTTATTCCTTCTTTTATCCCTTCTTTTATCCCCTCTTGTATAGCTTCATCCCTTATCATCTTACCTATTTCTGTCATGCTAAATACCTCCTTAAATTTTCTTTTAGATACCTCATCTCCGAATTTATCAAATAACGCATATAGCAGTGTTATACATTGCGTTTTTTCATTACTTTCTGGTATTGTATCTGCTAATTCTATGCTTTCTAAAGTCCTTTTGCTCCTACTTTTATTTCCTCCCATAAGAGGTATAAAAGTTAAGGTTAATATATCTTCACCATTTAGTTTTTCCTTTTTAAATATTTTCTCTCTTAAATATTTAAGTTTTTCATCACCATTTAGATTTTTCATATAAAATGCTTCTATATTATATTTTATTGAACCTGCATCTATGTATGTTTCTACATCTTCTATATCAGCAGAATATATAACAATTGTCTTAACCTTCCTTTTTTCTTTGTAAAACAAGGAAGCATCATAATATAAAAATCTTTTTATATCATCTTTTTTATTAGTAGTTTGAAACTCGAAATGCAAGTATGCCCCATCCTCTGTGTAGAATAAATAATCCGTATAATTAGTTTTTATGTCTATATTTTTAATTTCTGTTTCTGCAGGAGCAATTATTTTAGTATCGATTCCAAAAAACTTCACAGCATTATCTTTAAAAAACTCCATGGCCTTTTTTAAAACAGCATCCTCAACCTTATTATAATCCATTTTAATCTCCTCTTTCTAGTTATTTGTCATTACTTATTATTTCCAACTAGAAAAAGTTTATGCAAACATTTGTTCATTGCTTTTTAAAATTAATGTTATTAATCTAATTTTCGATAACCAGATACCAAGTATCCTACAGATTAGTAAGTATTTTTTCAAGTAATATCAATAGCATAAAAAAACACATAGATTAAAGTTTAGTTTACTTTATCTATGTGTTTTGTTTTTTATTGAATTTTTAGTAAAATTTACACCTCAGCAGGTTGTGCGCAAATTATTTTCAATGCAATATTTTCATAATTAACTTTCAAAAATAACTTATGTTTTATCTTAAATTAATAAAATAAGATTTTTAAAACTATTTTAAAGGCACATTTTTGGTTTTTTTATCAAAAATAAAATGCTAAACTAAAAACTTACAAGCAATTTTGATTTTCGCACAACCTGTCAGAGGTGTTGCCGAAGTGGTACTTCCGAAGAGTGCTGCCTGCTCCCTTGGGGTGAAACTTTGTCGCATCCAATACGACATCCCTTGTCCTTGCAATACGACAAAGCCGTTCACCCTAATAAATACAAAATAATAAATAAAAAACTAAGTATATTTATAGTAATTTTTAATCAATTAGTTTTTAAGATATAACTTCTTTTGATACATGTTTTAAATGCAAATTTTTAATATACGTTTCTAGTACATAATATAAACCAATTTATCTGAAATAATAAAAAAACTTAAAATTTAAGTGGAATTTTATTTTAAAGTGCATATCTAGTTATTAGAAGGACAAGCCACGAACTTATATTATACCCAGCTTTTACGTCCCTAGAGTGTAACCCATGTTATGAAACATTTAAAACCCTAAAAAGTGTAACCTATGTGATGCGGCATGCCATTTAAGCTTTAATTTTAAACTTTAAACTTAAAGTTTAATAAAATAACTGGAGGTAATTACTATGAACTTTATATCAATTGATTCTGAAATTTTAAATACTAATATAGATGGACAGGCTTTAAAACTATACTGTCTACTAGAAAGCTACTGCTATGGGGATAAAAATGATTGTTTTCCATCTCAAAATACTCTAGCTACTAGAATGAATAAAAGCATAAGAACAATACAAAGATACCTAAAAACCCTGAAAGATCTAGGACTTGTTATAATAAAAAGACGTGGCTCTACCAGCAATCTGTACATATTGCCAAAGAAACTTAATAAAAAAGTACAACAAACTGCTCAAAAAATACAAGAAAAATGCAGTGGTTTTAGTGCTGCATTAAAAACTAAAAAAAATGCTAATTCTAATAAAACCAACACTGGCCATAGTAACTATAAAAATCACAAAAACTACAAAAGAAACTATAAATCCAATACCTTCAACGACTATACTCAAAGAACATATGATTTTAGTAAGCTAGAGCAGGCATTATTGGGCAATACCTCTTATGAGTATGATGATATTTTGAAGTAGTTTGAATCATTGGTAAAAATTACATTTCGGGGGTCGTTACAAAAAAAGGATGTAGCGAAGCGGAAGACTTTTTTTGTTTGCTATATGTAAATTAAAAGTATAATCTATATATTTATTTCCTTTGAAGCATTAGTTAAAACTTCATTTAAAATTTTTTTAAAATTTGGGGGTAAATCCTCAAATAATCTTAACTCTATTCCTTGTATTATTCCATTACTCTTATTGCTAAAAATTTCATAAAACTCTTTATTAGTAAAGTAAATATATTTCTCCTTAGCTCGTATCTTCTCCATGAAGTAGCACTTAGCAAATAAACTATCTAGCTTTGCTGATGGTATATTACCACCTTTTGTTTTTCCACTATGGTGACATATAAATATTACGATATCTCTATTATTTGAAACTCCTGTAAATTCTTTATAAGTATTATCTCCAATTCTAAGTTTCTGTTTACATAAATTTGTACTAAACTCTTCACTTAATTTTTCTAAAATATACTCTGTAATCTTATTAAGTTTTGATGTATCTGCCATAGCCATTCCCCCCATTCTCATTGTTATTCGTCTACATTTAACATCCATACTCTTTTTAATGGTATTTCTGTTTTTATATCATCACTTAATTTATCATAATTTTGAAATATTTCTTCAATTATTTTCTTTGAATCCCACAAACGAACCTTAAAAAATTGTTTTGGGATTTCTCTTGTAACAGAAGATTTAAAGCCATTCCATGAAACAAGCAATCCATAGTCTGCATTAAAATTACTCATGGTACCTACTAATTGATCTAATGTTGGTCTATCTACTGGATTATCTTGTGTTTTTACTTGAACACAAATTTTAGGAGAGCCAAATCCTAAAGTATCTGAAGCTGCTAGTAAATCCACTCCATTATCTGCACCTTCTGGACTTCTATAAGTTGTAAATCCTTTTGCTTTAAGAATTTCATTAATTAACTCTTCCATTCTATGCCCCTTAAATTTTTGAATAATTCTTCCTGAGATTCTATCAAAAATAAACTCTTCTAAATCAATTGTTGTATTTTCATCATTATCATCCATGATATTCATAGTAATACTAGCTTTAGTACTCCAATTATTTTTCTGCATTTCTTTAATTCTTTCTTCTGCATTATTTCTATGTATCCTACAAACAGTCATAAATGCACCAAGAGAATATAAAATGTCTTTATCAAATCTATCCCTTGGTATATCTAGAGCAAACCATTTTACTTTTCTATAATGATAATATGGACTACCTAATGATTCGTCATATTCATATTCACCTAATATTTCTCCAAAATGAATTGTCCTGTTAATTTTGCTTGGCAAAACAACCCAATCACCTTTCTTCATAGTGTGAGCAATTGGCCAAATTTGTGATGCCCAATTAATAGCTGTCTTTTCCTTTTCCAAATCATAATTTTCTAATAGAATTTTATATAATTCTTCTTTTGAGCATATTGTATTCAAATTAATTTTTAAATCATCCCACGTAAGGTATACTCTATTATCATTTAAAAATTTATTTTCATACTCTCCATTTTTACCTGCTCTAAAAAGCCAAATGCTCATATAAAATCCTCCTCTTCCCTCTAGCTTTTACATATTACATAATATTCTAAGCAACACATACTCTCATAAATTAAGATTAGTCAGCTTCCTCTAATATCTCATCCAATAACCCATTTTGTAACATTGTCAAATTAATTATATACTTATTATGATAAAATGCTTCCTCCAATGGCCTATTAGCTGATAGCCACCCTTTTCCATCAGTTATCCAAATTAATTCATGCCCATCCTGTGTAGTTATATCTTGAAGTGTTTTGTATTCCCCCGCAGTAGCCTTAAGCTTAGAACCACCACCACCATAATAATTAGTTTCTACTAGATAAAGCTTACACCCTGTATTTATGGCAAAATCAAACCTTCTTGCTGTTTTATCTACAGTTACTTTATAACCCCACTCACTTTTTATATGGCTTGGAGTAGCTTCTTTTAAATAACAAAACCCGTTTTCCTCACAAACCTTCAAAATAAATTTCTCCACAATATCCTCCATGGCATGTCCTGAGCGATTCTTCCTCCCATTGCTATCTAGCCCTACTTCAATGCCAAATACATAATCAACTATATTCTTAATTGATTTATTTGCAAACAAATCTAGTATCTTAGCTTTATCCATAAACTCAACAATATCATCAATTCTACTATCATCTAATGATTTATATTTATTAAATGCATATCCTTTTCTTTCAGAAGCACCTTTAGCATCAAAAGTTACAATTTCAAACTTTTTTTCTCTACATGCTATAAGCACAGGAATTACTTTAATAACTTCTGGATGTTTTTTAATTAAATATTTTGCTTCATCATAAATATTTTCTTTTCCAATCAAATAATTAAGGATATTTAACTGTATCTCAATATCCCTTACATTATTATTTACCTTATCCCAGTTAACAAAATAGTCCCAACCTTTAATAGAATCTTTTAATGTATCTAAAAGATATTTGAACGTTTCCACATTTTTTTCATAATTTATACTCATACTTATTTTTCTCCCCCTATTCCCTATAACTTATAGTATACATTTTTTTATTTTTATAAAATATATTTAATATCATTTTTACTAACAACTACCTTTTATTATATCGCAAACTCCTATACAAAATCAAAAATAAGCACCCTTAAGGTGCTTAAAGATTAGAATTTTTAAACAGTAATTACTTAAAACTCTTTGTTCATATCCTACTCACTTTTATAATTTAATATTAATAGTTCATTTACCTTACCCCTACCGCTACCTCTACTATTTATTGCTCTACTTGCCTTTACTTTATTGATAGTAAAATTCTTATATAAGTTCTCAAAAAATTTATCCTCAGGATCTGTATTTGTTGGATCCGAGTTACTTAGCATAAAAAAGGCTTTTTTAGAATCTAGTAATTTTGTCCAATTTGCTAATCTTATTTGGCTATCATCATTAAAAGGTTCTTTTGAATAATCATTAAAACTTGAAGTAGCATTTAGTGGTCTATATGGCGGATCTATATAAATAAATGTATTTTCATCCACATAATCCGATAATTCTTGAAAATCTCCTATTTTTAATTTTACTCCTTGTAGTGCTCTATTTACTTCCATTAAATTGCTTTCATCGCATATGGTTACTTTTTTTCTTTTACCAAAAGGTACATTATACTTTCCTTTTCTATTTTGTCTATACAATCCATTAAAACAAGTTTTGTTTAAAAAAATCATTCTACCAGCATGAGAAATCCAATCATCTGAATAATTTAAATAATCTGTGGTACTCTTTTCTTGATTAAATTTTTCTCTTTGCTCATAAAATATTTTTTCTTGTTCTTCAGTATCCACTTGTAAATACTGTTTTTCTAGCTCGGATAAAAATTGTATAAGTTCATACACTTTTTGTTTTATAACATTATAAGTTAAAATTACCTCTTTATTAATATCATTTAAAATTACTTCTTCAAATTCATATTTTGAAATAAGATCAAAAAAAACTGCTCCTCCACCTAAAAAAGGTTCTATGTATCTCTTTATCATTCCTGCCTTTAACGTTTCAGGATAATAATTTTGAAATTGCTCAAGTAACTGTGTTTTTCCTCCTGCCCATTTTAAAAATGGCTTTGCATTACTATATGTCAATTAAATTCCTCCCTAAATTGCTTCTATTCTTTTGTTTGTAAGTTCTACATATTCTTCTAAATTATCTATTCCTATAAATTTTCTTTCATTTTCTACTGCAACAACCCCTGTAGTTCCTGAGCCGCAAAATGGATCTAATATTAATTGTCCCTTACCAGTACTTGCCATTATACATCTATACAATAATTCCTTTGGTTTTTGAGTAGGATGATATCCATACACCTTTTCTCTCTTAGGTGTAGTAGGAATTGTCCATACACTTCTCATCTGCTTTCCACCATTTAATTCCTTCATAAAACTATAATTAAATACATGTTTAGCCTTTTTATCTTTCTTTACCCATAATAGTGTTTCTTGACTAGCTGTAAAACACCTGCACCCCATATTAGGAGCAGCATTAGGTTTAACCCAAGCTATTTCATTAATAATATAATCACCCATTTCAAGTAATATAAATGCAATAGAATGAATTACATGATATGTACCAGAAATCCACATAGTCCCATCGTCTTTTAAAACTCTATTACACGCTCTAATCCATCTTTTATTAAAATTGTAATCCTCTTTTATACCTCTAGACTTATCCCAATCACCTTTATTAACACTTGCCATTTTTCCTGATTTACAAGTTATTCCATCGTTACTAAGCCGATATGGCGGATCTGCAAAAATCATATCCACAGATTTTGTTTCTATTCTTTTTAACTCTTTTAAACAATCTCCCATATAAAGCTTATAATTATTTCCTTTGTAATAAATCATTTTTATCACTTTTCCCTTTTAAATTTAATATACCATACTAATAAATTATACATTACTAGTATTTAAAATTCAAAAGTTACTTTTTAAAAACAAACAAATACTCATGAGCAATCAAATAAAAATTTCTTTTTATACTTATATCTCTCCAGTATTCAGTGGACTTACAATTATGTTGCTGTTTTATTATTATTTCTTTTAATTTAAATCCGGAATTCATGAATATATTCAATACGTTAAATGCTAAAGGAATAATAAATCCTCTTTTTCTAGTGTCCCCCATAAGTATAGAACAATACTTTTCTTTTTTTAATACCCTATAACATTCTTTAGCCACATCTTTCATAGCTTCATAAAATTCTTCTATATCAAGTAGTGATATATCTCCATCTATATTTTTACTATATTTAATGATGTTAGCATATGGTGGATGAGTACATATTAAATCTATGGATTCATCTTTTATATCATACAAATTTCTAGCATCTCTTTTCTTTAAAAATACATTATCCTTTTTACTAAGATTTTTAATCCTATCACTGCAAATATTTAAAGCTCTATCATTAATATCACAACCAATAATCTTTCTATTTAATAAACATGCTTCTATTAAAGTCGTCCCACTACCTACAAATTGGTCTAAAACAAACTCCCCTTCTTTAGAATATCTTAATATTATATTTTTAGGTACATATGGACTCCAGTTTCCTGGATAATCCCCCCTATGAGTACACCAATTACCTCTTTCTTCAAAATTCCATATGGTATCCGTCTCCAATTTAAAATTTTTCTCCATAAGTTCACCCCTAAATGTATTTATTATGAATTTTCCCCAGAAAATTATTTATTAATCAATATCGAAGTAAGAGGATTTACCTACTTACTATAGAATTTTATATTTAAATAAAACTTTTAATCATTACAATAACAACTACTATCTAAATCAAGGAGGTATTTTTAATGAAATATGATGAACTCTTAAATATTGTAAAAGAACTACAATTTGATACTAAAAAATTAATCTATAAAGAAAATAATTCTGAAATTTACATTTATAGACCATCTAAACTACCAAAACGATTTAATAACTATGATTCAAATAGGAATTTTCAAATTTGGTTTTCTGAGAATAAAAGAGAATTCCGCCCTAACCATCTTAGGGTTTTAATTGATTTAAACTTAAGAGTTAGATGTAGACCTGAATTAAAAAAGCCACTTTTGCTGGCATTTGATAATATATTTTATGGAAATGACCCAATAAAAGAGATTCAAATATTAAAAAACGAAATTTTTGAGCATTTTTTAAATTCTCTTAATATTACTGCAATATTAGCTCAATTATTTATTATAGAGCAAGCTTATTCTTATACTTCTAATCATGAAAGTAAGTATGATCCTCCAACACTATTTCTACAAGGGTGGATTCGAGAATTTATTGACAATCCAAAAGAAATTGATAATCTTTGTATGAGTGTATGTAATAGACAACCCCCATTAGCTAAATATACTAATAAGGAAAATAAAAACTCATCTAAATATGAATCAAACATTTCTCCCCTTTGGTATTTATAAATATTTAAAAGTAAACTATCCATACTTAGTAAAGTTTAGATAGTTTACTTTTTTATCTATACCTAGTCCTATATCAATATTCTATATACAAAAGTTGAATTTTTTATGCGATTTTTCTATCTAAATCTTTACATTTTTGTGAAATTAAATATTCAATACTGCCTTTGTGTTATACCAAACTTATATACTTAAATGTGGCAAGCCTTACGACATTGTAGTCAAAATAATTAACAAAATGGATTTCTTCTTTAATTTAAGAAATATTTTGTATTTTTCAACATCTCTTTTTCAGGTAATTTGTTAATTTAATTATACTTACTTATAATTTTTTTCACCAATTTCCACCCCGAAAATGACTTCATTAATCTTTCTATATATTCATCATCAATTTCTTTATTATTCTTACATGGTAACAATATTTTTATCTTATCTACCTTATTTAAATAACATTTCCTTCCATATGAAAATCTCCATTTAACTCTATTAATTTCCATTATAATATAAAATACTGTAGCTAATTTAATTTTATTTGAAAGATTAAATACTATAACATTATCTTTAGCAGTAAATTTATATGGATGATAAAAAGTTGTAAGTGGTGTTCCATCACATGCTATAGTTATAGCATTTTTGAATATATTTCTGTCTGGTATTTCATATAATCCAACAATTCCATTATTTTGTGTTGTAGTAGAAATCAATGGAATATCACCTTCTAATAATTGTCCATGTACATGATATGGTCCTTTATTAGGTTTGCCTAATATATCTAGTATTGATACTTCCATTAAATTTAATGGTGAATTATGTTCTATTTTTTTACTTTTTATGCCCATATAACTTAATTCATCTAATGAAATCATTTTATTAAGTATAGAAAAAGCTATAAATCTAGTAATAACTTCATCAATTCCATTTGTTATTTCTGAAAAAGGCAAATTTTTATTTTCTGTTAAATATACTTCTGGTACTAATTCTAAACTATCATCTTTAATATCAATTACAGACGCTATCTGAAATTTGTCTATTTCTTTAATCCTCATACTAGGTTCTTTAATAAACTGTCTTACAAGGTTTTTTATTTTTTCTATATGATTTTGTTCATTCTCACAAAATAGCCTCTTTCCTTTTACTTTTATATACCCATCTTTCAATGCCCTTATCCATAAAACATTCTGCTTCCATGGATGTGAAATACCTTTTTTTATTATTATTCCTACTGATTGAACACCTACAGGATAAAATAAATCTTTTGGAAATGTAATAACACTTAACAGGGTATTATCTCTCAATAATTTTTTTCGAAATCTAAGACTATCTTCTTGCTTAACTAATACCGAATATGGTAATACACTAAACAATATTCCTCCATCTTGCATTTGATCTAACGCATGCTCAATAAATTTATATTCTTTTTCATCTTTAGGTTTTAAAGAAAAAGGCGGGTTCATTAATACCTTAGTAATAGGCCTAAATTTATTATAAATTCTTTCTTCGTCACTAGTATTACTAGTTAAGTATTCTGCTGAAAATGATTCATTTATCTTTTTTCTTGTAATATGTTTTTTTAAACAATCATCATTAATAATGTTATTTTTTCCATCTCCTCTAAATATCATATTTACAATAGCAAGCGAAGCAATTTTAGGTTGTTGTTCAATTCCAAAAATTTTATGTTTTTTAAAATCATCTAACTTTTCTATAGAACAATTTTTTCTAACATAATCATATGCAGATACTAAAAAGCCTCCTGTACCACATGTTGGATCGTATACTATATCATTCTCATTTATATCTAATACTTCACAAGCAAATTTTGTAATTTGCCTAGGAATTAATACTATTCCAATATCTTTTGCTCCATTACCATACTTTAAAAATACTTCATAAAACTTACCCAGTATATCTGTTCCTGAATTCATAGCAGCCTTTATATTAATTTCATTTAATAAACTCATTGTCTTCATTAATGCTTTTTTATATTTCTTCTGAGCTTGTATATTATTAGGAAGTTTAATTTCAATATAATCATAAAATTCTCTTTTATTATGTCGTATAAGAACATCTTCAGCTCTATTATTTATATCCCTTACAATTATAGATGGTGATTCATTAAGATTGAGTTTTGAATCAATTTGAGCTAACAATAAAGAAGCAATGACCGCAGCACGATCATCTTTATTTATGGAAGCTAAATGAAGAACCTCATTAATATTTTCAGCTATATGAAGCATATGCTCCTCATCTACTTTTAAATCCATTAAATTGCTACTATTATTTTTTATTAACATTTCAACTTGATTAACTGCCAATAAGGAAGTTATTTCTATACCATTATGTTTAATTATTTTACTTAACTTCTGCAAAATAAAAAGTTAAATTGGTAGTATTACCAAAAAATAAATATGGCACACTGACCTTATCCGTGATATATAAAAGTTACTACTCAATTAAAACACGGGAGGTTGTCAGTATGCCAAGTAAATTTACTAATCATATTGTATCCATTAATGATGAACTTTACAATTACTTAAATGATGTAAATTATGGAATGAGTAAACCTCAATTTCATCATATATCCACTATTATTAATGGATTAATAAATTTAGATGGCACTAAATCTTTATTAAAGATTTCAGAATATATACTAGCTGCTAAAAGCAGCAGTTCCATATATAGATTTTTGAGTAACTCTAAATGGGACGATAGTCTCATAGATAGAAATCGTATTAATTATTTAAAACTACATTTTAATAAACTCATAAAGCCTAAATCCGTAGGATTCTTAGTTATAGATGATACTGTTAATCCAAAAACTCAAGCAAAGAAGATGCAAGGATTAAGCTATAATCATTGCCATACAGAAGGTAAAAATCTTTGGTCCCACTGTGTAGTTACTTCTAATTTTGTAGCAGAGGATATGTCTATTCCGCTAAACTATAAGTCTTATTTTAACGAAGAAAACTGCAAAAATCATAATAAAAAATTTATGAGTAAACCAGATATAGCTTTAGGTTTTATTAATTCTTTTGAAAAACCTTCTAACTGCGATAAAATATATTGTCTTACTGATAGTTGGTACACTAGCGAAAAGTTAATTAATGGTTGTATTTTAAAAGGTTTTAACTTTATTGGGGCTTTAAAATCTAATAGAAAAATCTCTCCATTAGGAATTTCAATGCAAATTAAGGAATTTGCTAAATATATAAATCCATCTACCTTAGATGTAGTTACCGTCGAAGGTAAGGATTATAGAGTATATAAATACGAAGGCAAAGTTTCAAAGATTGAAAATGCATTAGCCTTAATTTGCTATGAAGTTGATGGGGACAGCTTTAAAGAACCAGTATATCTAATGTCTACAGACATAGAACTTAGTAATAAAGCTATAATAAAATACTATCTATATAGATGGAACATTGAAACTAATTACAAATATCTTAAAACACACTTAGGTTTTGACGAATATAAAGTTCAAGGTATACTCTCTATCGAGAGGTATTTTCTACTTACATTTTTAGCAATCAATTTTTTAGAGATTTATAGATTATATAATCCTAAAAAACTTGAAACCATTGGTGATACTATAAAGTCTATAAAAAGCCTATCGGCTAAAGAATTGGTGCGTTTTGTTTATGAGGAAGCTAAAAATGATATACCTTTAGACACAATACTTGCTGAATTAAAATTAGTTTCTTAAAAAATTTTGTAAGTTACTTATAGGGAAAGTATAGAATTAAATGCTGTAACTATATTCCTATTAAAGAACTTACATCTATATTTGGGTTTTTAGCTTTTAAAATTAAAGAAGTTAAGTAACTTATATATATTTTTAGTATTACATATATCATTAAATCTACTTTCAAATTATAAAAATATTTTTGTTACTAGCAATTATTTTATATATTCTTCCTAGTCCAGTTACTAGAAAATAATTGATTTAAAAAATTTTTTTGCATAATTACATCTACATTAGGATTTAAAGTTATAATTTTTGCTGAAGGTTGTAACTCATCATTTCTGCTTTTAAATTTACTATTATAAAAATTATAAATATTCTCCTTTTGGTCTTCTATTTCTTGACCATTTATAACCCAAACCTTGCTTATTTTATCATTATTATGGACTGTGCTAATAGAAAAAATATATTTATATACTATTTCTTTGAATCTATAATTAATAACAGATTTATTAGTAGACCATTTTGCATCTAAAATTATAAATTCTGATAATCCTTCTTTATTTATTTTTATAACATAGTCCGGAGTATAATATTGAGCCTTTTCACCATTTAATGATATATCGTTGTTTCTAAATAACCCTATATCATTAAATACTTGATCAAGATAAATAACAGGTTGGTAATATACCGTTATATTTGTACTATTTTTTTCAAATATAAACGTGTTTTCAAATTTTGTATTTACATATTTAGCACTTTTATTAAGAGTATATAAAAATTTTTTTGACTTTTTTAAATAATATCCATTTTCAATAATATAATTATTAAGATTAAAAAGTATGTAATATTCATAAATCTGGCTTGCCTCTGAAAATGTTAACATCATTTTTTCATTTTCAAAATTATAATTACCACTTTGAAACCAATCTCGTATTACTTTATATATTTTTCTATAATGCTGTATTTCCATCAAAATAGATGAGGGTTTAGGAATGTTATTTATGGTTACTTCTTCACATTTTAAAACCTGCTTGTACATAAAATAAAGTTGCTGAATTTTTTTCTTAATATCACATAATTTTATTTTATATTTATTTAAAGGTTCATTTAACTTTAAATATATTTCATTAGATAAAGATATATATCCAGATTTAACAAAACATTTTTCTTGCTTATAATTTTGACTTTCTACATAATTTATCTTATCTATTAATAAATTATAAAGATACTTTAAAAATCCTATGATAACCTTATTCTCATATATATCATAACATAGCTCATTTTTATTTATTAGTGTTTTTTTAGGTTGCAAATTCAACTTATTATATTTAATACCAGTATTATAATTTACAGTTATTAATTGTTGTGGATTTGATATTATATATTGTATTGTCTCATTTTTTATTTCCCTTAGCTTTTCAAATTTATCAACTATATAATCACTTTTTATTTTATATTTTGCACCTGCTTTAAAGTATTTAAAATTACTTTCATATTCAAATACTATATTTTCAAGTATAGAAATTTCAGTATCAATATTTTTATTTTTACTTTTCGCTACATCTGCAAAATCTTTTACCTTATCATCTTTTTGAAATAAATATTTTTGTGCGTTTTTAGCTATATAATCTATCATTTTTCTTACATTATTACTTGCTATATTATCTCTCACTGCTACATCTAAATATCTAGAATAGAATTCATAATTACCATCAATTGTTTCAATAAAAACTGTTATACTTACATATCCAAAATAATTCAAAAATATTCTATTACCTAAAAAACATTCATCATTAAAATGTATTTCTCCATTACTATAATAACTATTTCTTAATATATCATTAACATAGAATTTAAGATTTTTAATATCTTTATCAAATTCTATCTTAGCACTATATTCCATATTACTATAAACTACTCCACAACTTTTAGAAGCTGAAAATATATTATTTTCAACTACTTCTGTCAAAATTATATCTACATTCTTACCTAATTTACTTTGTAATGTTAATTTACATTCCATATCTTTACCCTTCTTTAAACAAAAAATTGATAATATTGCATATTGTTATTACCTTTTTCAATTATGCTTTCTACTATGTTTTTGCATTTCATCATATTTTTTTCATTAAATTCCTTTTCTAAGTTTTGTAAAAATACCTTATAATTATCACCATATCCATTAATTTTAGGTAACATTTTTTGTGCTATAACATAATCTAGTGCAACAAATTCATGAGATGTACTATTAGTATCTTCAAATAAAGTACATCCTACTTTTAAATATTTCTTTATCATATTATCAACTCTTTGACTTATGGATATATTATTTTCACTAAACATTTTATAAATTTTTTTTAATTCTTCATATATTGGACTTATAGTTTCCTCATCACCATTATCATATGATGAATATGAAAAATATTTATTTATATCTTCAAACATAATTATACCATCATTTAATTTTTCATTTTGCTCATAAGATAAGTTTAAATCATAATCTTCTATTTCTAAATTATTTGGTTCTAATAAAATTATCCAAGCTCTATCTATAAGTCTTGGAGATAATGTTTCTGTTGTATGATCATAGTTTATTGTTGCTAAAAATCTTAATGTTTTAGGTATATAATAAATATAATCTTCTCCTAAGTTGATTTTTCTGTTTTCTTTATCTAAATCGCAAACGCTCATAAAATCTGCCCAATAATGCTCCATAGAACTTAAATTAGCCTCATCTAATAACACATAATAAGGAAAATCCTTAATTCCTTTTTTATATTCTATATCTAATATATTAAAAGTTTTAAAAAGTGAACTATTGTTTTTATCAAATGATTTAGTTAATGGGTTATAATATCCTATTAAATCTCTTTTAGATGTCCATCCTTTTTCTACAGCAATTTCTGTAAATCGATTATAATCATTATTTTCATTAGATAATCCTAATACATTGGCAATAATATTACATAAAGAAGTTTTTCCTACCCCCGGTTCCCCTGCAAATACAGTTAAAAATCCTTGGGTTAAACATATCATAATATTAATTACATCATTTTTACTATAATCCCTATTTTGATTAATTTTATTATATATATAATCTATAACATTATCTTGTTTAAATGATTTAACTTCTATAACTTTTTCAAAATTTTCTTTTGCTCCTATTGAGTTTTCAAAATCCTCTATGTATTTTCCTTTAATCCACTTAGCTGCTGATTCTAACATTTCATTAGCAATCATTCCATCAAAAGCAATATCTGAATATTGGCTTAAACTTGTAGCATTCTTTAATTTTAATTTGATTTCTTCTTCAATCTTTTCCGCTTGATTTTTTCTGGTTTGACTCTTCCTTGTAAATACATTATAATCATCTTCTGCTTCTTTTGCTTTTTTCTTAAGTTCATCAATTGTTTTATAAAGTACATCTATCTCTTCACACAATTCATACCTTTTGCTTAATTTTTCAATATCTTTTTTTATTTCTTCTTTTTTACACTCCATTTCCTTTACATCTTTATTACTTTTCTCAATTAATTCATTAATATTTTTATTGGTAAAATTTTTATTTTTAATATTTATTTCTTCTAGTTCTCTCTTTCTACCATTTATTTCTTCTTGTAACTTCTTTAATTCTTCTTTTTTATTCTCTATATTAGATTGAACTATTTCTACATTCTGTAATTTTCTTAAATTTTCAGGTTTTTCAAGAATTTCATCTGCAATAATATTTCGTTTTTCTTCATTTTCTAATAATAATCCTATTATCTCAATTAAATCATTTTCTATGAATTCATCTGTTATTTCCGTATTTTTAATTAAACCTTTTATACGATTTATTCTTACTTCTGATAAAGAATTATCTATAATAAATTTAATATTACTTCGTATTTCTTGAATTTCTTTTCTAGAATACTTCATATTTTTTATACTTATTATTTCTTTAAGTTTTCTTAATAGCTCTTCTTTGTTTATTATATCTAATGTTTCACTTACTAATTTTTCTTTGTCATGAAAATATACTATTTTAACATTAGAACTTATATAATCACTTGTTAATTCTATTTCACTTATATTTATATATTCCTTGTTATCATTTATAGAATATCTTTGTATTATATAATCATTACTACTTTTATTTATATAATAACCTCCACCTTTATCATTTTCTTTATATCCAAATGGACCATAAATATAATTACTATCTTTTATATAAATTTTTTCTTTAATAGGCTTATTTTTAATCTCTATTTTATCATTATTATATATAAATTCTTCTAAATCTATATAATCTTCAATCAACTCTCCAATTTCATATATCCCCTCTTTATTGATATCATATATATAACCATTATTTATTAATTCATCGCCATTAATCTTAAATTTTGTTCTACCTTCTCCTTTAAGTTTTGATTTATATTCAATTTCTTCTAATTCACTTTGATTAAATTTACATATCCATAAATGGGATATGTTGTCATAATTTTTTTGAGAAAATTCTAAATATGGATTTACATTTATATTACCATAATCAGGATAATCACTTTTATGTATCTTACTGATTTTTCCTTCTTCCAAACTTTATAAAGGATAAATATTCCAAAAATTATAATTCTCACATTTTACAGTAACTATATATTTACTATTAACTTTTTCACTATCTATCATATTATCATCCTTTTTTTCATTTTTTATTAAATTTTGAATTTCTTTATTTTTTTCTTCTTTATCAATTGTACTATCATTTTCTTTATTATATTTATTTTTAATCATATTAATAGTTTTATTTGCAAGATTTGTATATTCTAATGTATTCCTAGTTATTAAATATATAATTTGCTCAATAGTTTTTTCCTTATTCTCAATATCAATACTGGATTCTATTTCTTGTATATCTTTGCCCTGAAATTCACTGTTTTCTTCTGAGTCATCAGCCAATTGCTTTAAATATTCAAATAATTGATTCTTATTTTTTAATAAATTAGGCACGATTAACATTTTAGGATATTTTCTAATACTCCTAAAACCTGGTATTTTCACATTAGCTATTTTGCATATATCTTGTAAACGAGTTTCAGTCATTTCATCTATTATCCATTCTAATAATTCTTTGTCCATTTATACAATCCCCCCAATAATATATTAATGAATTTATAGAAAATTCATGTTTTTTTACATTCAACATATTTTTCTTTGAATTTATTACTTAATCCTCCCATAATACTCCTCCAACTTTCCCTCACACCACTTCCCAATCCAAACCCTTTCCTCCCTCGAAAGCTTCTTCCACACATAATAATTAAACTCCACATATTCAGCATCTTTAGACTTCTTCATAAATCCCATATCCTCAAATCGCTTAAAGGGGTTAGCAAATATGTTTCTCTTAACTTCTGTTTTGGAGTATTTTTCTCTGCAGTAAAGGCTTTTTTTCTTTTCAACTACTAAATGTCTTGCTTTTCTATCTTCATAAAAATCTATAAAATAATCTACTATATCATCTATAAGAACCTTTCCCTTTTCGTTAACGTTCTCTAGCATAGCCATTAGTAACACTGGCTTGTAGGAATAAGACATGTCCATGGTCTTTACCATTTCCATAAACTTTTCTTTCATGTTGGATGCATTTATTATATCCCAACCGAATTCTTTGGCATATTTCTTTACTGTATCTTCATTAAAATACCTTACAGTTTTGCTGCCCATAGGTACTTCTAAATCCGTTTTAATTTTTCCGTCTTTTATGTACCTACTTAAAGTTTCACTTTGCACGTCCACCATTCTCACAAATTCTAGCTGTGAAATCATTCCCTTAACTTTTTCTTGCCAGTTAAATAAATCTACTAACTCATAGTCCGTAACATCTACTGGAAAATCTAGTATTGCCTCTGGTTTTTCGCCTCTTAAAAGCATCTGCTCTTCCATTCTTTTATCCTTGTCCTTTGCTAAAACTAAACTGCCAGAAATATATTTTTCTATGTTAAACATTCTATGTAAGGAATAAGGCATATTAAATAAACCTGCATTGTCAATAAAGTCAAATACCATCAAATATTCTTTACCTTCACTTTTTCTAGTACCTCTGCCTAGCTGCTGCATGTATATGGTTTTTGACATGGTTGGTCTTGCCATAAATAAGACTTCTGTTTTAGGGCTATCCCATCCTTCATTTAATAAGTCACAGGCACATAGTACATTTATTTCTCCCTTTTCATAACTTTTTAGAATCTTTTCACGTTTTCTAGATTTTAATCTTCCTGAAACCGCTTCTGCCCTTACCCCTGAATTTTTAAACAAAGTTCCTATTTCTTCTGCATGGGCTACACTTGCACAAAAAACCACCGTCTGCTTTCCTTTTGCAAATTTTAAATAAGTATCTACAATAAGTTTATTTCTCTCTGGTATAAATAACTTGCTTTCCAAGTCCTGAGTGTTATATTTTATTCCATGAATTCTCACATCTCTTATATCTACATTAGTTTTTACCCTAATACATCTTATAGGTACTAATTCGCCAAGTTCTACAGCTTTTTTTAAATCCAATCTATGAGCTACATTTTTAAATATATTTAATACTTCTTCTCCATCACTTCTCTCAGGAGTAGCTGTAAGTCCTAATATAAATTGCGGCTTAAAGTATCTTAAAATTTTTCTGTAAGTCTCAGCACTGCCATGATGGGCTTCATCCACAATTATATATCCAAAATCTTCTCTGTTAAATTCTTCTAAGTTTCCGCTTATACTCTGCACCGTAGCACACACCACTTGTTTATCTTTTTCCTTAACATCTCCTGTAAATGTTCCACAAGCCACTTCGCCCCATACCTCTCCAAAGACTTTTTCAGCTTGTCCGATAAGTTCTTTAGTATGTGCCAAAAATAAAGTCTTTTTTCCAACCTTTTTAGCATCCGATACTGCCGTAATCGTTTTCCCAGTACCTGTAGCATGATACAAAAGCGCTATGGTTTCTCCCTTTTCTCTCATATCTTCAAGACTCTCCAAAGCTTCCTTTTGATGATCCTTTAATATAAATGTCCTTCCCTTTTGCTCTGGAAGAAAATCTTCATTTTCCATGAACATTGGAAGTTCTCCTAGAAAAGTTAAAAGCTCGTCCTTAACTCTTTCTCTTTGCTCCAAAAGAATTTTATAGGGCCATCTATACACCTTCCAATTTCCATATACTAAACTATTTTGTTTAAGTAAATCATCATAGTATTTATTTGTAGAAATTTTTGAAGGATCGTGATAAGTTCCACCATCTATTTCAATGGCAATTTTCTCTCCTTCACTTTCTAAAGCAAAGTCAATATATCTATGATTGCCATATATATCCGCCACAGGATATTGAATAAAAAGATATTTCGTATTCTCCTCCCCAAAGGTTTCTCCAAATATATCTACAAATAAATCCTCAGCAATACTTCCAAGCTTTATATTATCTTTATTCATAAATCAAATGTCTCCTTAGAATTTCAATATATATTTCTACATTCACTAATAATTAACTATTGAACGTTGTAATCAATAATTTTACATTTCAAATTTAAAATCAAGGGATATTCTAAATTAAAATAATAATTATTTAGGTTAGCTGAATAGTTACAGATTTAAAATTAATTAATACTAAATTATAACCTTCTCATCCTTAAACTTACTTATAATATTAATACTTACTTTAAATTAAATCCCTTCCAAATAAATTTTACCACAATATTCCCCAAATTTCTTTCTCTTTGCTAAAATTATAAAAAAACGTACTAGCATTATATATTTGCCAATACGTTTCATTAAGATTACTAATAATTATCTAATTTATATAGAATATTGCATATAATGATTATCCCACAAAAAGCATTATATTACCTGAATTATGAAATTTCTCTGGAATGACTTGCATAAGAAGCAAAGGAACTGTTTAAATTTAAACTTTTATATATTTTTTTATATCCAATACTACTTTGTCAAATTTCTCTGTTTTTAAGTTTTAAAACTTATTGATTATTATGTTTTTCATACAACGTAACTACTATTGTGCTATTAATCCCTGTTCCTTTAAAAATTCCCTTGCAACAGTATCTGGGTTTTGTTGTAATTCATCAACCTTATAATTTAGTTCCATCATAACTTCATTTGTAAGAACATTACCTAACTTGTCCAAAATAGGAGTAATTTCTGGATATTTTTTCAAGGTATCTTCTCTTATAATTGGCATTGCATAGTATGGTGGAAAGAATGACTTATCGTCCTTAAGGGTTTTTAAATCAAATTTTTTAAGTAGTCCATCTGTTGCAAATGCATCGATGACATCTACTTCCTTATTCACCAGTGCAGTATATCTAGGTGCTCCGTCCAAGGTAATAGACTCTCCCATCTTAAATCCATACGTCTTCTGTAAACCTGACAGTCCATCTTCACGATTGGAAAACTCAAATACAGTTCCTGATTTCAACTTATTTGCAACCTTAGCAAAATCACTAATAGTTTCAAGCTTGTACTTATTTGAGGTTTCCTGTGTTACTGCAAGAACGTAAGTGTTATTAAAACCCATTTGTTTCAACACATCAATACCATATAAATCCTTAAGCTCCTTTTTTACAGTGTTATAAACCTTCTGTGTATCGCTAATTGGAGTGTGCTTTAGTGTATCAGTATAAGCAGACCCACTGTATTCAATGTACATATCAATATCGCCGGTTTTCAGTGCCGAAAAACAAACCTGTGTACCACCCAAATCTAATTTTCGCTGTACAGAAATATCTGTATGCGATTCAATCACATCCGCAACCATGTTACCGAGAATAGCCTGTTCTGTATAATCCTTAGAACCAATAGAAATAACTTTCTTATTTTTTATTGCTCCGTTGAATGAAGTAAATACAAATGCACATATAACCAGAATTGCTGAAATAGTCAAAATTATTTTTTGCATATTTCTCTTTTTATATTTTATAGTGTTATCACCCTTTTGCAAACTTATAGGAGTAACCAATTTTTCTACCAATCCCACCAAAAAATCTACAGTCAGTGCCAGTATACATGCAGGAATTGCTCCCGCAAGAATTTGATTATTATTAACAGTTCTAATACCTGAAAAAACAAGATATCCCAAGCCACCAGCACCAATAAATGCTGCCATAGTCATTAAACCTACTGCTGTTACAGCAGAAATTCTAACCCCTGCCATAATCATAGGCAATGCCAATGGAATTTGGATTTTGGTTAAAATTTTAAACTTTGTTAATCCGATTCCTTTTGCTGCTTCTAGTGTCTGAGGATTAATATTATCTATTCCTGTATATGTATTTTTGATAATAGGCAACAGAGAATAAAGAATAACTGCGACTACTGCCGGTAGTGTCCCTATTCCTAAAAGTGGAATCATAAAACCTAACAATGCCATGCTTGGAATTGCCTGTACTACATTGGCTATTGCTAAGATAGGTTTGTTAGCTTTTTTCACATAAGAAATTAATATTCCTAATGGAACACCTATAATGATAGCAAGTCCTACAGAAATTGCTGTTAATTTCACATGTTCTATTAGCAAGCTGAGGATTTGGGAGTGGTTCGTATTCATATATTCAAATAAATTCATACTACTCCAACTCCACGTCAAGATACTGCTGACTTAAGGTAGTAACAAGGCTACTTCGTGTAACTAACCCTTTAAGTATATGTGTCCGGTCAATGACAGGAACAGTAGATGTGTGATATTGATTGAAAATTTTTAAGGCGTCCAAAATTGTATCTGTGGGCAAAAGATTTGGGTAACTTACTTCCATAACAGTGCTTACTGCCTGTGATTTATCTTGAATATTTCGTAGACGCTTGGCTTTCACAATTCCTCGCAGTTCTCTTGTGTCATAATCAACAATCAATAAGCTGTCCACCTTTCGCTGTTTCATCTTATCTATGCATTTAAAAATTGGTAACTCCTTAGAAGCTATTATAGGTTTTTCAATCATAATATCTTCAACTTTAATAAATTCAGGAGATGCCCATATTCTATTTTTCCCTATAAAGTTTGAAACAAAGTCATCTTTTGGATTTTTCAATATATTTTCTGGAGTATCATACTGAAGAACTTTACCATCCCTCATAATGCAAATCATATCAGCAATTTTGATTGCCTCATCCATATCATGCGTTACAAAAACAATAGTTTTCTTTAGTTTTGATTGTAATTCTACAAGTTCATCCTGTAAATCAGATTTTGTAATAGGATCCAGTGCAGAAAAAGGTTCATCCATTAATATTATTTCTGGATTTGTAGCAAAAGCTCGTGCTACACCAATTCTCTGTTGTTGACCACCACTCAATTCCGTAGGGTATCTATCTAAGAACTCATCACCACTGAGCCCAACCATAGACATGAGTTTCAATGTGTTTTTAGCTATCTCATCTTTGTCCTTTTTCTGGACTTTGGGAATAATCTCAATGTTCTCACGTACTGTCATGTGAGGAAAGAGTCCCGTTTGCTGAATTACATAGCCGACTTTTCTTCGTAACATAATAACATTCAACTGCTGAATATCCTGACCTTTAATGAATATTTTGCCTGATGTAGGCTTGATAAGACCGTTTATCATTTTTAGCAATGTGGTTTTGCCACAACCACTTTCTCCAATGACGGCAACTAATTTTCCCTCTTCGATATTTAAGGATATATCCCTAAGTACCTCTTTTGTTTTAAAGTCCTTTGAAAGACTTTTGAATTGTATCATTTCATCCCTCCAATTTTTAAGTAACAACTTAATATTATCATAAGGTTGTCACATTGTCAATTTGCAAAAATGCTACCTCTTCGTATGGAATAAAATTATTAATTGCCTTCTCTTATTCTAAAATTAATATTATAATGTTTTATATAAACAAAGTTCTAAAATTAAAGATAATATCTTTTACTTATCTTAATCTTAGGGTGTAGTTACTTTTATATCCTACTTTATTAAAATATTTACTCATTACGGTAGATAGCCCTAGGATATATTACTTAGGAGGTTTTTTCATGAAACAATACAACAAACTTGTACGCGATAAAATACCTGAAATAATCAAAAATTCCGGTAGAAAATGTGATATTCACATTGCAGATTCTAATGAAGCTTTATCCCTTTTAGAAAAAAAGCTGGATGAGGAAGTTTTAGAATTTCATACTGATAAGAACTTAGAAGAGCTAGCAGATATTATGGAAGTTATATTTTCCCTTAGTAAAAATTTAGGCTATTCTGAAAAGGATCTTTTGGATAAATGTTATCATAAAAGAAGTGAGCGTGGTGGTTTTGATGAGAATATAATATTGGAAAAAGTTTATGATTAAAATTTAAAAAGGATAACTATTTTACAGGCGCGGCGGTCATTTTATAATCGCCATACACTATTTATACATAAGTATTTACTCTTTTTGTTAATTCCATTTCGGTAGAATTTTCTTTAACTTTGTTGCCATTTATTTGTTTATGTTTTTCATTTTTATCTTCTTTTACTACTTCTTCATTTTCTTTTACTTCACCTTTTTCTTTTGCTTGTCCATTAACTTTTTTGATTTCATCATTTACATCTTTTATAGAGTTTTGTATTTGCTTGTTGATACTTTTAATTTTTGAGTTAATCTCAGATAATCTTTCTTTTTTGTTTGTTACATCAAGTCCTCGGCCCTCATCTATTTTAATCTCATTTGCTAATACTCTTGCTTGTCCTTTTATTTTTGTCTTTACACCATTTTGGGCACTTACTTTCTTTAATGATGAAGATAAGGAAATTAAATTTATTCCCTCATTACCGTTTGCTATGTATTCGTCCTTTACAGATTTATTCTTCATTTGCTCTTGCGATTCTTTTTCTCTTTTTTCTTTTTCTTCTTTTTGTACTTCCATATTTCTTTCCATTAGCTGTTTATTTAGCTCATCTAACTGCTCTCTTAAATCCTTTTGCATATCTAGTTTTTGTTCTGTTGATAAACCTTCATTTTCAGATATTTTCCACATCTGTTCTTGTACATTTTCTATTTGTTTTTGGATTCCTTCTATTAAACTATCTTTTTTATTCTGTGAAGAAGAAAAATTGTGATTTGCAAAAATGCTTATTTTTTGATTATTACCTATTATCATAGAACTCACCTCCCTTATTGATAATTAAAAATCTTTACTTTAAACACAATTCCTTTCAATTCAATTTTAACATATATTTCTCTTTTTTGTTGTTTTTCACAAATTTTCTATTAAAATTACATAAGTTTAAAAGATTTTTAATAATGCAAATTTAGTATAAAAAAGGATGGTTAATAAGTCTTGTTATTTAGAATTAATATCCTTTTAGTCTATTTTCTATAAAACTTATTAACCGCTCCTATTTTTTTACTGAATTTCTTTATTTTTAACAAGTTTTTCTTATTTACTTTAATAAATATATTATCTTTTAATTTACAAAATAATTTCTTTACTTTTGATAAAGTTTTTCTAGTTTACTCCATAACTCTGGCATTTTCTTTTTAATGTTGATAATTCTAAAATCGTTGTTTACAAAGGCATGCTTGGTGGTCCCTTCTGCCATAATTTCATCTTCTATTTCTAAACTAAATATAAATTCAGTACTACATATCTTTCTTTAGAATTAGTGTATAAATTGTATATTACGAATTGCAGTTACTTAATTAAGCTATTCTATGTTACAAATAGTATATTTCTCCCATAACCTCTGCAACAACACCAGTTCCAGTAAAACTATTTTTTAATAATTTAAGATATATAAATTAATAACGTCCTCTTCCCCTAAATCCATAAGTTTCCTTCAATCTTTCCAGCATTTCAAAAACTACAGGGCAAACACTTGCAAAACTAACTATACTAAGCAAGCTAAATAATCTATCTGGATTATTTGTAAATGGATATTCTCTACATTCTTCTGGTTTACACTTTTCAATTTTACAAGCACCATTTTCAGTTAAAAAACAACATGGCTTTTCTTTTACCTCATATCCATCAACAGTCATTTTCATATACTTATCCATAAATTCTTTTTTTGTAACTTTAAGTAGCTTTGTAGCCTCTTCTATTTCACTTTCTTGAAGTGTTATTGAATATACTTTACAACAATTTCTACATTTGCTACAATCATAATCTTTAAATAATTCATTATGAAGCTCTAAAAATTGCTTATCTAATTCATCCGAATCTGCATGATTTTTTAAATATGCTCTGAAAGCATAATTTTGCTTTTCAACCTTTTTAAATTCTTGTTCTAATTTTGATGGTTCTATCACAATATACTCTCCTTTCTATTTTCCACAACACTTTTTATATTTTTTGCCGCTGCCGCATGGACAAGGATCATTTCTACCAATATTAATTTCTTTTCGTATAGTTTTACTTTCTCGTTCCTTTTCTTTTATTCTTTTCTCTATCCTTTTAAAGGATTCCATATATTCTTTTGGCATATATGTTTTAAAATCAATATTAACATAAAATGTTTTTTCTATAAAATCTTTTTCAGCAGTATAATCATTAACATCTATAGAATCTGCCTTATTCCATATACATACAAAATTATATTTCCATGATTCTTCATTCATAGACTTTAAGACCAATTTTCTTTTTTCTTCAATAATTTGTAAACTACTTTCATAAGCCTCTTGAGAAATTAACCTGTACTTATATAAAAAATCATATACATAATGAATACCATAACCTATTTTAAAAGCTCATACCATAACTCAGCATTATTAATGTTAATCATCACTTACATCATTCCTTTCTGTTTATTATTTTATGAATCTTGACTTAATATTGTATAAACTCATATTTCTATTCCTTAATTATATAATAATAATTATCCTTATTATTATATAATACTAACTTTTTATAAGTTTATCTGAATGTATTTCTATTATAGCCATTGATTTCACATAAAAGTTCTTCCCTTAGTAAAAATTTAGGCTATTCTGAAAAGGATCTTTTGGATAAATGTTATCATAAAAGAAGTGAGCGTGGTGGTTTTGATGAGAATATAATATTGGAAAAAGTTTATGATTAAAAGGACAGTTAACAAATTTTTCATGAAACTTGTTAACTGCCCCTATTTCTTTACTTCTATATGTCTACAGTATAAATATCCTTTTTACCTACCACAATAATCAATACTTTCTTTAAATCTTCATCTCCAAGTTCTTCTTGAACCATTTTACTTTCTACATAGCTTTGAAGTTGTTTTAACCCCTGCTCTTTTACCATTTCTAAGGTATCTCTTTCACTTTCTTTTATATATTTTAGTTCAATAATCCACTGGAATTTAGTTATATCCTTAAACTGAATCTTTCTTTTAAGCATTATATCCACATAGCCATTATTATTTTCATCTTCACTTTTTATAAAATAAGTACTGTCTACACCTAGAAGAGTTAAAAGCATCATCTTTACATTCTTTTCATCCATTTTAATTAAATCTCTATTGGATAAATCCTCTAGTATGTCACTTAGAAGTTTTTCTAAAGGCTCTATATCTCCGTGCATTCTCATTTCATTGACAGCTATTCTTACATTTTGTATTTGAATATTATATTCTTCATTTATTCTTTGAAAATACTGCTCCCAGTATATTGTTTTTATAACGTAGTTTGGCACCTTAAGTACAGTTCCAAGAGGTCCCTGCTCTTTTATTGTGAGCATACCAAGATAAAAAAGTAATGACTTAAAGTTTTCTTTTACACTATACATAGTATGAATATTAAACCTATCTACCAGCATAGTAGAGGTTTCTCCTGTGGTCATTATTTCCTCTAGAGCTTCTCTGTCATTAAAATTATATGCTAATTGATTCACCTTTCCATAATCCGTTTTTACATTGTTGTCTATCATTTCTTCTGGATATTCATTATACGCTAAATATTTGTTAAGAAAGTACATAGACATATCTGGATTAAAAACTGATTTCCCATTCTTATTAAATTTATATCCATTATAATACTTAGTCATATCAGCACATATCTTTTCTCTAAGACCTACATCTTCTATACCTACCTGATCCATTATCCATGAAAGCTCACCCCTTGTGAAACCCATCATAGCATTAAGATTTTGGTCTAAAGTATAGTTCATGGTAATATTAAATCCGCTAGTTAAGTCATCTAACATTATAGGACTTACACCAGTCATAAATATCCTATTAAAATTGTCTGCTGTGGCATCTTTTATAGCCTTATAGAAAACTTTAACGAAACCTTCACCATGAAGTATACTACTATAAGTACTTTGTCTTCCTCCTGTAATCAGTTCATTGGCAAAGTTATCATATTCATCTATTAAAACAAATACTTGTTTATTATTTATTTTACTAAGCATGCTTATATGAGCTACTATCATTTCTGCACTCATATTTTCAATGGGTAATTTATTTTCACCTAAAAGCTCCCCATATTTATATAAAAATTCCCTAGCCGCTGATGCAACCTTAAAATTAAAACTCTTTCTTAATTCTTCTTCCCCATGCCCTGCATCTACTCCTGCAAAGCTTATTTTCCAAACAAGAAATTTATTTCTATTTTTCGTAGGATTTTTACCTATATATAAATCCCCAAATAGTTCTTCAAATTTATCCTTCTTATTTATATCATAGTAATTTTCGAGCATGGATATAAAGAGACTTTTTCCAAACCTTCTAGGCCTTATAAAAAAATTATAAGGAGCGTACATATCTAATAATTCTATATACGAAGTTTTATCCACATAAAGGTAATCTTCCCCTCTTAAAACTTCAAAATTGGAAATGCCATAGGGTATTCTTTTCATTTACTCTCACTCCTCAATCCTAAATAGTTTTTGCTTATATTAATAGTATACCCTATATTTAATATCCTTTGAACAAAATACTATAAAATGTATTTCGTAACTTTCAGTATATTATAGCAGCTTCTATTCCTCCGCTCTAATATTTTCAATTATATTTCCCTTGTTTATTTTTCTTAAAGGTAGATAGGTAGATACAAGGGAAATGATTATAGCCCCAAGGGCAGCTGTTAAAATTTGCTTTCCAGGGAATACCCACTGAAAGTCTGTGAAATTAGTCATTAGTGTAAATAATTTATATGAAAGTGCTGTTCCTATAACAGCTCCATATAATGACGCTATTACACCATAGCATATTCCTTCAATACAAACCATTTTGTTCATTTTAAACTTATCCATGCCTACTGCCATCATCATTGCTAATTCTCTTTTTCTAAGCATTAAATTTGTACTTATGGTATTTATAATATTTAAACAGCCTATTAAACTTATCACTACCACAAAGCCATATAAAAATATGTTAATTGCTATGGCTCTATGCCTATTTTCTTTTGATTGCTCTGCAGCATCTACATACTGATATCTAGGATCTTTTTTATTTAATGTCTTTAGGTAATCTGCTACATTATCCTTGTTATGATCTTTTTTTAGTTGAACAAATAATTTATCAATATGGTTATTTCCAGTAAGCTTTTTATATACCTTATTAGAAGTTATTAAGATTATTCCACTGTTATAGTTATACTCATTTTCTAAAATTCCTTTTTCTAGGATTCCTACAACTTTAACAGTTTTGGTATCTTCTTTATCATTACTTTTACTATTTTCTGAATAATTATCATTTAAAATTTTAATTTCATCCCCAACTTTTAAATCTACTGCATCTAACATGGTAGTTTTTTTCGTATCATTATCATATAGCCTATTTGTCTTTATAATTATTACTCCATTTTCATTATTTAATGTTTCTTTGTCTACAGTACCGTCCTTAAGGTATCTTTTAAGTTCCGGTAGTATATTATCTTCATAGGAAATTAAAATGTTACCATCAAAAACTAAATGTTCATTTTTTATTTGACTTTTTAAGTGAGGTCTTAATTCCAATAATTTAGGATTTACTTTTTCCTTGGATACTGGAATGGTTTTATTAGTTCTCATAACTTTATATACTTTTTCTACATCTTTAAGTTTTGCAATTTCATCACAAGTGGAAGCATTTATTTCTCTATCTGCATTTCCATTTCTCCATACCATAAAATCCTTAATATCATTTTCCTTTACTGCTCCCATCTTAAACACAAGACTTGCAAAACTTCCGAAAACTATATAAAGTACTATACTGATAACTAATGAAAATACTGTAACTCTAAATTTCTTTTTATTTCTTCTAAGATTCTTATAGGCAATTTGTCCTTCTATTCCAAAAATCCTATAGATTATCTTAAATTTTCTGACCTTTTTTAGATTTTCTTTTTTTAAACTTCCTGTATTTCTTGCAGCCTCTAGAGGTGAAACTTTAGAAGCCCTTCTAGCTGGTCCTATGGCAGATAAATAAATTGTAACTAATCCTAATATAATGCCTATTATGAATACAATAGGTGATATAACTATTTTTATTTCTTGTTCTACTAATATTTTAACTATGCCAATTACTATTTCCATAGCTAGCACTCCACTAGCAAGTCCTAAAGGTATACCTATGGCGCTTAAAATCAATGCTTCCTTTAAAACTAACTTTTTTATTTGCCTTGGAGATGCTCCTGTACATCTGAGTATGCCAAATTGTGAGATCCTCTCTAAAACCGATATGTTAAGTATATTATATATAACTGCCGCAGTACTTATAATGATTAAAACTACTATAAATGTCACCACAGCTATTAATCCTTTATTTGCAGACTCATTTAAACTTTCAGCATATAATCTTAAAAGATTCTCATTATATTCAACTTTATGATTTTCTGGTCTTTCTAATGTTTTTCCTCCTTTAAGATTTAGACTTTTTGCTATTTCTTCAGATTTTTCGTTCACATCCTTAACAGAATTCATTTTTGCGTATACTTCATATTTTTTATCTTTTTCTAGATTATTTTCATCTAAAAAAGTAATGCCCTTGGCATAGTAACCGCCTGGCCATGAAAACTTAGATTCTATAATACCCACTATTGTATATTCTTTTTCTCCTGTTTTGGTAAAGGTGTCCCGAGTTTCTCCTTTATTATCATCATCTATCTCTTTTACTCTTCTGTTTCCCATGGATAATTTAATCTTATATCCTATCTTGGGTTTTCCGGGGAAATAATCAAGTGTCCAATATTCTAGTATTATTTCATTTTCATTTTTGGGAAGCCTACCCTTTTTTATATTAATAGGAAGCATCCCTAATGCTCTGTTATCATAAGCTTTTATATCCAAATATCTCCGCGAAAGAGCAAAAGAATTATTATTTCTTTCCTCCTTACTTACAGATGATATTACACTTGTACCAACTTCATTGGTTACTGATATATTGTCCACATTCACGTTATTATTTATTTTATTGACCTTTTCCCCATGTACCTGAATAAATTTTGCATGATAATGTCCCTTTTCCTTTATAGCATCATCTATCCATTTCCCTCTCATGGTTACTAACATTGTACCTATAGCTGTAATAAGCGCAACTGACAGAACTATCCCTACTATTGTAAGGGTAGTCCTTTTCTTTTGCCCTTTTAAATATCTATACGTGATAGAACTATATTTTCTCATGCTTCCATCACCTCATCCTTAACTATGCCCTGATACTTCATTATGTTTTTCCTCCCTATTTTGAAATATTATTTTATTTCATATACCGCCTCTACTTTGTGCTTCTATATTATTATAAAATTTCAAACTTACAGGAAGGTGTTTTTTATCTTACTATTTAGTAAGCTTTCTATATTATGGTCTTTAAGAAGGTAATATCGAATTTACTTCCCTTCCCCTTTTCACTTGTTACCCATATACTTCCCCCTTGATTTTCTATAATAATTTTAGTCAGTGCCAGACCAATACCTACACTTTCTGCTTTCACAGAATTACTTCCTTTATAAAATCTTTCAAATATATGAGGTAGATCCTTTTTATCTATACCTTCTCCATTATCCTCAATGGTAATTCTACTAAACAAAGGGGTTTCTAAGACATTTATTTTTATTTCTCCCCATTCTTTTGTATGTTCCATACAATTTTTTATAATATTTAATATTGCCTCCGTTGTCCATTGTTCATCAACATAAAAATGTACATTATGCACATCTCCAGTTATAGTTATTTTTTGGTGTTTTTCGTGGCTTTTAAATTTCAAACTACTTAAAGCTTTATCAATACAATTTATTGCAAGTATATTTTTCTTTTTAAAATTTATAGCTTCAGCTTCAAGTCTAGCTATTTTTAATAAATTTATTATTAGCCATTCCATCCTATTTAATTGTGATTGACTTTTTTGTAGAAAATCTATTTTTATATCTTCTTTCATTTCCTTACGAGTTAATAGAAGTTCATTAATTGTAAACAAAGATGTTAGAGGAGTTTTTAATTGATGAGAGATATCTGAAATTATATTTTTTAGAAAAATCTTATCCTCTTGTAGTTTATGTAGACTTAGTTTAAGTCTTTGAGACATTAAGTTGAAATTATTAGCTAAAATTGAAAAATCACCTTCCTGGTCTTCGGGTAATACTAAGCTATAATCACCTTCTATAACTTTTTCTGAGGCAATTGATATATCTTTTATCTTTTTAAATATATTTTTATATTCTAATATAACTACATAAATTAAAAATATAAAACCTAATATAAATGCTAAAATATATTTTGCTTTAAAGCTTTCATAGAAATTTTTAAGTAGGGGCTGAGAAGTTATTTTCATACTTTCATGATAACCATACTGTTTTAATATCTTCTTCCCCTTCATTACCTCCCCTTCTGTGGCTTCTTTTGTTACATATTTTACAATGCTATTTTCCAGTTCAGGGTGTTCATATAATATCTTTCCTATTATAATAGAATTTTGATTTGCTATATTTTTATTTAATTCATAAAATTGGTAGTTAAAGAACAAATATATAAGCCCTGCAAATATACTTTTCATTTCAGGATTTTTTAAAGTTGAATCCATATTGCTCCCCTCCAAATATACCTTGTTACTAATTAATTATCTTGTAGCTCCATTTATATCCTAATCCTCTATGGGTAGTTATATATTTAGGCTCTGCTGCATTATCCTCAATCTTCTCTCTAAGTCTTCTTATATATACTGAAAGAGTATCATCATCTACAAACTCACCTTCACTATCCCATAATTCCTCTAATATAATATTTCTACTTAGTATCTGATTGGGATGCTTTATAAAAATTAAAAGTAATCTATATTCTAGTGCTGTAAGTACTATTTCCTCATTATTCTTTTCAACTTTTCCCTGGAGTGTTTGCACTTTTATATCTCCAGAAATTAATACATCTGAATTATTTAAAACTCTTTTATTACGTCTAAGTATAGCTTTAATTCTTGATATTAACTCTTTTATTCTAAAAGGCTTGGTTATATAATCATCAGCTCCTATATCCAATCCTATAACCACATTAGCCTCCTCATCACAGGATGTTAGAAAAATTATGGGTACTTCGGATACATTTCTTATGTCCTTACAAAGCTCATATCCATTGCCATCTGGAAGCATTACATCTAAAATTATCAAGTCAAAGCTTTGCTCTTTAAAACTCTTCTTAGCCTTTTTTACATTCTCCGCACACTTTACATTAAATCCTTCACCCTTTAGTGTATATTCCACGCTATATGCTAATATGCTGTCATCTTCAACTAACAATATGCTGCTCATGCTGCTGTACCCCCTTCAATATAGTAACTAAATTATATCATGTCTTACTTTTTAATTCTCTTTTCACATACTACTTTCTTTTTATTAAGATTTTGTATATTATAAAAATTACCCTTTATAGCTCTAGAATCTATGTGTATATATAAAGAATAACATTTTTAGGCATTAGCAACATATTAAAATAAAAGCCCCCACCATTGTGAGAGCTTTTAAACTATTCTTTAGCATTATTTATTTTTTCTGATAACTTTTCATTTCTTTCTTTCATAGATTGAAGTATTAGGTCGAAACTGCTTCTAACCTTTTGGGCATCTTTAGCTTTTACGGCTTCATTTAAATCTTCCCATTTTTTCTTATTAGCTTCTTTTATTTTTTCTCTATTTTCGCTCTTTTCTTTTTCTTCTCGCTGCTTCTCTGATCCATTTTTCTCTATTCTTTCTTTTTCCTTTCTATCTTTCTTTGTACCCTCATCTTTATGGGCTCTATTTTCTCTTAATTTATTTAGTAATTCTCTTCTTTCATTAACAGCTTGCTGCCACTGAGCTTTAATTCCTGGAACTATTTTATCTGCTTCCTCTATGAGTTTACTTCTTTCTTCCATTCTATCTTCCATGCGCTTTTGGAATATTTCATGCTCTTCTTTACAATTTGGACATTTTTCTTGCTCACCATTTGGCTCATTGTATATTTTGCAGCTTTCAACAAAACTGTTGTTTAAATTAACTACGCCATAGGTAGCTGTTGGTGCTATAAGAGTCCCTGCCACTATAGATGACAAAACAATATTTCTCCAATTCAACATAAAATTTTCCCTCCAGTTTATACATTTTGTATATGGCACAAAACTATATTTTATTATTTACATTCTCTTTTAGTTTTGTACTTAGTGAAATATTTTATGTGTTAATATATGTGGTAATTTTAACCATAAAAGCAAAACAGTAAGCACCCTTATGTTACTTACTGCTTTATTTTTATTATCATATCATTATATCAAACTTATTTTTAGTAAATTTTTATCCATCCATTTCGAATTTTTACGTTATGGACTTATTATCTTGCACCCATGTTTCTGCATTCTTTTTCACATGTACGACATTCTTCTGCACACTTTTGACAATGGTCATCTTTGAATGTTGCACATTCCTGGGCACATCTGTTACAAATATCAGCACAAAGGTTGCATTGTTGTTTTGCAAATTCACCACTCATTGACATAACTGCTGCTGACATGCTGCACATCTTTCCACATTCAACTAAGACTTTTATGCAATTTTTTCTTGCAATAACATCTACTTCTTGAAGACAAGCATCAAAACATTCAAAGCATGCTTGAGCACATCTACCACAAGCATCTATACAGGTTTGATATTTGTCAGTTACGTTGGTTACTACTCCCATTTTAAACACTCCTTTTAATATCTTTTCATTACAAATATATTTTGTCTAAAAGGAATGTGGTTTATTCAAACAATAAATATACTTCCTAACACTTTATTGATATTGCATACAATTGTTAACCATTGCATATCATTTAAATTAGAACAAAAGGTAAATATTAACTTTAAAAATGATATAATATTATAAAGAAGCATTTATAAATTCAAATTAAAAATATATGTATGATTATCCCACAAAAAGCATTACATTACCTGAATTATGAAATTTCTCTGGAATGACTTGCATAATAAGCAAAGAAACTATTTAAATTTAATTTTAGAAACTCTTCTTTTAGACAGATAAAATTATCGTAAGCCTGGCAAGGACGCCAGGCTAGCGAACCTGAGGCAGGACGCTGAATGTGAGCGTTAGATAATTTTATATGGCTAAAAGATTAGAATTTCTTAAATTAAATTTATTGTTCCGAGCTCTTATGCAAGTCATGGAGGAGAAATTGCATAATTCTATCACATTATACCTTTTTGTGGTTTAATCATATGTATTATTAAAAATTTATTTTATAAAAAAAGGGGGCTGTTATATGCGTAAAAAATTATTTTTTAATATACTAGGTATCTTATTAATTGCTAGTATTATTTATATAGTATCACCTAAAAAAGGTTCTTTTTATAATGTAATTTTAAAGCAATATAAAAAAGCTGAACTTACTGAAGTGTCCATTAATAATGCACCTTCTGAATCAAATTACAAAAAAGTGTACTGTACTGATAAAAATACCCTTGATAAAATAGTGGAATATCTAAAAAAATTAAGAATTATTGAAATCAAAAATAAAAAATACAGTACTCTAAGAGATTCCTATTGTATTGACTTATATTTAAAAAAAGATGATGGCTCAAATATATTTAATTATACAGTAAGCATACAACTCTATGATAATAATTTAGAATTTATCAATGTTAGTGATAAATATGGATCCAAAGATTATAAAATTGTAAATGATGAATTTAACCTTCAATATATTAAAAACCTAATAGAAAATAAGCAGTAAGTAACATAAAGTTACTTACTGCTTATTTTCTATATAACCATCTCATTAAATATCTTTTTTCTTTCTCCATAATAATCGCTTATTTCTATAACTGATGGATATTTTTCAATGATTATTCTTGCTGGTATACCAACGGCTGTAGCTCCTTTTGGTATATCTTTTAGTACCACTGCATTGGCTCCTATTTTTGCACCATCCCCAATTAATATGGAACCCAGCACTTTTGCACCACTGCCTATGGTAACATTATTGCCCACTGTAGGATGCCTTTTTCCCTTATCTTTTCCTGTGCCTCCTAAGGTGACTCCATGATATAGAGTTACATTGTCACCTATTTCAGCAGTTTCACCTATGACAACGCCCATACCATGGTCAATAAATAATCCCTTGCCTATAGTGGCTCCCGGGTGTATTTCTATTCCAGTGAAAAATCTTGATAGCTGTGATAGAAATCTAGCTAGAAAGAAGAATCTTTTTTTATATAAAAAATGTGCTATTCTATAGTGTATCACTGCGTGAATGGATGGATATAAAAAGAACACTTCCACCATATTTCTCGCAGCTGGGTCTTTATCCATAGCATTTTTCAAATCATATTTTAATAACTTAAATGGATTTCTCATTAAATTCACCTCCATTAAATACTAATTATATTATTAATTACGTTATTAATTATCTTATTAAATATTCAACTTTCGCAGTTATAAAATAAAAATATAAAATTTAAAATGAAGAATAAATCTCTTTTACAAATTAACTATAATTTGAAATTTCCAGGTAAGTAGTAGGTAATAGGTAAGAGCTAAGAAGTAAGAGTTAAGGATAAAACTCAAGGAGTTTTTTATAATTAATTTGTAAATAATAGTTGTGGTGAAAATTCAGCTTACTGAATTTTTTCAAAAGTTCTTACCTCTTACTTCTTACCTTTTACTTCTTACCTAACTCTATAATATTAATCATATAATCCCATAGAAAGATATTTTTCTCCGCCATCAGGAGCTACTGTAACAACTTTTTTTCCCCTGCCTATTTCCTTGGCAATTTTTATGGCAGCTGCAATATTAGCTCCTGAGGATATTCCTACTAAAATTCCTTCCTTTTTTCCCATTTTTCTTGCATACTCAAAGGCTTCTTCATCGGATATGGTACTAACTTTATCCACTAGTTCATCATGGTATATATCTGGTATAAATCCCGCTCCTATGCCTTGTATTTTATGTGATCCTGCTTCACCACCAGATATTACTGGTGACTTTTCAGGCTCTACCGCTATAACTGTTAAATCCTTCTTATATTCTTTTAGTTTTTTACCAATTCCCATTATTGTTCCGCCAGTTCCAACAGCAGCTACAAATACATCTATATCTTTTACATCTTCTATTATTTCTTCTGCTGTGGTTTCATAGTGTTTAAGTGGATTAGCTTCATTTACAAATTGCTGAGGTATAAAGTATCCCTCTTTATCCTTAGCTATTTCCAATGCTTTTTCTATGGCACCCTTCATACCTTTGCCGCCTTCTGTAAGCACCAGTTCCGCTCCATAGGCCTTCATCATGTTTCTTCTCTCTATACTCATAGTCTCTGGCATTACTATTATTACTTTATAACCCTTTAACTTTCCTATCATGGCAAGAGCTATGCCTGTGTTGCCACTGGTTGGTTCAACTATAGTATAGCCTTTCTTTAGTAGACCTTCCTTTTCTGCCTTCTCTATCATACCAAGGGCCGCTCTATCCTTAATACTTCCGCCTGGATTATATTTTTCTAATTTAACATAGACCTCCGCCATGTTTTCTTCTACCATATTATTAAGTTTAAATAAAGGTGTTGCACCTATCATATCTATTACATTATTATAAATCATTATTTATCTTTAGCGAGAAAGCGCACTATAACTACTAAAGACCATATAAATAAGCAATTTTTATGGCACAATAAACTTCATTATAAATACACAAGCCCACTAAATTTTCACTCCCTTCATATATACTTTATACATTTATTAAAAAAATCAAAAAACTCCCTCTCTAAATAATAGAGACGAAGTTATATCCGCGGTTCCACTCTAATTGGACTTCTATAAATAAAAATCCCAGCTTCCATTTCAAGCACAGCGCTATGCTCTATCACTGTAACGGGTGAACCCGGTGTAGCCTACTAAATAAGTTCGGTACACAACTCCAAAGGGCACTTCACATAAATTCCATTTAGAAATCTTTCAGCAAATGATTTCCTCTCTGTAAAACTTTATTTACGTTACTTTCCTTCTTCAAGGTATTTCCGAGTATTTTACTATGAATTCTTTTGTATTATTATATTCTTCAAAATTAAATTTGTCAACAAGTTTTATAAACAAATTAAAATTATTTTTGTGGATAATTTGTTATATTTATTAATTTTCTATTTTACATTCAAATAGAAATTGTATGTAAACTGTACATTATCAGCAATGTCTTTACTTTATTTTTGTATAAATGATATAATATGTAATATATGTATCATATTATATACAGAAGGGGGCTAATTTAATGTATGTCGGTATTAAGACTTCAAGTGGACTAAAAAAAGATGCTTTAGGAAAAATCAATGGTTATTGGACTATAGCCATACTCACATGTATTATTTACTCAATCCTTACATTAACTCTTTTTAGTAATATAAACAATTTAGACACCATACTTACTAAATATTTTTCTAATGTTAGTTTTTTTGATTTTTACAGAACAATTATATATAAGTTATCAGTATTTGATAGCATTAATACTCTATATGTGAGAATAATCATATTATTAATAGACGGTCCATTATTATTAGGTTTAAGCAGATTTTTCTTGAAGATATGCAGAAAAGAGGATGCACAAATTAAAGATTTATTCTTTGCCTTCACTAATTTTAAATATTTTATAAATGCCTTGTCATTATCTCTTTTATCTATTTTATTTATATTTCTTTGGACGCTGCTTTTTATTATTCCAGGAATTATTGCTGCTTTAAAATATTCCATGGCACTTTATATTATGAGTGATAATCCAGAAATAGATGCAATGGATGCTATTAATAGGAGTAAAGATTTAATGGATGGAAACAAAAGTAGGCTATTTACTTTGTATCTTAGCTTTATAGGTTGGAGTTTACTTTCTATGTTTACGTTAGGTATTGCTGGAATATTTGTTACGCCATATTTCAATACTGCTCATTGTGAATTCTATGAAGAATTAGCCTTAGGCACATTCAAATAAATAACAAGTCAGTATGCTAGTGTATTTTGCGTCATACTGCGTCAGCAGAACCCATCGATAGTTCTACTAGCGGCGGAACCTGCTTCCTTGTCTGACACAAAATATACCTGCATCTTTGACTTGTTATTTATTTTCATGTACCTTATCTACTGTTAGTTAAGCAAAAATTTATTATATTAAAAATCAACCCATCCCTATTTCTAATCTGGATGGGTTGATTACAATTATAAATACATTATATTCATTCTTCCGGTAACCGGATGCTCAAAAATTTCTGCTTCCACCTCAAATACATCCTTTATTAACTTAGAAGTTAAAATTTCTTTTGGCTTTCCCTCAGCAACCACCGTCCCTTTATTCATAACATATATTCTGTCACAATATCTAGAAGCTAAATTCAAATCATGCAGCGCTGCAAATACTTGAAGCTTTAAAGATTCTATTATATTTAAAAGTTGAAGCTGGTATTTTATATCTAAGTGATTGGTTGGTTCATCTAATATTAGAATTTTAGGTTGCTGTGCCAATGCCCTAGCTAAAAGAACACGCTGTCTCTCCCCTCCAGAAAGTGTTGAAAACTTTCTATTCTTGTAGCCTTCCATATTGACCTTTTTAAGACAACTTTCCATAATTTCATAATCCTCAATGTTATCTCCATCAAAACTTTTTTTATGAGGTGTTCTTCCCATCATAACTATTTCTTCTACATTAAAGTCAAAATTAAATTCATTAAATTGACCTACCACAGCCATTTTTTTAGCTGTTTCTTTATAGGAGATTTTTCTAATATCTTTACCGTCTAAATTTATTAAACCACATTGAGGCTTTATTACCCTATATATACTTTTTAAAAAAGTTGATTTACCACTGCCATTAGGTCCTACTATGCCTATAAATTCACCTTTTCTAACTTCTGCATTTACATTTTTTATAATTTGGTTTTCTTTTATATTTACACACACATCTTTTGCAGTTAAAGTCATTTATTTTCCCCCAAAATTATAAGATTTTTTAATCATAAGCCACATGAAGAAAGGTGCTCCCAGCATAGATGTTATTATACCTATAGGCATTTCCATACCCTTCATTACAGTTCTTGAAAAAACGTCTGTCCATATTAAAAATATGGCACCAACTAGTGCACTAATTGGAATAAGTCTTCTATGGTCACATCCCACAAAGCCTCTTACAATATGTGGAATTATAAGTCCTACAAATCCTATTGTTCCTGCTACACATACTATTGTAGCAGTCATTAATGCTGTAATTATAATATATATTCTTCTATATTTATTTAAATCTTTTCCCAAAGTTATAGCAGTTTCGTCCCCCATTAACATTACATTTAAATTTCTAAACTGACTTAGAAAAAACAAGGTTCCTACTATTATAATAGCAGCAGGCAAAATAATATTCTTCCAAGAAGCACTGGCTAAACTGCCCATAAGCCAAAAGGTTAAATTTCTAATGCCCCTTTCGTTTCCCGCTATAAATATTATAAAACTTGTGAAGGCGGAACATATGGCACTTACCACCACACCAGAAAGTATGAGCTTTTCTGATGAACATCTTCCTCCAATATTTGATAGAGTATATACGCATATTGAACAGATTAGGGCACCTACAAATGCTAAAATTCCTATGGAGTTGCCTCCTAAAAATTTAGTAACTCCTATCATTATGGAAAAAGTTGCTCCTAGAGAAGCCCCTGAAGAAATTCCAAGTATATAGGGATCTGCTAAGGTATTTTGAACCATAGCTTGCATTACAACACCAACTACAGAAAGACCAGCTCCCACTATAGCACCTAGTAATATCCTAGGAAATCTTATTCCCCATACTATTTCATAACTTACTCCTTTAACAAGAGTTTGTTTATCCCCTATAGGTATTTTAAATATATTGTATACAACTATTCTAAATACCTCTTTAATTTGAAGTTTAACTGGCCCAAATATTACGGCTATTATCACTGATATAGCTAAAAATGCTATTAAAATTGTAACTAGTACCATTATAGATGTTTTTTTTCTAAATATCACCTTTTGTTTATCCCCGTTACATTTCTTGTCCATTTCTTCAGATATTCTCCTCTAATTTTTCTTTTATTAAAATATTTTTGCTTATTTAAATAATTCTGGATAGAATCCCTTTGCAAGTCTTTCTATTCCGTTTATAGTTCTTGCCCCTCCAGCGTAAGTTTCTGCAAGTGGAGTGTATATTATTTTCTTATTCTTTATAGCATTTACATCTTTAAGTACTTTATTATTTAATAGGGCATCTGCTTCTTTGTTATCCTTAACTTGAGTTTCAAAATGTATAAGCACTATTACATCTGGATTTTTATTTAGTATATTTTCTGCGCTATATTCTCCACCTTTTTCATTGGTTTCTACATTAACTCCTCCAGCCATTTTAACCATGTCATTTACAAGAGAATTTTGTCCGTAAGCATAATATTTATTTTCACTTATACCTTCAACCACAAGTACTTTAGCTTCTTTTTTCCCTTTTATCTTACTTTGGACATCTTCTACTCGTTTTTTCATAGATGTTATTACTTCATTAGCCTTGTTTTCTATATCAAATATTTTTCCTAAGTCTTCTATATCCTTATAGATATTATCTACTGTACATTTTTTTCCTAATGTATTTCTTTGAATAAATGTAGTCATACCTTTTTCATTCCATGTTTTAACATCACCTAGATTTTTTTCAAAAAATGCTGAAGACCATCCCACTATAGCATCAGGTTTTTTAGAAATAATAACTTCTTTTGATGGATATTTTTCTGATAAAACTGGTATCTTATCATATTCAGCCTTAAGTTCTGGTAGAACTGGATTATCTAAATATGCTGTACCTACCATGTTTTTACCAAGTCCTAGTGTAAGTAATAATTCTGTAGTTGTTTGATTGGTAGTTATAATTTTTTCTGGTTTTTTATCTATTTTTAGTTCATATTCATTTCCATCTGCATCATAATTTTTTATGTTCAATGGATATTGACTGCTTTTTTCTTTTCCTTTTTCTTCTACTTTTTTATCATTTTTACTCGTATCATTTAAATTTTTGTTGGCATCTTTACATCCAGCAAAAGATGTCATCATTCCTAAAGCTATTAAAATACTTATTATTTTCTTTTTCATAAATTTTTTCGTTTAAAGGCATTTTTGCCTTTAAACCTGTCCTCCCCTCAATTGATTAATTTTTGATAAAATAAAAAGCTATCCCAAAGGATAGCTAAATTTTCACAACAAAATATACAGCTACTACCTCCCTCCGAAGTAAAACGCAAATAAGCTCAATTAGGCAGGTCTCCTGACTTACACATGAAACCCTGTAAATAGTCTTCCCAATTTTAAATCAGTGACATATTTATTTACAAGTAGTGCTTACAGTAGCGGGGGCTGTGTTGGATTTACACCAATCTTCCCTTTTAATCTTTTACGAACCCAAAAGATTTATATTCATTTTTAATTTATTCAAGTTTTAATTCATTTTTTTTGATTTATCAAAGTTTTAATTCACCTTTCGGAATTATTTTATATGATTTAACTATATTAGTCAATACTGCTTCTATATAAATTTCATTGAATAAATTCCATTATATTGTTATATTTAGATTAAGCTCACTATAATTTTATTTTGTTAGGAGATGGTCTTTTGAAAAATATAGCGATTATGGTTTGTAATAAAATCACCTATGAATGTGCTGGAGTAGGATGTTTTAAAGCTTTTAATGAAAAATCTAAAGCTTTTGAAATTTATAAAGATCAAGACGTTAAACTTTGTGGATTCTTTCACTGCAACGGTTGTGAAAAAGATTTAAATAAAGAACTAGAATATAAGATAAATCAGCTTCACAATGTAAATGTGGACACTGTACATATGGCTTTATGCATAGATGTAGAATGTTCTAGATATAATGAAATAGAAGAGTTTCTAAAAGGCAAAGGATTTACTGTAGTTAATGGAAGTCATTGATTTTAAATCTTTTTAAAAAAGCTGCTGCATTAAGAAATTTATATAAAATATATTGTGCAAATTTTAAACTTGCACAATATATTTTAGTATTTATCGCAATGCAACAGCCGACTAAATTTTTATCTTAATTATACATTATGCAACCCCTGTTTAACTGTCCCCATCTTACATCTTACATTTTTCTTATTATCTTTGTATCTTTAAGATTTGATTTTTAAGTTCTAAATATAACCTCTTCCTTACTAAACATATATCTTGCAAAAGATATGGATAAAGCAATGTAAAGGAGCATCCATGCAAGCACTATTATTAAATGCTTTGCATTAAACATTCCCAAGATAAGTTCTTTTATAACTGCTGTGGCATTTACCACAGGGATATTTAAGAATATCATGGACATATTTTTAGGTTCTATGAAGTATGATGTAAAACCAAGCATTCCTATAAAGCTTAAAGGAGTCAAGTAAGTTTGAGCTTCCTTGAAGGATCTGGCGTAAATACTTATAGCAAGAGCTAGTGCTCCAAAAACCATAGTAAGAAGTACAGTTATTAATGCTATAATAAGTAAAGTTTTAGGCTCCATGCTGAATTTAGCTCCATCTACACCGTAATTAAAAGCTTCTGGCGAAGTTTTCATAGATATACCTAATCCTGATATAAAAGCTATAGATGTTACTATACCCATAGTGGTTATGGCTAAAAATTTACCCCAAAGCAGTGACATTCTGCTAGCTTGAGTAGTTAATAGTGGCTCTAGGGTACCTCTTTCTTTTTCCCCTGCGCCTAAATCTGTAGCTGAAGCTATAGGACCTGATGCAGCAAACATTATAAGCATCATAGGAAGAAGCAATGATAACATCATTTTAGCTACTCCATTTTCCTTCTTTTCCGCAGATTTTATAACTGGGTTTATAGGAGTTAATATAGATGTATCTATATTCTTTGCCTGAAGTCTAGCCCCTACTACAGCCTTAGAATACTGGTCTATAATAGCGTTGATTTCTGACATAGCCATAGTTGATTTTTGACTTGTATTGTCCATAGTTATAATAATATCCGCTTTTTTCTCTGCATTTATATTTTTATCAAAATCCTCTGGAATTTCTATACCTAAAAGTACTTTTCCTTCCTTTACGTCATTAAAAACATCTTTGGATTCCTTTAATTTTATATTCTTTTGAGATTTAAACATTTGTCCTAATTTACTATTCCCTTTATCTACCATAACTATATTCATTTCTTTTTTTACAGAGTCCATATTGCTTTTCATACCTTTTCCTATGAATCCAAAAATTATTGGATACATTAGAAGAGGTATTAATATAGCTGCTATTAGGGTTTTCTTATCTCTAAACATGTCTTTTAATTCTTTTTTATAAACAATAGATATTATATTCATTATTTATCACCTACCAATCTTATAAATATGTCTTCCATACTGCTACTTTGGTATTTGTCTTTGAAATATTCTATGGTACCTTCCTCGATAATCTTTCCTTTGTTAATAATAATGATTCTGTCACAAAGTTTTTCTACTTCTTGCATACTATGACTTGAGAATATAATAGATTTTCCTTGTTTTTTGCACTGTAATATAAAATCATGAACAAGCTTTGCAGCTGTTACATCAAGCCCTGTGGTAGGTTCATCAAAGAGCATTACTGTAGGTTTATGAACAATGGATCTGGCAATAGAAACCTTTTGCTTCATACCTCTTGAAAGTTTTCCTACTCTTCTGTCCATATATTCCTTTAACTCTAGCTCTTCTACTAGATAATTTATGCTGTCCTCAGCCTCTTTTTTGCTCATACCATTTAGCTGTGCAAAATATCTTATATTTTCTCTTACTGTAAGCCTATCGTATAACCCCACATCTCCACCAAATAAAATTCCTATTTCTCCTCTTACCTTTTGAGAATTTTCTATAATACTGTAACCATTTATCTCTGCGTTACCACCTGTAGGCTTTAACATAGTAGCAAGCATTCTCAGTGTAGTGGTTTTACCTGCACCATTTTCACCTAAAAGTCCTACTATTTCACCTTTATTTACTGTGAAACTAGCACTTTTAACCGCTTGTACATCCTTAAAGTTTTTACTTAAATTTTTAACTTCTATCACTGTTAGTCCCCCCCTTGTTATTAAGTTAATTACGTTCTCTTTTTAATTATTAATTTTGCAATGGACTGCTTTAAAATAAATTCAAGTACAATCTATAAAAGGTAACAAATAGCCAAGCTACCATTTATCTTAGTTATAAAAAATCACTTATACTTCTATATAACCAAATTTTACAACCAATTATATTATACAAAAATGGATAATTCATTACAATTACCTTAAGTAATTGTATTTCATGACTTAAGTCACTTTTTAGATAAAATCTTGTTATATGCATTTATACATTTTATTTCAATATACTTTATACTATATTTTATTTTACATTTGCTTTATATTTCCACAACATTTCTTTATACTATACTGTGTATATTTTCAAGTAATATTTCACAATTATTTTACATCTCTGTAGAGTTACTGTCACAATAGTACTTTATAATGTTACATAGTAAAATTGCATAGTAAAATTATAATATCTAAATAAGGAGGAAAATTTTATGGAATTATTTTTAAATATAGGTATGGCAAAAATCTGTACAATTCTTGGAATTTTAGCTTCAATAATATATATACTGAGAGTTGCCAATAAAAATTTTTTCAATAATAGAAACCAATTTTTAATTAAACTCAATAGGTTCTTGAGAAAACACCACATAATTATTGGTGTATTAGTAGTAATAACTGGTTTAATTCACGGAATATATTCGTCTGAGCCTGTACTCAGCTTAAATTTGGGAACTATCTGCTGGATATTTTCTATTTTACTAGGAATAAATTGGGCTTTACGAAAAAAACTAAAAGGTTGGATTGTTTTTCATAGAGTATTAACCCTAGGCTTCCTAATTACTTTAGTGCTACACATATTATCAGTTAAAGGAATTCTATTTGACTCTAGTAAAGAGAGTTTTCATAAGGACAATATGATCAATGTTTCAGAGAAATCTTCACATAAAGACAATACCTTAGATTCACATGATGAGCAAGACTTTAAAAATTCCTCTACCAATTCAAATGCTTCGAATGATTCAAAGGATAGCAATACTTATAATAATAATATCCCAAGTAATAGCAATATTGAAACAAAAAAAGAATATACGGATGGAGTCTATCAAGGTGTAGGCAAAGGATACAGGCCTGAACTTGTGGTAGAGGTTACTATAGAAAATGGTAAAATATCTAAAATAGACATTGTCAGTGATAACGAAACTCCTAGATTTTCTAGAGTACCTTTTGAAACAATACCTGATGAAATTGTAACTGAACAATCTACAGAAGTGGATTTAGTATCCGGTGCCACAAGAACTTCTAGAGGAATTGTAGAAGCAGTAAATGATGCCCTTTCAAAAGCCGGAAAGTAGAAAATTATAACTTTGTCATAATTTTCAGTTGGCTAGTTGCCTAGTTGGCAGAAAAGCTTCGCTTTTCTGCCAACTGTATTATAATTATAATTAAAGATTTTCCGTAGCACCGCGAAGGAAAATCCTCCTTCTCTAACACACTAGCCCTCTAGCACTCTAGACCACTATTATCTGGCAAACTAGCCCTCTAGCACACTAATATATAATGTCTTGAAATTTATGCCATGTATTAATATTTTTTTTACAATTTTCTGTTGCTTATTTCTAATATATATATTAAAATAATAATTTTAAAACTTTTTTGGTTATTTTCCCGTTATTGTGGTATACTAGTAATAGATACTTAAACACTCTTTATATATAATATAAAAATCAATGTGTTTTAATTTAGGAGGATTTTAATGAAAACAGGAACAGTTAAATGGTTTAATTCTGAAAAAGGCTTTGGATTTATACAAGTTGAAGGTGAAGATGACGTTTTTGTTCACTACACTTCTATCCAAGGACAATCAGGAAGAAAAAGTCTTGAAGAAGGCGATAAAGTAGAATTTGAAATAGAGCAAGGAGCTAAAGGCCCTCAAGCATCTAATGTTACAAGACTATAATTATAATTTGATAACTTAATAATTTATGAATTTTTAGCTTATTTTATATAGCGATATTCTTCCACCTTTTTTTAAGGTGGTTTTTTATATGACTAAGAATATTGGATATAAATTTTCTATTTTTTAAATTAAAGCTTATAGATAATAGCATCATTGGGATTTTGTGATAGCTATTAAAAAATATACAGGAGGTAGATGATTTTGAGAAAAAATTATAATATGAAAAAAACCATATCTACTAAGCGTTTCATTTCAGAATTAGGACAAAATTTTTCTGAGCATATAAAAGCTAGACTTCTAGAGCTTGAATTAAGATGTGTTTTAACTCGTAAAGAAGAAAGTAATATACTAGACCTTAAACATGTGGAACACACAAAATATCCTTGTCCCTCATCTGAATGTGAAAAAGAATATGCATACGCTGAATTTATAGTTGAAGAGGACGAATTATACTTTACAAATCAATGTTTAGAAGGCGATAAAGTGATGCAATCTCCCATTGTAAATACTATATACAATTCTCTAACCACTGAAAACAAAATCTTTGAAAATGGAGCTAGTGGCAAAAAAATTGATGACAGTAATATTGACTATGTTGTAGATAGTTTATTGTCTGTTTGTCCGGATGTTTCTAAGAGGTATATGGAAGTTTTAAAACAAATGAGTTCTTACTAAGAAGTTATTAAAAAATGCTATTATGAAAATACTTTTCTGTATTTTCATAATAGCATTTTTAAATTATTAATCTTATTCTACACTACAGCTTTTGCTCAGTAATTAAAATATATTTTTATAACTTAATAATTATGACACAAAAAGTATTAAATTACTTGAATTATGAAATTTCTCTGTAATGACTTGTATAAGAAGCAAAGGAACTATTTAAATTTAATTTTAGAAATTCTTCTTTTAGACAGATAAAATTATCGTAAGCCTGGCAAGGACGCCAGGCTAGCGAATCTGAAGTAGGACGCCGAATGTGAGCGTTAGATAATTTTATATGGCTAAAAGATTAGAATTTCTTAAATTAAATTTATTGTTCCGAGCTCTTATGCAAGTCATGGAGGAGAAATTTCATAATTCCACCATATTGTACCTTCCTGTGGTGGAATCAACTTATCAATAAATTTTATAACTATATAATAGTAGTAATATTATTTTAACGCATTAAATCTTTCATAGTATTATTTCCGTATACCATAGAATATATAATCCATAAAGTTAATACAAAGATACCAATTAGTATTGCTGTAGAAATCTCATATTGCTTATGATTTTTAAATTTTTTATATAAAAATACACCTAATAATGAATTTAAAAGTGCTATAATCCCTCCCACAATGGCAACAATGCCTTCCCTATAAAAATATTTTTTTTCACTTGAAAAACTAAAAACATAGGCTAAAAATACTGTTGCCTGAATAATACTACTCCATCCCTCTCCTTTCCGTTTTGATTTTTGTAATTCAGCATCACTACTATAGTATTCTATATATTTTTCTTTTCTAAATATTTTTATATATGTTTCATAAAATCTAGCACTTAATAAATACAAAATACCCTGAATACTTTTATAAATTATTGAAATTATAAAAACTGGTTTAAAACCCACGAACATACCAACTACTAAAATAACTATAATAATACTTATAAACCATATGGAATCCTCTAATAAATTTTTCAAAAATGCCACCTCCTAACTTTAAATATATACATAGAAATTATATATACTTTATTCAAACATATTTATATATTTAAAATATTATAAATATTTGATATAATCATTTAGTATAATGGTTAACAATTTTATAATTTTAAATATGCTTTATTTAAGATTTCATTCTAATTTTTTAATTAACTTTTTTAATTAACTTTTAAAATCTGCACATATACTACATATTTCTCAACTATCTCAAATAAAATATATATATATTTATGTCATAAATTTAACTGTCAATTGATAAAATTATAGCAATTAATATTTATTATTTCTCATACAAAAATAGTGTTTTTCCTCTAAATTAACATTTACATAATTACTATTGTATTTAAATATAAAATACACCTAAGAATATTGCATTTCTAACTCTATTATATATTAACTGGGCTTATTTTTTCAATACTTTTACATATAAGTCTAAAAAATGATTTTCATAATCTGTTATTATTATAACAGTTTTTATGATTATATATATCAGTTATATAACATTTTTCTTTATAATACTTTTTTTTACTATACATATTTAAATTAATACAAGTACTTTTTATTTATCCATCAAAAAATATTTTATAAAATCATTAAATAAATGAATAATATTTTATTAATTCCGTGACTAATAACTATAAAATCAATGAGTAATATCCTACTTAATATAATTTGTTACATGTTCAATTCAAGTTAAATTTACAGCTAAATCTTATATGCTTGTTATTTTATTATTAAAGTAATTAACAGTATCTCACTCATTTACCCTTATTTTTAAATGTATCATACTAGGTTGCAATTAGCTTACTTATTTTTACTTTATTTCTTTTTTAACTTTATAATGTAAAATATTAGTTGTTTTATCTCGTGTAAATGATACATTTTTTTAAAATTCATTCATTTTTTTAATAATATTGTAGAAATATTTTTTTCTTTGTTTTATACTGTATTATTATATATTTGAAGCTGTATTATATATTTTGTAAATAAACTTATTTTTTTAACAGCTAGTTTCTTTTACTATAATCCAGTAAGAAAGGAAGTATATGGTTATGAACTTGTTAACTTTTAAACGTGGTATATATCCACCCCACGGTAAACATCTTAGTGAAAATAAACCTATAGAAGATTATCTTCCAAAAGGGGATTTAGTTTTCCCTATGTCACAACATATAGGTGCTCCTTGCGAACCTTTAGTTAAAAAAGGAGACAGAGTTTTAGTTGGACAAAAAATAGGACAGGCTAATGGCTTTGGATTATCTACTATATATAGTAGTGTATCTGGTACAGTTAAAAACATTGCACCTATGCTTACCACTGGCGGTACTAAGGTTACTTCCATAATAGTGGAAAATGACCACCAATATGAAGCTTTTTCTACTAATGAAGAAAAAAGAGACTACACTAAACTATCTAAAGAACAATTACTAGACATAATTAAAGATGCTGGAATAGTTGGTATGGGTGGTGCTGCTTTCCCTACTCATGTTAAACTTAATCCTCCAGCAGACAAAAATATAGACTCTATAATTGTCAATGCTGCAGAGTGTGAACCCTATTTAACCTGTGATCACAGATTGATGCTGGAACAGGGAGATAAAATATTAGAAGGTCTAAATATTATTCTACAAATGTTTCCTAAAGCTAAAGGATATATAGGTATTGAGCATAACAAACCAGATGCTATTAAACTCATGGAAAAGTTATGTAAAAACTATTCTAATATAGAGGTTAAAGCTCTGAAAACTAAATACCCACAAGGTGCTGAAAAACAGCTTATTTATTCTATAACTAATCGTGAAGTGCCTTCTGGAAAGCTTCCTGCTGATGTAGGATGTGTGGTTCAAAATGTAGGTACTGTTTATCAAATTTATAAATCAGTGGTTTTAGGTTTTCCTTTAACTGAAAGAATTGTTACTGTCACAGGTGGAGCTGTTAAAGAACCTAAAAATCTTAGAGTTAAGCTAGGTACTTCCATAAGAGAATTAATAGAATTCTGTGGTGGATTTAAAGAAGACCCTGTAAAGGTTATCTCTGGTGGTCCTATGATGGGAATGACCTTGTCATCTTTAGATGTACCTGTTATGAAAGGTACTTCTGGAGTTTTATGCCTTACAAAAAAAGAAGGCTTTATGCCAGAACCTACTAGCTGCATTAGATGTGGTAAATGTATAGAAGCCTGCCCTATGAATCTAATGCCTGGAAAACTTCATTCTCTATGTGAAAGACATGAATTTGATGAATTTGAAAAATTAAATGGATTGGATTGTATAGAATGTGGATGCTGTACTTTTGTATGTCCAGCTAAAAATCACTTAGTTCAATCCTTAAGAGTTGGCAAACGTACTGTTATTGCTAACAAAAGAAAAAAATAGATAAGAGGTGACATATATGAATGAATCAATGTTAACTTTATCTTCATCTCCACATATTAGATCTAATGAAACTGTTAATGGCATAATGAGAGATGTGATAATAGCTTTAATTCCTGCAGCTTTAGCTGGAATATACTTTTTTAAATTTAGAGCAGCTTTAGTAATGATAACTGCTGTAGTTTCTGCAGTTTTTTCTGAGTGGCTTTGGCAAAAATTAACCAAAAGACAAATTACTATAAATGATTTAAGTGCAGTAGTAACTGGTATTTTAATTGCATTTAATGTACCTGTATCTATTCCACTTTGGATGGTAGCTGTAGGCAGTGCCTTTGCAATTATTGTAGTAAAACAATTCTTTGGAGGCATTGGAGAGAATATAGTTAATCCTGCCTTAGCTGGTAGAGCATTTTTACTATCCTCTTGGCCATCAGCTATGACTACTTGGACAATAGACGGAGCTACATCTGCTACTCCTTTAGCTATTTTAAAAGGTGCTGAGGGTAATCTTCCATCACTTATGAACCTATTTGTAGGTCATGTGGGAGGATGTATTGGTGAAACTTCTGCTTTAGCTTTACTTATAGGTTTTGCTTATCTTCTATATAGAAGAGTTATTTCCTATCATATACCTGTGTTTTATATAGGAACAGTATTTATTTTAACTACTATCATAGGTAGAAATGGATTTATGACTGGAAATGGTATTTATGAAATATTTGCCGGTGGACTTATGCTAGGTGCTATATTTATGGCTACAGATTATACAACATGTCCAATGACTAGAAAAGGACAAATTATCTTTGCTATAGGATGTGGTGTCTTAACATCAGTTATTCGTATATTCAGTGGTGCTTATCCTGAAGGTGTTTCTTATTCAATACTTATAATGAACTTATTTGTTCCTCTTATAGATAAATATGTAATTCCAACAAAGTTCGGGAAGGTGAATTAAATGAATAAAAAAGAAAGTTCTCTTAAATTAGGATTTCTTCTATTAGTAATAACTGCCTTTGCTGGATTGATACTTGGCTGTGCTTATACCATTACAAAAGAACCTATTGCAATTCAAGCTGAGAAAACAAATAAAGAAGCTATGCAAGAGTTATTATCTGATAGTGATACATTTAAAAAGAAAGATATCAAATTAACTGAAAACATTGTGGAAGTTAATGAAGCTTTAAAAAGCGGTAAAACTATTGGTTATGCCATGAAGCTTAACACTAAGGGCTATGGCGGAAATATAGAATTAATGGTGGGAATTTCAACTGATGGAAAGGTTCAGGGAATTAAGATTTTATCTCAATCTGAAACTCCTGGATTAGGTGCTAATTCTGAAAAACCTGAATTTTATGGTCAATATAAAGGAAAATCTATAGAAAAAGATTTGCAGGTTACTAAAGCTTCTTCAGCTAAAGGCAATGAAATACAAGCTATAACTGGAGCTACTATAACTTCAAAAGCTGTAACTAAAGGAGTTAATGAAGCTATTAACTTCTATAAAAATAATTTAAAAGGAGGGAATAACTAATGGCAAACCCTTTAGAAAGATTGAAAAATGGTATCCTAACTGAAAATGCTATATTTGTACAAGTTTTAGCTATGTGTCCTACTCTAGCTGTAACCACCAGTGCTAAAAATGGTTTTGGTATGGGGATTGCTGCCACTGTAGTGCTTATGGGATCAAATTTTGTTATATCCCTTTTAAGAAAATTTATTCCAGACAAAATTCGTATTCCTTCATTTATAGTTGTCATTGCGGGTTTTGTTACTTTACTTCAATTTTTAATGCAAGGTTATGTGCCTGATTTATATAAATCACTTGGAATTTTTATTCCTCTTATAGTTGTTAACTGTGTTATTCTTGGAAGAGCAGAAGCGTTTGCTTCTAAAAACGGTCCTATAATTTCTATTTTTGATGGTCTTGGACAAGGTCTTGGATTTACTCTTTCTCTTACTATAATTGGTATTATAAGAGAGCTTTTAGGTACTGGAAAGATATTTGAATATCAGCTTATGCCGTCTTCATTTCAGCCTGCCATCATAATGATATTGGCTCCTGGTGCTTTCTTCACTCTTGGAATTTTAATGGCACTTATAAATGTATTCAATGCAAGAAAAGCAAAGGAAAATAAAAGAATTACTGAATTTAAAGGCTGTGACGGAAACTGTGCTCACTGCTCTGTAAAACATTAGTAAAAATCTTTATAACTAAATAAATGGCATTTGTTTTAAACATCAACTTCATAGCCATTTTTTATAATGATTGAACAAAAATCGTCTAGATCATAAGAGAGGTGGTAACTCTATGAATTTATTTTTAATATTTTTTAGTTCCCTTTTAGTTAATAACTTTGTTCTATCTAAATTCCTTGGAATTTGTTCTTTCCTTGGGGTTTCTAAAAAAATAGAAACTGCAGCTGGTATGGGACTTGCTGTTACATTCGTTATGGTTTTAGCATCATTTATTTCATATATAGTGTACAATTTTATTCTAATACCTTTAAATATTCCTTATATGTACACTATTGCCTTTATACTGGTTATAGCTTCTTTAGTTCAGTTTGTGGAAATGGTTATTAAAAAGAAAAGTCCTTCCCTTTATAAGGCTCTTGGTATTTTCTTACCTCTTATAACTACAAACTGTGCTATTTTAGGTGCAGTTATAATCAATATGAATGAAAAATATACTTTACTTGGTTCTGTAGTAGCTGGACTAGGCTCTGGTCTTGGATATATGCTAGCTATTGTGCTTCTTGCAGGTATAAGAGAGAGAATGGACGGAAACAAAAATATGCCTGAGGCTATGAAAGGACTTCCTATTTCATTGATTACAGCTGGACTTATGTCCATAGCCTTTTTAGGATTCCAAGGATTAATTCATTAATGGGAGGTGCAAATAAATGGATGTAAATGGTTTATTATTTCCCGCCCTTAGTTTAGGTGGGTTAGGTCTTTTGTTTGGTGTAGTTTTAGGCTATGCTTCTAAAAAGTTTCATGTACCAGTAGATGAGAGAGTACCTTTAATAAAAGATTGTCTACCTGGTGCTAACTGTGGTGGTTGTGGATATGCAGGTTGCGATGCATATGCACAAGCAGTGGTTGATGGTGCTGCTAAACCAAATTGTTGTTCTGTAGGTGGTGTTGCCGCAGCTGAAAAAATTGGAGATATAATGGGCATTACAGTTGAAGCTGCTGAACCTACTAAGGCCTTTGTTAAATGTGTAGGCAGCTGTGAAAGTGCAAAGATGAAAGGTACTTACTATGGGAATATGGACTGTCTAGAGGCATCTGTACTTCCTGGTGGCGGTGCTAAAGCTTGCAGTTTTGGTTGCCTTGGTCTAGGCAGTTGCGTTAAGGTTTGTCAATTTGGCGCTCTTAGTATTCAAAACGGTATTGCAGTGGTAGACGAAAAGAAATGTACTGCCTGCGGTGCTTGTGTAAATATCTGCCCTAGACATGTCATTGAAATTAAGCCTGTTTCTGAAATAATAAGAGTTTCTTGTAACTCAAAAGATAAACTAAAAGAAGTAAAAGAAGTATGTAATACTGGATGTATAAGCTGTGGTCTATGTGCTAGAAACTGTACTAGCAGTGCTATAGTTTTAGAAAACAATCTTCCTGTAGTAGACAGCAATAAATGTACTCTATGCATGCAATGTGTAGAAAAGTGCCCTACTAAGGTACTTAAAGCTCACGATGGAAAGCTTATTCTTGACAAGGAAGAAGCTGTTTAGAATGTCCTGTGAGAATAGAAAATTAAAAATAAGATATGAAATATAAAATTTGTAGGATAGAATAGGTAAGAGGTAAAAAGTAAGAAGTAATAGTTAAGAGTTAAGGATAAAACTCAAAGAGTTTTTTATAATTAATTTATGAATAAGTAACAAGAAACCAGATAGTAAAAGTAAGAGTGAAAAGGTAAAAAGTAAGAGCTCTTAAAAAGAAAAGCTATAACTACTTCGTTTAATGAAACAGTTATAGCTTTTCTTACTATCCAATTACTGATATTCAATTAAAGATTTTCCATAACCCAGTGAAGGAAAATCCCCCTTACCTCTTACTTATTACTTATTACCTCTTACCTCTTACCTAATTTCATCTTTTCAACATGTTTGCTAAAATATTTAGCCACCAAACCTGTAAAATATCCTGTAATCAAAGCAGATACCATCAAAACTGGAAAGTATACATATATTCTAAAATCCTGTACTATAAATGCTGCTACTAAAAGTTGTCCTAAATTATGAAATACTGCTGCTACTATGCTTATTATTTCTATGCTAAAATATTTACTAAATTTTTTATACATTATTATAGAAACTATATTGCTAAGCAATCCTCCTATGATGCTAAATAAGAATGAGGATAAAGTTCCCGTAAACATAGTTCCAAGTAAAGTTCTTAAAAACATTACTAAAAGGGCTTCTTTGCCCCCAAAGGCTATGAGCACTATTAATGAAACCACATTGGAAAGTCCTAATTTTATTCCTGGAAAAATCACAGGAATTTGAGCCTCTATTACATATATTCCAAGGGCCACTGCTACCATTAAACTTAAAAATACCCTTTTATTTAAGCTTTTTTTAAAATTATTAACTTCCCTCATGACAACACATCCATCTCTAATTTAATAACTCATCTTTCGCACATAGATCTTAAGCTTTATCTTAAATAAATAAACCTTTTAATTTAAAATTTCAAATTACAGATTAAGTAAGAAATAAGAAGTAAGAGGTAAAAGCTATTGAAAAAATTCAGCAAAGCTGAATTTTCAGCACAACTATTAATTATTACCTGTTACTTACAAATTAATTATAAAAAACTCCTTGAGTTTTATCCTTACCTCTTACTTATTACCTCTTACTTATTACTTATCTCCTAATTAATAAGCTACATCATCAACCTCAAGATTTTTTCCCTGTATTGTTATTATAATTTTATGTGGAAGGCAAGCAGCACTATCTCCAGGCTTTTTAAGCCATCCTGCTTTTATACATATCTTATCTGGGCAATCTGCATCTATAAATCTAATCCTACCCTTTTCCACTTTTATTATATTATAATGATCACTTTCACTAGACATTCTTATTTCCTCTGCTTTACTAACCTTACTTAAATCTATAGTTTTAATTATTTTACCATCCTGCTTTATTGTAGCTACTATTTTACTATTTTTATTAAAATATCTATAGCCTAAAATTCCGGCTACACTACATATGATTAGTATCATTATAGTAACTAATACAATTTTATCTCCTTTTTTCATACCGTTCCTCCATTGCCTACTGGTTATTGATTCATATATTTAAATTCTTCATCCGTAAGTTTAAAGCTATCCTTTAATCCCGAAGTAACATAAACCTTTTTATCTTTAGTAACAAATATTGCATCCACGCCCTTTTGGCTTTCTACAAGCTTTATAGCCTTTTCTAGTCCTAATACATAAGTGGTTGTAGATAGGGCATCTCCATCAATGGATTTATCTGAAACTATGGTAGTACTTATAAGCCCTTTTTTTGCTGGATATCCTGTACTTACATCAAAAATATGGTGATATCTTTTGCCATTCTTCTCAAAGTATCTCTCATAATTTCCTGAGGTTACTATAGATTTATCAGCTACAGTTAAAATACCTAAATATTCTCCTTTATCTTTTAATGGATTTTGCACACCTATTTTCCATAGGCTACCATCAGTTTTACTTCCCAAGAGATTTACATTTCCTCCTATATTTATAAAAGCACTTTTCACTCCATTTTTTATAAGCATGGATTTTATTTCATCTGCACCATAGCCTTTTGCTATACCACCTAGGTCTATTTTCATTCCTTGTTTTTTTAAATAAATTTGTCCATTTTCATTAACTTCTATATTTTTATAGTTTATAAACTCTTTAGCTTTTTGAATTTCTTCCTCTGAAGGTATCCTTGCCTTATCAGTTCCTATGCCCCATAGTTTAACTAGCGGCTCTACTGTAATATCAAATGCTCCCTCCGAAAGCTTGCTGTACTCCATAGCCTTTTTTATAACATAATAAGTTTCCTTACTTACTTTTTCTGATTTATTACCTGCTGAAGAATTTAATTTATTTACTTCGCTATTTTCCTTATTTACAGACATTTTATCTTCTATGTTTCCTAATAATTTTATGGCTTCTTCTATGTTTTCCTGTGACTTTTCCCCATATACTTTAAAACTTACTATAGTTCCCATAGCATAAGTTTGCTTACTACTTTCTTTTTCTATTCCTCCTATTTTTTTATTCATTTCACATCCAAACATGGTGATACTCATAACTAATAAAATACATATTATTAGGGAAAGTTTAATTCTTTTTATATATTTTTTTAATAAGTTTGCTTTTTTCATAGTCAAATTTCTCCTATTCTATATGTCTATATGCAAATCAGAATTGTTACATTAATTTATATTTGCTTACATTTACATTATCCTATATAATTACTTTTTTATGAATAAAACTTCTTTAAATGACAATTTTAATAAATTTCTTTGCTTTAAATACACTTTTATATTAGCATACTTGACATGTTTTTCGTAGATTATTATTGTATTTTTTTATTAATTTTATAATAAAAAAATAATGCCTACCTCCATATTTAAAAAGTGGTAAGCATTATTTTATCTTAGTTTATATTCTATTTTCCCTACTCATTACTTGACTCATTTTTTATCCAACACAATAAACTCAAACCCTAATTACCATATTTGGATTACCGTTAGCTAGCTTATTTTTCTCTCCAACTCATCAATTAAAGCAATGTATTTTTCTGAAATCTTATTTTCATCTGCTTCTTTTTCAAAGGCAGCACATTCTTCTTGTAGTTTAACTAGAGTTTCTTTATTTAAGCTTCTTTCTGCAAATTTATATACTACATCATCTTCCTTTTTTATATGTCTATTAAGCAAATCTACATATCCTATAGCATTAGCAATTATGTCTAATTTTGATTCCTCATTACCCTCTTGAACCTTTTTTACTGCCTCTTCTAAATTCATAATATAAAGTCTTCCTAAATCATGTTCTACCAACATACCATGTTTAACTAATTTCTCAGCAGTAGATCCTATTTCATCTACCATCTTATTAAAAAGAAGTTTTTCCTCTTTCCCATGGTGATGTTTATCTGCATAATTTCTTACAAAATCTATGATTCTATAGAAATCACTATAGTCTACCTTTTCATCCTTTAAAATTCTTAAACAATATTTTCTTATTACTTTAAGCATTCTTTTAATATTCTTATGTTCATACACCATAAGTTCTATTGCGTCCATAACTTATTCCTCCTTTTTAAATAACTACTTTAACGTAAGTTCCATGGCTACTTTTAATTTCTATCACTTTCAATCCCTTATATTCACTTAAAACACTTATACATTTCTTTAGTTGTTTTTTATCCATGTCCTGAATAAATTCTAGTTTTTCTAAAGCTCCCTCCAAATTATTTTCCGAACATTTTTCTCCTATATTTTTATTGTGCGAATTACTGTTATTTATAATTTTATTAATCCATTTGCCATTACCAATACCTAAAATCCATAAAGGTATATTTATTACGTTTTCTTTACCATCATTATTTATTATATGAACTTTCATATAGCATCCTCCATAAAATTACTCTATAAATGTATTAATAAGGTACATGAAAATAAATAACAAGTCAAAGATACTGGTATATTTTCTGTCAGATAAGGAAGCAGGTTCCGCCGCTAGTAGAACTATCGGTGGGTTCTGCTGACGCAGTATGACGCAAAATAGACTAGCATACTGACTTGTTATTTATTTCAATGTGCCTAATTTAACTATTCTATGATTAACCCACAATAAGGTACAATGTGGTGGAATTATGAAATTTCTCCTCCATGCCTTTCATAAGAGCTAGGAACAATAAATTTAATTTAAGAAATTCTAATCTTTTATCCATATAAAATTATCTAACGCTCACATTCAGCGTCCTGCCTCAGGTTCGCTAGCCTGGCGTCCTTGCCAGGCTTACGATAATTTTATCTGTCTAAAAGAAGAATTTCTAAAATTAAATTTAAACAGTTCCTTCGCTTCTTATGCAAGTCATTCCAGAGAAATTTCATAATTCAAGTAATATAATGTTTTTTGTGGGTTAATCATTCTATTATTATTTCAAGAATATCTCCTTCTGCGCTTTTTACATCAATTATCTTTCCTACGGTACCTTTTTTTATTGCTGATATAATAGTTTCTTTTATAGCTTCAGAATCTATTTCTTTTGAGTTTTGCATATTTAATTTATTAATTTTACTTTTTGATTTCAATATAATTTTAACCACCTTTATAGGAAGTATTACATTAATTTTATCTCCCTTAGCAGATAAAATATTAATCTTAAGCATCTTTTCTCCAGAAAACCTTCTGCCAACTGAATTATCATGAAAATTCCATATACTTACTTCTTCTTTTTTTGTTTTTTTTGCAGAAGCTATTAATTTTGCTCCCTCATCATAAGATATTTTGCCCTCATCAACCATTTTTAAAACTTTTTCCACCTCATCATTCATATAAATTTCCTCCATATAATAGTCTTTTACTAATTTTCACATGAATTAAATTAATACTATATATTATTTTATATGTATTATATTTCTTTAATAACCATAATACTATTATAAAATTGGGAAATATCAATATTTTATTGTCTATATTTGTAAATAACTTGTAACACTTTTTTGTACTATTAACATATACTGGTTAATATAATATATTATCAAGCAATACTAAACATATACATTTTTAAATATCCTTTTAATAATACTTACAAAATAAATTTTATATGTATAGTAATGTATTGCTTTTACTATAAATTTCTAATTCTATATTTTAAAGGGGAGGTTATAAATTGAAGAGTAAAAAGTTATTATCACTTGTTCTTGGTGCAACTTTAATGGTTTCTACAGCTTTAGTAGGATGCGGGGAAAATAATAAAAATCCTGATGATAAGAAAAAAGATCCGCCTAAGGTAATTAAAATGGACAAGGAACAATATTTAAATCTTAATTTAGGTATTGAGCCAAAATCACTAGATGTAGCTAGATCCAATGATTATTATGGTGCACAAATTTTTACAGAAGTATATGAAGGTTTGACAAGAGTTGAACAAGACGAAAATGGTAAAGACGTTATAAAAGCTGCCGGAGCAGAAAAGTGGGAACATAATGAAGAAGGTACTGTGTGGACTTTCCACTTAAGAGATTATAATTGGTCAGATGGTAAAAAGGTTACTGCAAAGGATTTTGTGTACAGTATACTAAGAACATTAGATCCTAAAACTGCTTCTAACTATGCATTTTTGTTATCGCCAATAAAAGGAGCAGAAGAATATAATGCTGGTAAAGGTCCTAAGGATGCAGTAGGAGTAAAAGCTGTAGATGATAAAACTTTGGAATTCACATTAAAACAACCATGTCCTTATTTTCTTGATTTGACCTACTTTAAATTATTCCTTCCTCAAAGAGAAGATGTAGTATCTAAACATGGTGAAAAGTATGGTACAGAAGCAAGTACATTAGAGGTATATTGTGGACCATTTGTACTTAAAGATTGGAAACACCAACAGGAAATAGTACTTGAAAAAAATGATAAATATTGGGATAAAGACAACGTTAAACTTGAAAAAGTTAACTTTAAAATAATAAAAGAGGCTAATGCAGCTTACGGTTCACTATTAAACGGCACATTAGATTCTGGTGGAGTTACTAAACCTGAATGGATAAAGAAATTTGAGCAAAAGAAGGATAAAATGGATAATATAAAAGGATATAGACCATCTACTGGATATTTATTCTTTAACCAAAAGGATAAGTTATTCAGCAATGCAAATGTAAGAAAAGCATTTTCTATTGCATACACTAGAGATGATTACGCCAATGTTATAACTTACGGAGTAAACGCTCCTGCATATGGCTGGTGTCCACCATCAGTTCAATTAAATGGAAAAGACTTTAGAGAAACTGTTGGAGAAGAGCCAATTAAAAAGATGATCGAAGATAATAAAGATCCTAAGGAACTTTTAATAAAAGGATTAAAAGAATTAGGAATGGACCCAGATCCAAGTAAAGTAACAGTTACAATTTTACATGGTAATACAGATGCTGAGACTAAAAAAGCAGCAGAATATGAACAGGAAATGTATAAAAAGGCATTAGGTGTTAATATAAAAGCTGAATACATGACATTTGAAATACTTCAAAAGAGAACAGATGAAATGGATTATCAAGTAGCTGGTATGGCTTGGATTGGAGATTATAACGATCCTAATACTTTCTATGATATGTGGATGACTGGTGCTGGAATAGTTCCAACTGGATGGTCAAATAAACAATACGATGAGCTTTTAAAGAAAGCTATGAGTTCTGTTGATGAGAAGGAAAGAGTAGAAGCTTACAAGGAAGCTGAAAAAATTCTTTTAGTCGATGATGCAGTTATAGCTCCTACAACCTACTCTAGAAAGAATACCTATAGATATAAATACGTTAAAAATATAATGACTCCTCTATTTGGTAGTGGTTATGAACTTAAATATACTTATACTGATGGTAGAGGTAAATAATAATCTTTAAAATAATTATTTTACAATCACTTCTCATAAAAACGTATACTAGTGATTAAATCACGAAAGGTACAATGCTGTGGAATTATAAAATTTTTCCTACATCACTTGCATAATAGCTCGGAACAATAAATTTAATTTAAGAAATTTTATAATTCAAGTAATATAATGCTTTTTGTGAGATAATCATACTAGTTAAAAATTATTTTAATAATAAGTCGCTATCTTATTATTATTTAAGATAGCGACTTTCTATTTATTATTATATTTTTATTTATTCTTATATTCATCTATAAGTTGTTGAATTTTAGGTGTACATCTTTTCCCTCCACAACCCCCTGTGGTAGCACCTGTTGCTTTCTTAACTTCTTCTACAGTTTTGGCTCCGTTTTCTATGGCTTTTTTAATAGTTGCCCTAGATATAGCCTTACATAAACAAACCTTTGTAAGTTTATCTAGAATTTGTGGATTTATACTGTTTTCACTCATTTTCTATTCTCCTTATATTCTTTTAATACACTTAATACCTTTTGGAATAAATGTGGCTGAATCAATGGATAAGTTAAATTTTTAGGCATTTCCTTAAAAAATCTTATTTGTTCTATTTCATAATCTGGTAAATTATCTAGTGATTGTACTTCTGCATAAAATAATTGACCATGGGATTCTATATTCCCCTTCTCCACTGAGTAAATGCAAATGGGTGTTAATATAAATTTTTTTGCTCCAGTTTCCTCAAATAGCTCTCTAGCGGCAGTATCATTTATATTTTCACTAATTTCTCTGTGCCCTCCTGGAATTTCCCAAGTATCCCTTTCTTTATGTTTAACAAATATCCACTGTCCATTATATCTTGCAACTATTACAGCATATAGAAGTTTATCATTATCTATTTTTCCCAATTGATAAAAATTTATTTTTAACATAAGCCACCTCCACACATGTACTTATAAGTCACTTCCCATTTACGCTAAATTATATTAAAGTTCCTATATGAATATATTATCATTTAATCCACCAATACTGCAATTTATATTCACTAATGTGAATATTTTTTATATTTAATATACTGATTAAACCACAAAAAGGTACAATGTGCTGGAATTATAAAATTTCTCCTCCATGACTTGCAGAAGAGCTTGGAATAATAAATTTAATTTAAGAAATTTCGTAATTCAAGTAATGTAATACTTTTTGTGGGATAATCATCTAATACTATTTTTACAAGTTACAACATCTTGCTAATTCTTATTGTTGTATAAATAAAAAATCTGAGAACATTAATATTCTCAGAACACAAGTATATAATATGATTAACCCACAATAAGGTACAATGTAATGGAATTATGAAATTTCTCCTCCATAACTTGCATAAGAGCTCGGAACAATAAATTTAATTTAAACAGTTCTTTTGCTTCTTATGCAAGTCATTCCAGAGAAATTTCATAATTCAGGGAATGTAATGCTTTTTGTGGGATAATCATAATATATAATTATTATTCTCTTATATAGGTTTTCTGTAAAATCTTAAATATCTATCAAAATCCCATCTACCAATAAATTTTTCTGCTGCAACGTATCCCGAATCAAATAATTGTTGATTTTTCTCCTGACTTAAATTAAATTCTGTAGTTTTTACTCCTAATGTAGGAATAGATATAGTTCTTACCATATCCTTATCTCTTATGTATCTCATTTCGTTTCTGTCTAATAAAGTATTTATCACATCCATGGTATAAGAAATAAAATCTTTTTTTCCTGAAGCAGTATGGGTTAATTCCTTTTCTACTAATTTAAATCCAAACGTAGGCCACCTAGGACTTCCTTCTACGTCAAATATCCATACAGGAAAATTGCTTAAAATTCCCCCGTCTACAATGTAACTAGTATTATCATTATAATCGCTATTTTCTTCATGATTATTAATACTATCTTTATAGTCACTTATATATTTATAATCTAATTTTATTTTATTTTCCTTATTTCTTTTATTATTGAATCCATCATATTTAAGCTTCACAGGTTTAAAGAAAAAAGGAATTCCAATACTCATTCTTACCGCTCTTGCTATTTCAAATTCCTTTGGATTTATATTGTATCTAACCAAATCATCTGGAAGTATCAGCATATCATTTTTAGTGATATCCGCTGCCACAATTTTTAGCTTTGAACCTGAATCTCCCCATATATCTTTAAATTTTATTTTTCCTTTATCTTTTAATAAATTGTATATATACCTTTCAATAGGGTCGCCACTATATGCTCCTTTATCCTTGAAAAAATTAAACATCTTTACAATTTTAATTTTAGATGCTCTACTATCTTGAAAATCTTTATAGTTTATATTTTGGATTATGTTTTTCATTTCTTCCCCTTTATATCCTGCTGCTACCATAGATGCAACCATTGCTCCAGCTGACGTACCTGCCACTCTATTCCATTTGTATCCTTTTTTCTCCAAGCAGCATAAAGCACCTACTAGGCCAATGGCTTTTATTCCTCCACCTTCAAATACTGCATCAGCAGTTAACATTCAAAACATCCCCAATATATTGTTATAACCTCATTATATTCATGAAAATTAATATCGGTTACTTGTATTTAGCTATATTTAAAAATCCTTTAACTTATACATTTTACTACATATGCCAAAAGATATGAAGTAAAATAAAATACCAATACATAGGAATAATAAATGTATTAAGTTTATATTCTTTATACCCATAATAAAGTTTAAAATCTTCTCACCCAGTGAAGTTGATAATGCTTTCTTCATCACTCCAGGAATAACTAATACAAAAATATATATTATGCTATTTAATTTTTGTGCTCCTAAAGTATTATTTATGGAAAATGGATTATAAAACGAAAATATAATTAAACACAATGTCAAACTTACTACTATCGTCCAAGGGCTAGCCACACTTCCTCCAGCCACTTTAAAAAGCTTAAGAAGTGTTGTCTCTAACATAACTACAACCCCAAAGATAAAAACATACAATATAAGCATTAAATATTTATGCATAACTATTTCTTCTCTTTTTATTGGAAGACTATTTACTATTAGTGTCTCTTTTGCATATTTAAAGCTTTCCATAATGGTAAATGTAAAATAGCTCATAAAAAATATTATAAAAACATAAGCAAAAAAATTAAAAGAATTAGAAAGCTTATAGCATCCATAAGTAATTGGTATTAGCAATAAAATAAATATAATAATACTTTTCTTAACTATGATAAGGTCTTTTCTTATTAAATTTATCATCTTTTATCTTTAATGAGAGAGTGTACCTTAATCACTAAACTCCCACTAAAGCTCACCTCCTTTGGATTTTTTCACGTAACGTAAAACTAAATTATATTTGTAATTTGGAACTTTATAAATAAATTAAACATATATTTATATGAATTTAATGCTAAATATTTTATATACCATAATATCCTCTCTATCATATATCCTTCCTCTCATATAGTTTTATTGCTAAACTAGCACATGCTACAAAAATTATAATTGAAGAAGCAAAAATTACCCCTATATACTCATTCCATTTATCTATTAAATTCATAAACCCCTCTTGTGATAATTTCACTAAAAATGTAAAAGAAAAACTCCAAACTAATCCGTAAATTATAATTTGTAACATAGCAGAGATTTTTGATCCAAAAATAAAGTAAAACAAATAATTTATGGAGTAAATCGCAATAATAATGGAAAACATATATATAGCTGTTTTAAATTCAAGCGCAGCTATTCCAAAACTTTGAAGTACTCTAGATAATCCAACTAATACAAATATTATTATTGGTGTTATAATTAATAGCTTTAAATATTTACTCATAACTATTTCTTTTCTTGTAACTGGAAGAGAATTTATTATATATCCTACCTTTTGCCTTTCCTCAACTATATCTACTGATCCCAATATTGAATATAAAATAACAAAAGCTAAAAGAAAATATACCCCATTGTTTTTTAAATCTTTTAAAAATAGTAGAACAAAAACAATCATAATTAAGCTAGTTTTTATATACTTTTTTTCATGCAACATATCCTTTCTAATTAAATTAAACATTTTTATGCCCCCTTCACTGTATACAACATTATATCCTCAAGACTTGGTTTTTCTATTATTATCTTATCACCATATTTTCTTCTTGCACCTTCTTTATCCTTTGTAATACCTTCAAATCCAAAACTATTTTCTTTTATACCTATGAATTCTCCCTTATTGTCTCTACCTATTATGTCCTTTGCAATTTCTTTAGTGCCCTTGACTAATGCATATTTTTCTAATATTTCATCCTTCTCTCTAGAGAATATTATTTCACCATTATTTATAAAAGTTATATAGTCCGCTATTTTTTCTATATCTGTAGTTATATGTGTTGAAAAAAACACGCTTCTTTGTTCATTCTGTATTAAATCATATAATATATCTAATATTTCTCTTCTAAATATAGGGTCTAATCCTGCTGTAGGCTCATCCATTATTATAAATTCTGCTTCATGACTTAAGGCTACTGCTAAAGCAAATTTAGTTTTCATTCCTTTAGATAAGGACTTTATTTTACACTTTGTATTTAAATTAAATTCCCTCATATATTTATTGAAGATTTCGTCACTCCATTTAGAGTAAAAAGGCTTTATTATATTTCTAATTTCATTTATATTTAAATCTTCATAATAGTAATTTTCATCATAAACAAAACCTATTCTATCTTTTATGGCTTTTTCATGCTTTATATGATCAAGCCCAAATACCTTTATTTCTCCAGAATTTTTTCTTATAAGATTCATCACTAATTTTATAGTAGTACTTTTTCCTGATCCATTAGGCCCTATAAACCCCATAATATAGCCCTTAGGCAAATTAAAGCTTATATCTTTTAATGTAAAATTTTTATATTCTTTTGTTACATTTTTTATCTCTAGAATATTTTCCATTTTAATGACCTCCATATTCATTTAATTAAATTCTAATTTTAAAATTACCTAATATACATTTATTTTAAAATTACTTGTTTATTATCTCTTCCTAATAAAGTAATTTAATCATCTCTAAAAGTTCATCTAAAGATAGCCCCATAATCTTACTTTCATCTATTACCTTTTGAAGCTTATCTTCAATTATTTTCATTTTCTTTTCCTTCAATAACTCATCCTTTTGTGATGCCACGAAGCTTCCTTTTCCTGGTACTGTTTCTATATATCCCTCCTTTTCTAGCTCTTCATAAGCTCTTTTTGTAGTTATGACACTTATATTTAATTCTTTTGCCAAATTTCTTATAGATGGCAAAGCCTCCCCTGTGTTTATCTCTTCTTTTATTACTGCGGCCTTTATCTGGTCTACAATTTGTTGATAAATTGCCTTGTCAGAAGCATTGGATATTATTATGTTCATATTTATTACTCCTTACATTTTATAATTAGATTCAATTTATTCCATGGATACCTGCTGTAATTCTCATCTCTTTTACGAAAGTGGAAGTTAAACAAAGTTACACCCATGAATAACAATTCTCTTAGTTTATTAACATGTACGTATTTTACTCAATGTGTATATTGCATATATACTGTATATACATATTATATACAGTATATATGCAATAGTCAACTAATTATAAAAATTCTCATTAACTTTGTGCATTTATTGTATTTTTATGGTATTTTCTTATAACATTTATAATACAATTTTCTCAAAGGGGGTTTTTGGAAAATGATTAAAGATGTGAATAATCTAATATTATACTTTAGTATTGTAGGGGCTATTTTTATGATAGTAGTTGGTTCCTTACTTCACTTTACCTATGAATGGCCAGGACAAAATCCTATAATTGGAATATTTAGTCCTGTGAATGAGAGTGTATGGGAACATCTAAAATTAGGTTTCTTTTCTTTGCTTATATTTTCCTTAATAGAATATCCTATAGTAAAAAATTACGTGAATAATTATTGGTTTGGAAAAGCCGCAGGTATATTATGTCTTGAACTTATGATAGTAATAATATTTTATACTTATACAGCATTTACAAATCATTCTATTTTATTCATAGATATATCTATTTACATTATAGGATGTATTGTTTGCCAAATGGTAAGCTATAAATTAATGACATGTGAAAAATCCTTTCCATTGCCAGAAAAACTATCTGTAATATTTATTCTTATACTTATAGTCTTATTTACAATATTCACCTTCATTCCTCCTAAACATGAAATATTTAAGAGCTAATTATTCTATATTATGATTAACCCACAATAAAGTACAATGTAATGGAATTATGAAATTTCTCCTCCATAACTTACATAAGAGCTCGGAACAATAAATTTAATTTAAGAAATTTCATAATTCAGGGAATGTAATGCTTTTTTTGGGATAATCATCTTATAATCTATCTATAATATTTTTTATGTTATAATGTTCATGGGTGATAGTATGAAAGAAATTTTAAAAAATGATTGGCAAGAATTATTAAAAGATGAATTTCAAAAGGAATATTATTTAAAACTAAGACAATTTTTAATAAAAGAATATAGGACTAAAAAAATTTATCCCAATATGTACGATATTTTTAATGCTCTTCACTACACTGCTTATAAAGACGTAAAAGTTGTTATTCTAGGGCAAGACCCTTATCATGGTCCTAATCAGGCTCATGGTTTAAGTTTTTCTGTAAAACCAGGTGTTCAACCACCGCCTTCTTTAGTAAATATATTTAAAGAACTCAGGGAAGACTTAGACTGTTATATACCAAATAACGGCTATTTAAAGAAGTGGTCAGATCAAGGCGTTATGCTTTTAAATACTGTTCTAACTGTAAGAGCAGCACAAGCAAATTCTCACAAAGGTGCTGGTTGGGAATATTTCACTGACAAAGTAATAGAACTTTTAAATATGAGAGAGGACCCTATAGTGTTTATTCTTTGGGGAAGTAATGCTCAATCTAAACTTAGCATTATAACTAATCCTAAACACTATATAGTAAAGTCCCCTCATCCAAGTCCTCTTTCTGCATCAAGAGGTTTCTTTGGTAGTAGACCATTTTCTAAAACCAATAATTTTCTAAAAAACATAGGAAAAGAACCTATAGATTGGCAAATAGAAAACATTTAGTAAATGATTCCACCACAAAAGGTACATTGTTATTAATGCTACTTATTTTCTTTATAACTCCATGCTTCTTGCCTGCAAATCTTAATTGTTTTTTATATCTATTTACTATTATTTCTTCCTTTTCCTCCAAAGTATATTTAGATAAATCCTGAAATTCCGTCATATTCAACCCTCTTTTCTATTCTCTAAAATCTATTTTCATTCCTTAAATTCCACTTCTATTTAAAAAAATATACTTCCCTTTTATAAAGTTTACTTCTATTTTATAAACTCCATTTGACTTTATGAAACCTACCTATATACTATAAATTTTGTTCTGTTTATATATGAGCTCCATTGTTTATAGTTTCTTTTTCTGCTAATTTAAATTTTAAAAACAAATATGGTGCTGCTGCCGTACACCAAAACCCTATGGCAAAATATCTTAATATATTTCCATAATTATCTGCTGGAAGTATTTTTTTCATAAGCATCCTTATTACTATAACCCCTACAAAACCTAGTATTATCTTAATTAAATTCTTAATTTTGGTAGCTTTTACACTAAATTTTATATAGTTGCTCTCTACAAAATATCCTGTGAAAAATCCTAAAAACACTCCAGTGGCTTTATAATAGTCTTGACTTTTAAAAAAAATAGCACCAACTGAAGATAAAACCATTAAAAAAACAAAAATCACATTTCTTTTTTCAGTAGATTCTATACTAAATATATAATTTCCAACTAGAACACTTATTATGCCAAAAGTTATACCCCCTAGTACATCCTTAGGCCAGTGAACACCTAAGTACATCCTGGATATAGCTACTAATATTATTATTGATACACCTAAAACATTAAGCCATTTCTTTTTAAATTCTATCATTAACCAAGAAAATAGAGTTGTAATGTTCTGAGTATGCCCACTGGGGAAAGAATATCCTGTGGCAGTTTTAGTACGTAAAGACTTTACACCTTCTCTTCCTATCGGTCTTGGAGACTTTACTATGTCCTTTATGGCGCCATTAAATGCTGCGCTAAAGGTTAATACAAAACCCAGTTTATATCCACGTTTTTTATCTATACACCAAAACATAATAGTCAATATTATTACAGGAATAAATTCCTCTCCAGCCATAGTTATACCTGAAAAAATCTTATCTAAAACTGGATTAGAAAAAGACTGCAAAAATTTTATAACCTCCAAATTACCGATCCTCCTTTTCTATTTCTAATCACCAACCGGTAAATTATAGCCTTATTTCCTTATAAACTTCTCCATCTAATGTCTTTATAGAAAATATATTTTGTTCAAGAATTCCATAACAATGAGGAGTATTTTCCTTAGGGAAAGTAATGGAACCAGGATTTATTACAAATATATTATCCTGCTTTTCTGCCACTGGCACATGGGTGTGTCCATATATAATGACATCTCCAGAAGACAAATTAGGTAAATTATCTCTATTATAAATGTGCCCATGAGTTAAAAATAATCTCCTGCCTTCATACAATACTATAGTGTAATCGCTCATAGTTGGGTATTTTATAACCATTTGATCTACTTCACTATCACAATTTCCTCTTACTGCTATTATTTTGTCCTTATAGCTATTTAACATTTCTGTTACTTCTTTTGGATTGTAATCCTTTGGTAACGGATTTCTAGCTCCATGGTATAATTGATCTCCTAATATAGCAAGATAATTGCACTTTTCCTTTTCAAATATATCTAGAACCTTTTTTAAATAATAACTAGATCCATGTATGTCTGATATAAAAAATATTTTCATATTTATCCCTCCATAAGTTCTTTCATTAGTGTATTTTTGAGACTATGGACTTATATTTAATCAAGTATTTATGCCCCTAGACTCATATTATAGGGAAATTATATCATAACCTTAGGGATATTTACAAAAACTAATTTTTAAAATCAATTACAAATATACTTTTAATCATATCTTCTTAATTCTAAAAAATATTTTTAAGAATTAATCTCTATAAATTTTATATTAAGAATTCATAGAAAATTTTATTTCTATAAAACATTTGTGAATATATAACGTGAACTTTCGCTATTTGTAGTTTATACTATGATTAAACTACAAAAGGTACAATGTGGTGGAATTATGAAATTTATTTTTATATATACAATTGACAATTTCCAATACTACTTTTAATATAGAATTTAAAATGTAGAATACTTTTAAATTTAAAAATTTAATATTTGTCTTTCTACTGTTTATGCAATTTATAGATTTAAGTTATATAGGGAGATTAAGTCAACAGTAAATAATAATATTTTATTAAAATCTAATTATGTTAGGAGCACTATATGAAAATTTATCAAAAGAAAAATAATGAATACAAAAAAATAGTAAGTTATATAGCAGTAATTTTATGGATGATAGTTATATTTATGTTTTCCGCTGACCCTGCTGATATATCTGATAGTAAAAGTGGATTTATTATAGAATTTTTCAATTATGTAGGTTTGGATTTAAATAGTTATCTAGGACAAGCTACTAATTTTATTGTAAGAAAAGCTGGGCATTTCACAGAATACTTTATATTATGCTTACTTTCATTCAATGCTTTAAGATACCATTTTAATAAGAAAAAATGTTTCAAAATAGCAATTTTTATTGTATTCTTATATGCTTGTACAGACGAATTTCATCAACTTTTTGTACCTGGGAGAAGTGGTCAATTTAGGGATGTTCTCATAGATACCTTGGGTGGTACTTTTGGAGGACTTATATTTTTAAAATTTTATAAAAATAAATAGGACTATTTTTTATGTAAAATAAAGAAGGATTTATACATTTATTAGTGAATATAATAATGATAAACCAAATTTAGATGGGATTTTATCCATCTGAATTTAGGCATATTCAAATAAATAACAAGTCAGTATGCTAGTCTATTTTGCATCATACTGCGTCAGCAGAACCCGTCGATAGTCCTACTAGCCACGGAACCTGTTTCCTTGTCTAACACAAAATATACTATCATCTTTGAGTTGCTATTTATTTTCATGTACCTTAGTTTATACGTTATATAAAAGGAGTGATACCATGAATAATTTTACAGAAACACTAAAAAAGTATGCAAAATTAGCAGTTGAAGTTGGAGTAAACATACAAAAGAATCAAACTTTAGTAATAAACGCTCCAATAGAATGTGCTGAATTTGTTAGACTTATTGCAGAATATGCATATGATAAAGGTGCTAAAAATGTAAATGTTAGATGGAATGACGAAAAATTATCTCTTATAAAATACTTAAAAGCACCAGATGAAACTTTTAAAGAATTTCCTCAGTGGGAAGCAAAGGGACTTGAAGAACTAGCAAAAGGCGGCGCTGCATTTCTTTCTATAGCAGCTTCTGATCCAGAATTATTTAAAGATGTAGATCCTGCTAGAATATCAGAAGCCATGAAAACTGCATCTAATGCCCTTAAAGCCTATAGGGAATACATGATGAATAGCTTTGTGGCTTGGTGTGTAATCTCAGTTCCTACTAAAGGCTGGGCAAAAAAAGTATTCCCTGAAATTTCAGAGAATGCAGCTGTAGAAAAGCTATGGGAAAATATATTTAATATAGTTAGAGTGGATAAAGATGATCCTGTAGAAGCATGGAATGCCCATCTAAAAAATTTAAATGATAAGGTAGAATTCTTAAACAGTAAAAAGTTTAAAAAACTTCACTACAAATCAAAAGAGACAGATTTGACTATAGAACTACCTGAAAATCATATATGGGCTGGTGGCGGAGAGTACAACCGTGATAAAACTTATTTTGTTGCCAATATGCCTACAGAAGAAGTTTTTACTCTTCCTTTAAAAACTGGAGTAAATGGTGTAGTTAAAAGTACAAAACCTCTTAACTATGCAGGTAATTTAATAGATAACTTTACTTTAACTTTTAAAGATGGTAAAGTTGTAGATTTTACTGCTGAAAAAGGGTATGATACTCTTAAAAAATTAATAGAAACAGATGAGGGATCTCATTATTTAGGCGAAGTAGCTCTAGTTCCTTACAACTCTCCTATTTCCAACTCAAATATAATATTCTTCAACACTTTGTTTGACGAAAATGCATCTTGTCACCTTGCTTTAGGTGCTGCATATCCTAGCTGCTTAGAGGGTGGTAGCGAAATGAATGAAGACGCTTTGGATAAGGCCGGCGCTAACACTTCATTAACTCATGTAGACTTTATGATAGGTTCAAAAGATTTAGACATAATAGGTGAAACTCCAAATGGAGAAAAAATAAATGTATTTAAAAATGGTGATTGGGCTTTTTAAACAATATAGTTTTTAAAAATTTTAGTTTACTAGTTTCTAAAATAAATAGACTATATAACTGAATATGTAATTGTATTCAACTATATAGTCTATTTTAATATTTATAATTACTTTTCTACTTCCATTTCTTTAGCTTTACTTTCATTAACTTTAAAACTTTCATTTTTGTTTAATAATATATGACCAGATTCATACGGATTTCCATCTATGGATATATAAACTTTTTCTACACCATAATAATTTCCTAGTGTATTGGTAACAGATTGCAGTATCAATGTCTCTTTAGTACTTCCTGCATTCATCTGTGTTACAAATTCCTTTGAGAAATCTACACAAACCTTCTTTTCATCATCATTCATATATACATAATTTATCTTTGTATTATCACTCATTATTTTCATGGTATCTTTATCTTTTGGAGTTTCCTTAAAATATCTTTCAAATATATCTTTTATCTCTTCATTAGTTTTTAATTCTATATTTTGATTTCTATATACCAAACCTTCACTATTAGATTTTGGATAATACTTAGGATAATATAATTTTATATTTTGTTCAAGTGGAACATTTTGTTCAACACTCATAAGTTCTGTAATCACTCTCATATCTTTTGATTCATAAACTCTTTTAATATGTCCTATAGTTGGCACAAAATAATCCTTCATTACATATACTTCTCCTGAAGTAGTTACCTCTAAAGCATTAAATTTACCATAAGGCGTTTCTACTAAAGCATCTACTGAACTTATTCTTCTCTCATTTCCTTGATAATCATTCCATTTAGTACCTACTTTTATAGGTTTCTTTAATATTACATCATTTTTTAAATTACTGATGTCTACTTTACCATTTCTCATTAATTTTATTAAATTGTCTTTAAAATAGAATTCTTCTTTAGTCATTATGACTCTTATTTCCCCATCTTTAACTTCTATTACCTTTGCAAATTCAGTGCCACCATTATTTTCTCTTACTTGCATTTTATTTTCACTTATAAAGTCAACAAATACTTCTTTACCCGCATATTCAATTCCAGTACCTTTGTAAGTCATCTTCACATTTGGTTCAAAAGGGAAATAATCGCTAAGTGAATACTCTTTTTTTTCTGATTTTTTTTCTGAAATATCTTTTTTAGCATTAATAGAAGAAGTCCCCTTATCACTTTTTTCATTTTTAATCTCAGTGTCATTAGCTTTGCATCCTACTAAAGTTGTTAATTGAATGGCTACTAGCATAGGTATAAATATATTTTTAAATCTAGTCATCATAACACCTCTCCATACTAATGATTATAACACTTAACATATTTGATAATCTAAAGCAACTCTTTCTGCTGAAACTTCTCTTATGAATTCTACTACTTTCAAATGTAACGGATGATTTGCATAAACCTTCAATGCTTCAAAATTCTCTACTTCTAATTCTAAAATCACATGAAAATTTGTTTCTGAAGCTAATTTATGATTTATCCCCACTTTTATACTACTTATTTCACTTATTTTTCCTTGTAACTCCTCTAAAAGTTGCTTAATCTTTAGCGCATTATTTTCTCTATTATTACCAGAAGCTTGGCTTTTTAATTTCCACATAACTACATGTTTTATCATATTAATACCTCCGTACAAATTATTACTAGTATTTATAGCTTTTATCCATATTATGGAGTAACTAATCATATATTATACTTCTAATGTATATACTAGTATATTACTATATATATTAAGATTTCAACCTTATATTAATTATTTCACAAATTTTACTTTTTTCAAGTGTTTTTTATATATTTTTTGTCATAACTTTCAGATATTTAGACATATTTTATTTTATTAAATAAATTCTAAAATTATCATTTTTTTCAATTTTTATTAAAAACAATCTTTAATTTCCCTTATATGGTAAATGAATAAAATAAGCTTCCCTTTTTACAAAACAAAATCAGTGTTTCTTTTTATCTAAATTCCAAATATATCATAGCATAGGTAGAGACAAATCTATATACAATAGATATAATGCATAAAATAATATAATTATATTATGATTATCCCACAATAAGGTACAATGTAGTGGAATTATGAAATTTTTTCTCCATGACTTGCATAAAAGCTCGGAACAATAAATTTAATTTAAGAAATTCTAATCTTTTAGCCATATAAAATTATCTAACGCTCACATTCAGCGTCCTGCCTCAGGTTCGCTAGCCTGGCGTCCTTGCCAGGCTTACGATAATTTTATCTGTCTAAAAGAAGAATTTCTAAAATTAAATTTAAACAGTTCCTTTGCTTCTTATGCAAGTTATTCCAGAGAAATTTCATAATTCAGGTAATATAACGCTTTTTGTGGGATAATCATATTATCAATATTTATTATTAATTTCTCCATTAAATTTTCTATTTTGTAACCTTTTTGTCTAATAGAAGTTGTACTATAAAACTAGATAATTGTAATAGACAAATTAAGCGAACGGAGGCTTTAATATGAGCAATTATATAGATAACAAACCATCTAAAGATAGAAGAAGAGTAACTAGAAAAAGAAGACATAAGTCAGGGCATAATCTAAAATTTTACGGAAGTGCTTTTATATTATTTGCTATTATATTATGTTCATTTATAGTTTTTAAACATTTTAATAACAATTCTCAAAAAGCTGTAACTACTATTAATACTAATTCATTAGCTTCGAGCAAAAATAGTGAAAAAACTACTAGTAATGTTAATAAAAAAGATATTAAAGAGGAAAAAACTAATTCTGATAAAAAAGAAATAGATACAAAAAATACTAAAGATAATAAAACCAATACAAAAAATGGTACAAGCAGTAAAACTATGGATAACAATGATTATAGTGTATTTGCTGATCAAGTTTTCCATAAAGATGGTAAGAAAGTTGCTTTTTTAACTTTTGATGATGGTCCTACTAAAAACATAACACCTAGAATATTAGACACATTAAAACACTACAATGTTAAAGCCACTTTTTTTGTATTAGGTCAATTAGCAGAACAAAACGGTGATTTATTAAAAAGAGAATATGAAGAAGGTCATTCTATAGGAAATCATTCACACTCTCACGATTACAAAAATATTTATAAAAGCGTTCCTTCCTTCATGCAAGAATTTAACACTGCAAATAAGATTATTGAAACTAGCATTGGAAATGGATTTAAAACTGAACTTTTTAGATTTCCAGGTGGTTCCTTTGAAAAAAGGAAAAATCCTTTTAAAGAAAAATTAAAATCAGAAGGTTTAAGATATATAGATTGGAATGTGTCCAGCGGTGATGCAGCTGGTCAAAATGTACCTGTACAAAATATTCTTTCTAATATAAAAAATACCTCAGCTGGAAAAAATCATATAGTTATACTAATGCACGATGCAAGTACCAAAAAAACTACAGCTGATGCTCTTCCTCAAATTATAGAATACTTAAAGTCTCAGGGCTATGAGTTTAAAACATTAAAATAATAATTTTTAAAAATACTACAACACTATAATAAAAAAGTATAAATACAAACGTTCTCCTATAAGGTAAGACATTTTTGTATTTATACTTTTTCTTATTAAGAACAATACTCATTCTTTTTATTTTCTATATTATCTTTTAATTTTTTCTCTCCTAATATTTTACCATTACAGTAATTAGATCTATAGGTGATATAAATTATACCCATTATTAAAATAAATAAGTCTAAAGTAGTTAAAGTTTTCTTAATGTCTTCAGATACAAATTCCGAAAAAACATATATAGTAAAAAAAATAACTAACCACAATGTACCTTTTAAAGTGTCTCTATTTATTTTCTTTTTGATTATTTCCTTCTTATCTATTTTCTTCTTAGTTACTTTAATATCTCCTATTTTTACTTCTCTATAATTCTTACCAGGCCCCTTTTCTTTTTTTCCTTTATTAAAACTAAAGTCAACATATAAAACTTTTCCCATCTAAGTCACCCTTCAAAATTTCAAAATTTTAAAATTTAAATTAGTAAGAACCACTAAAATAATATAAAACTATCTAAACCCATAATAAATATACGAATTATTTTGAAACTGTCCTCCTTTCAAATTTAAATTCCCACTTAAAAACACATTTTAAAAATTCCTGCTTTTAATTTCCATATAAAAGCATACTTTAAAATTTTCTACTTTTAAATTTACTTCCCACTTAAAAACTATCTTATAAAACTAAAACCCTACTTTTAAGTTCTCCAAAGTAGGGTTACTTTCCTTTTAATATTTATATTTTTTTAACAAAATTACCTCCTTAATGCTAGAATAAAATTGTCTAATAAATTAAAAATATAAGTAAACTATGAATTAATCTAAAGGCGGTGTAAAAATGAAAAAATCATATATAAATAAACTTTTTTTAACTTATTTTGCTGCTTTATTACTATATATTTGCAGTTCCACTACTGTATTAGCTGCTCCTGCTACATATACAGTAGTACCTGGAGACAGCATGTGGAAAATTGCTGTTAAATATCAAATAGGATTGAGTGAACTGGTAAAAGCTAATCCTCAAATTAAAAACCCTGCATTAATATATCCAGGTCAAAAAATAACTATACCAAATATTGATGATATAAAAGCTATTGAAAATGAAGTAATACGACTTGTAAATATAGAAAGAAGCAAGGCAGGCGTTGCTCCACTAAGCGCTAACTGGGAGCTTTCAAGAGTAGCAAGATACAAATCTCAAGACATGATAAATAAGGGATACTTCTCTCATCAATCACCAACTTACGGCTCTCCTTTTGATATGATGCAAAATTTTGGATTGAGATTTTCTGCTGCCGGTGAAAATATAGCCTATGGCCAACGTACTCCCGCAGAAGTTATGAATAGCTGGATGAATTCCCCAGGACACCGAGGAAATATTCTAAGTCCTTCTTTTACACAAATAGGTGTAGGAGTTGCTAAGACCTCTTCTGGAGTCTATTATTGGACCCAAATGTTCATAAAACCAGCAAAATAAATATAAATTACTGAGCAATTTATAACTTAGAGGCCAGAATTCAGTGGGACTAAAGATTCAATTAGCTAGCGCCATTAGTGGGCTAGTGGGCTAGTGGGCTAGTGGGCTAGTGGGCTAGTGGGCTAGTGGGCTAGTGGGCTAGAAAAGCTTCGCTTTTCTAGCCCTTTTTCCAATTGAAAAATTTTAGAATATAAAAAGATAGAGAATATAATGTCACAATGTGAAATTATATTCTCTGTTTTAATTTTCCTAAATCCTTTGTTGACCATAGTGCCTAAATACTATAGATAAGGATTGTATAAACCAGCACATTATATTTATAAATTAAAGGTGATTTTCCACAGTGACAAATACATATAGCTGAATTTAACAATTAAATTCCAAGAGGTACATAATGTTATGTTATCTATGTTTATTTACATATTGTTTCACCTTTTTTATAAAGTTTATTGTAAATACTAGTAATAATATTCCCTAATAATTATTTAAAGATACTTTCGTCCATAAGTTTAAGTTCTGGAGATATGATTGGCTTGAACTCCATTTGATCTAATACATCCCTTTGTAGATCTACCCCTGGTGCTATTTCTATTAAAACTAAACCTTCTTTTTGAAGTTTAAATACAGCTCTTTCTGTTATATACAATACATACTGGTCAGTATCTAAAGCATACTCTGCACTAAATGTAATTTGTTCTACTTTATTAACAAACTTTTTAACTGTTCCTTCATTTAATATAGTTAATTTCCCTTGCTCCACTTTTTCCTTTAATCCTCTAGTAGTAAAAGTTCCACAGTATATAACCTTTTTAGAATTTTGAGTTATGTTTATAAATCCACCACAGCCTGCAATTTTTGTATGAAACTTACTAACATTTATATTACCCTTTTCATCGCATTGAGCAAGTCCTAGAAATGCTGCATCTAGGCCACCACCGTCATAAAAATCGAATTGTGAAGGCTGATCTACTATACAATCTGCATTGGTAGAAGCTCCAAAGCTAAGTCCAGCTGCAGGTATTCCTCCTATAGGACCTGCTTCTACAGTCAAATTAAGCCCTCCTATGCCTTCTTCGCTAGCTACCATAGCAATTCCCTCCGGCATACCTATACCAAGGTTTATGGCAGTACCTGACTCTAATTCTTTAGCTGCCCTTCTACATATGACTTTTCTTTGGTCTAAATTCATTTTCGGTAGAGCTTCCACTGGAACTTTAACTTCTCCTGAATAGGATGGATTATACTGTTCTCCAAAAGTTTGCATATGATTTTCTGGCGAAGAAACTACTATAGCATCTACTAACATTCCTGGTATCTTAACAAATCTAGGATCTAGTGTGCCATTCTTAACTACTTTTTCTACCTGCAAAATTACTAACCCTCCACTATTCTTGGCAGCTTGAGCCATAGCAAGACTCTCTAAAGGAGCTACTTCTTTTTCTAATGATGCATTTCCATTTTCATCAGCATAAGTTGCTCTTATTAAAGCTACGTCTATAGGAAAAGCTTTATATAGTAAGTATTCTTTTTCGTTAATATCTAGAAGTTGTACCAAATCTTCTTTTGAAATTTCATTTAATTTACCACCTTGTATTCTTGGATCTACAAAAGTTTTTAACCCCACATGCGTTATAGTTCCAACTTTTCCAGCTGCTATGTCTCTAAATAAATGACTTATAACTCCTTGAGGAAGATTGTAACCCTCTGCTTTATTTTCTAAAACCAATTTTTGAAGCTTTGGAGCAAGTCCCCAATGTCCTCCAATTATTCTCTTTAACAATCCTTCATGCCCCAAATGATTAAGTCCCTTTTCCTTTCCATCTCCTTGTCCAGCTGAATAAACAAGTGTTAAATTTTTAGGGCTTCCTTCCATTAAGAACTTCTTTTCCATTTGTAAGGTAAGCTCTTCAGGATGTCCACTTCCTACAAAGCCTTCTACCGCTATAGTGTCCCCATCCTTAATCATTTTCAACGCTTCTTCTATGTTTTTTACCTTGTTCATACTCATAACCCCCTTAGTCTATTAAGCATTACGCATAATTACACTATCAAAGCAATATCCATGCCATTTGCAGAATTTTATAAAATTTCTATAAATTACTCCCATATCTAAATGCTTATACTATGACTGTTATCCTTAAATTTAGCTAGCTGGCAATAAATATTTTTTTTACTGTTTACAAAGTTATTTTATTAAATTTAAACTACAAAACTCATTATAAATGGCAAAACTGTATGATTTCTCATACAGTTTTGCCGTTTTCTCAATAAAATTGTAGCAAATTTCATACAATTTAATTTCTAATTTTATAGCCTTGTAGCTTTCATTGCACATAATATATATAATAATTATTCTACAAAAGCATTACATTACTTGAATTATGAAATTTCTCTGGAATGACTTGCATAAGAAACGAAGGAACTGTTTAAATTTAATTTTAGAAATTCTTCTTTTAGACAGATAAAATTATCGTAAGCCTGGCAAGGACGCCAGGCTAGTAAACCTGAGGCAGGACGCTGAATGTGAGCGTTAGATAATTTTATATGGCTAAAAGATTAGAATTTCTTAAATTAAATTTATTGTTCCGAGCTTTTATGCAAGTCATGGAGGGGAAATTTCATAATTCCACCACATTGTACCTTATTGTGAATTAATCATAATAATTTATTCGTGCAAAATCTTATACTATAAAATTTTGTACTTATTCATTTTTTCGTATAAAGTTGATCTGCTTATACCTAAAGCTTTTGCAGCTTTACTTTTATTTCCACTATAAATTTTTAAAGCATTTATAATAGCTTTTCTTTCTTCTTCACACACACACTGCTCTAAAGTCATTATTTTTTCTTCTACTTTACCAGTTATTTCTTTTGGCAAATGACTTAAATGTATTAGCCCATCCTCTTCTAAAAGGTTGATAGCTCTTTCTATAGAATTTTCTAGTTCTCTTACATTTCCCGGCCAATAATAGGCTTTTAAGCTCCCCATAGCTTCATTCGATATGCCTTTTATATTTTTATTTAAATCATTGCATATTTTTTTAATTAAAAAATTGGTTAATTCCGCTATATCTCCGCTTCTTTCTCTTAAAGATGGAATTTTTATATTTACTACATTAAGCCTATAATATAAATCTGCTCTAAACTTGCCCTCTTTAACTAATTTTTCTAAGTCTTGATTTGTAGCACATATTATTCTAATATCCACCTTCTTAGGCCCCATTGAACCTATTCTTTCCACTTCCTTTTCTTGTATTACTCTCAAAAGCTTTACCTGCATATGAAATGGCATATCTCCTATTTCATCTAAAAATATACTTCCTCCGTGAGCCATTTCAAATTTTCCTATTTTACCTCCACTAGCCGCTCCTGTAAAAGCCCCCTTCTCATAACCAAACAGTTCTGATTCCAAAAGATCCATAGGAATAGCTGCACAATTAACCTTAACAAAAGGACTGTACCTTCTATTACTCTCATTATGTATAGCATGGGCAAATAGTTCTTTTCCCGTACCACTTTCCCCTGACAGCAAAACATTAGAATTCGTATTTGCCACCCTTCTGCAAAGCAGTTTTGCTTCATTTATTGCAGCACTAGATCCTATTATGTCATGAAAATAATACACTGCTTTATTTAAAGAGCTAAGTTTTCCCCTATAGTTATCTATTTCTTTTTCCATTTTATTTATTCTATTATATATATCATTAAGTTCTTTTACGTTTCTAAATAACACTTTTCCTATAGCACCTTGAACTTTTCCATTTTTTATGATAGGAAATCTAGTTGCTACAATATATCTTCCCTTTATTTCCTGCAGTTCACCTATTTCCTCTTTTCCTGTTTTCGATACCAAGTGCAATCTAGTATTTTCTATAACCTGCGTTACGTGTCTGCCTACAGCCTTTTTTACTCCTAAAAATTCTCTGTAGGCTTTATTCATCATGGTAATATATCCTTCCTTATCCACAACTACAATCCCATCATAAGCCACATCTAAAACCGTTTGTAGTAACTGTCTATCATTTTTATCCATATAAATCACCTTCAACAGACTATTTTATCTCTAAATTATATATTCTGTGAACCTATAATTTATCCTCTTTTATAACTTATATTAACTTCTATTTACTTAGTCTATAGATTAATTCCGTTCCATCATCTTTTTGAATAGCTTAATTTACTAATTATTGTTGCAATATAGAAGATTTAAAATTATAATTAATCTATGGATATAATCCTTTCTGTTTAATCTGTTAATTGAAAAATTAAGCCGTACATTAATGTGCGGCTTATTATTTTGCATAAAAAAATAAGCCCTAAGGCTTATGACTTATTTCATAAGTTCAATCATGGTAAGCTCGTCCTCTTTATGAGCTTGACTAATTATTGAATTATATATGTTTTTCCATTCTTCTGGTGAAGTTACACCAACTCTTTTTTCCTCATCCTTATGTTCATCATAATATTCCTTAGCTGCTGCTTTTTCACTTCTTATAGCTTTTAAAATATCTAGGACTTCTTCTTTTTGTAAATTTAATTTCATAGTAACCTCCCCATTTCTCTTTGTTTTTGATATAAAAAGATTTTTAGCTTTTTAACGTAAATAACGTTTTTATACGTATATAATAACAATAATTTACTTTTAATGCAATATTTTTATTTATATTTGCCACCGTTTTAAAAAGCTGTAGCTATTCTAGAACTTTTGCTTTAATACTATAGTTCTAGGAGAGCTGGTCTTTTTACTTATATAACCCTTCTTTTCTAAATTCTCTAAATATCTATGAACCGTAGAAGTTGATTTGAAATTTAACATTTTAGTTAACCCCCTTACTGTTGTGGAAATATGATTACTCTCCATATAATTTTTTATTGCTTGAAGTAACGCTTCTTCTTTATCTGTTAATTCTATCTGTAATATTATATATTATATCGAATGTATATTCTAATTTAAAAGAATAAAAAAGGCTCTAGATAAACTAGAACCTCACTTTTATTTCAACTCAAATTGTGCTTTCATTTGCATCTTATTTCCCGTAAAAGTACAATTCATATTTGAACCATCTTTATTTATCCAACTATACATTATACTTTCAGTGTCCATTATTTTTGTTTGTGAAGTTATCTGACCTTCTCCCAATACTGCCTTAACTTCATCATATGTCATGCCTTCTTTAACTTTATTGAATTTATCAAGTGTAACTTCTGCATCTGGTTCTCTTAATCCCATTTGAGCCTTTCCAGTTACAACATTATTCTGTATAGTAACATTCATGCTACTTATTCCATTGCCGCTCCATGAGTATATAGTTGTCTTAATCCCAGATACTTCACTAGAACTATCCTGTTTTCCTTCTCCTATAATTTTAACAACAGCATCATACTTCATTCCCATTTTAATTTTTAAGAAGTTATCATAATTTACTTCTGTCTCTTCTTCTGTCTCTTCTTCTGTCTCCTCTTTCTTTTCTTCTGGTTTCGTACTAGTGCTTGTGGACTTATTATCTGATTTAGAAACTTTATTATTACTATTTCCTCCTCCTATAGCAGCTATGACAATAACTACAATGATTAACCAGAACCACCATTTCTTAAAAATTGGTTTTTTCATAGAAAATTCCCCCTTATATGTAATATACAATTTGTAAACATATACATAATAGGAAGCAATAGATTTAATTTGCCGTAGAGAAAAAAAGCCTTCTTCTTTATCTGTTCTTCAACTTACAAGTTATATTGTATTTTCCATCTGTGGAACTCTTAGAGATAACCCTATAACTCCACATTCCTTTTATAGCTTTAACTTTTACCTTTTCGTTTATTTTCTTTGCCTTTTTATTAAACACTTCAACGTTTTCAGGATTAGTTATCAATATTTGCATATCTCCCTCTTTAACTGATGCTGAAACTGAAAATTCTACTTGATCCTCTCCCTTAACTTTAAAAGGTATGGTTTCATCAAAATCTGTTGCCTCAGAATAGCTTACTCCAGTATTTAAGGGAGTTTTCATTTTCTTATATTCATTTATAAAAGTATAAATTAATATACAAAGAGATATGCAAATAACAATTTTCGAAATTGTATCTTTTTTTTTGTTCATTTAACCTTCCTCCTAACTTTATGCAATTAAGATTTAATCATAGAATCTCTTGGAGATATCTTTGCACTTATAAGCTTTATTGCTATAGATATTGTAATTACTTGTACTAATGTTATTGTAGTTTCCACCAATATAACTAGCCAGTTTATAGAAATAACTTCTACACTAAAGCCTAAAAAATCACTTATAGATTTATTCATATATAGACTAACTAAAAAAGTAATTATGTTAGATAAAATTAGAGATAACAATAATATAATTCCTAACCCACCCACAATAACTTTTAAGATATATCTGTCTGATATACCAAGTGCTTTTAACAATCCTATCTTCTTTTTTATTCCTTTCATGAAATATGACACTAGAAGAAATAATATAACTATACTAATTAAACATACAAATGAAATATTAATGACTATATTCCTTTTTACATCTAGCTTATTGCGAAAATTTTCATTAATGGAACCTATATTGTGCTTTGAGAAAAGTTTACTTAGCCCATTATAATTATTCTTATATTTTTCAACCGCTTTATACCCTTTAAAATAGCCTACTATAGCATTTTCATTTGTTTTTCCCTTGTCTGTATCAAAAGTATTTTTTGACATAAATATTCCTGATTTAAAAAAATCTGCATTCTCATTTATTATGCCTGTAACAATATACTTCCCTTTATCCTTCATGTCCATATCTTTACCTAATGTAATAGGTATGTTTATCTTATTACCTACTTTTAATTTAAAATAATTAGCAGCATATGCTCCAATAACAACTTCATCCTTACCACTACTTAGCATTTTCCCTTCTTTAAGTTGTTTTTTTATAACATCCTCTAAAAAAGAATCCTCTACTCCATATACCCAGTAATTAATCCTTTCAAAGAAACCATTCTTACTTTTTGTTTCTATATTTCTTACAACCATTCCATAAACTTTTATATCATCACCTAAAACTTTCTTTGTTTCCTCACTTAATGTGGAAACATCTCCAAATAATTCATACCCCCTACTTCCATATATATCCCCTTTTCCATAAACCTCAAAATCTGGCGTTGCCAAAGTTGAACCTCTATTAGAATAATACGCTACTTGTATTCCTACATATGTCAATAAGATAGTAGTAATAATTATTATTGCAAATAATATTCTTTTCTTTTCAAAAAACACATTAGTAAGCAATTTTCTAAACACACTTTATTCTCCTCTCATTTAGTTTTACATATTAATTACCTTATCAGCACATTCATTAAAACTATCTTCATGACTTGCTATAATGCAGATTTTTCCTTTTTCATGACAGTATTTATTGATTATTTCTACTATTGTTGAAACATTGTCTTTATCTAAATTGGAAACTGGTTCATCACATATCAATATATCTGGCTCATTAATAAGAGCTCTTGCTACGCCAACCCGTTGTTGTTCCCCACCTGACACTTCATACGGATAATGATTAGCCCTATGAGCCATATTTAGTTTTTCCAAAATCTCTATAGCTTTTTTGTATATTTCTTCCTTATTCCCTTTCCCTTGGCATAAGTTAGCTAATGTTATATTTTCTATCGCTGTAAGTCCATCTAAAAGATTGTAATCTTGAAATATTACACCTAGCTTGTCCCTACGTATAGAACACTGTTGTTCATTTGTTAAATTACTCACTAAATTTTCATTATAATAAATTTTACCCTCTGTTTGTCTTTGCAAAAGCGATACCAATGTAAGCAATGTGGTTTTTCCCTTGCCTGATTCTCCTTTTATAAGATATAACTTTCCACTTTCAAAGATATAATTAAAATTGCTTATTACCTTTATTTCTCGATTTTTTTTACAATATGTTTTCGTAAGATTTTCAACCTTTATTTCCATATTACCTCCATACATTAAAATCTTATTTTAAATAAATTTTTATAGAGTTAATGCTCTCTTTGTCCTGCCGCATTATTTGATTTTATTTCACAATATTCAATTTATGGTTAATATTTTAAATATTATCACATTTTTATATTAACATTTTTTTCATTTATTGTAAATTAGAGCGTTAATATAACCTTTCTATTATAATTTTGCATAGATTAATTATAATTAATGTTTTCCATAATTAATAATCTAATTTTTATTAGAAAATAAGATTAAATCAATATAATTACATAAAATATTATAATATCTATAATATTGCATTTCAGTTTCAATAATTTCACAATAAAATAACCAAATAGATTTGTAATAAAGTAGAAAAGATTTATATTGCATGCGGCTACACGGATTTCCGAAAAAGTATTGATAAATTAGTTATTTATAGTTCAAAATCAATTTAAACTATATTCTTTTGCTAACGCACTATTTGTCTTTTGCAATAAACAAATGGATAAATTAAAAATTCTCCACTTTTATGAAGGCTTTTAGCTATATTATTAACATTTAGAAGCTAATGAAAATAGGAAGTATGGGAAAATAGCTTTTTTAGAGTAAAAAAAGAAGGCTTTAAGGAATCTACAAAATCTCCTAAAGCCTTGATACAGGTGCCCTACGTTCTTGCCTTACATGGTGCGCCCAGGGGGATTCGAACCCTCGACCTCCAGATTCGAAGTCTGTCACTCTATCCAACTGAGCTATGGGCGCAACAAATATCTCTTCATTAATAATGCGCCTTTAATTGTTAAATCAAAGGCGCATTTGGAGCGGGTGAAGGGAATCGAACCCTCGTGTCCAGCTTGGAAGGCTGGCGCTCTACCATTGAGCAACACCCGCAGGTTTTGTTGGAGCGGAAGACGGGACTCGAACCCGCGACATCCACCTTGGCAAGGTGGCGCTCTACCAACTGAGCCACTTCCGCTTATTGGTGCAGGTGAAGGGAGTCGAACCCCCACGCCGTTGGCGCTAGATCCTAAGTCTAGTGCGTCTGCCAATTCCGCCACACCTGCATTTTGGTGATCTACCGGGGAATCGAACCCCGGACACCATGATTAAAAGTCATGTGCTCTACCGACTGAGCTAGTAGATCGTTTGGCTGGGATGGCAGGATTCGAACCTACGAATGCTAGAGTCAAAGTCTAGTGCCTTACCGCTTGGCGACATCCCAATATATGGGGTGAATGATGGGATTCGAACCCACGACACCCAGAGCCACAATCTGGTGCTCTACCAGCTGAACTACATCCACCATATTTAAATAAATGGTGCGTCTTAAGGGAGTCGAACCCCCGGCACACGGCTTAGAAGGCCGTTGCTCTATCCAACTGAGCTAAAGACGCACATTTTGGAGCGGGTGAAGGGAATCGAACCCTCGTGTCCAGCTTGGAAGGCTGGCGCTCTACCATTGAGCAACACCCGCAGGTTTTGTGGTCGGGGTGACAGGGCTTGAACCTGCGACCTCATGGTCCCAAACCACGCGCGCTCCCATCTGCGCCACACCCCGAAATCTTGATCTTTTTATAAAAATGGTGCGCCATCAGGGATTCGAACCCTGGGCACCCTGATTAAGAGTCAGGTGCTCTACCAACTGAGCTAATGGCACACTTTTGGTGCGTCTTAAGGGAGTCGAACCCCTGGCACACGGCTTAGAAGGCCGTTGCTCTATCCTGCTGAGCTAAAGACGCATATTTTGGAGCGGGTGAAGGGAATCGAACCCTCGTGTCCAGCTTGGAAGGCTGGCGCTCTACCATTGAGCAACACCCGCAGGTTTTGTTGGAGCGGAAGACGGGACTCGAACCCGCGACATCCACCTTGGCAAGGTGGCGCTCTACCAACTGAGCCACTTCCGCTTGTTGGTGCAGGTGAAGGGAGTCGAACCCCCACGCCGTTGGCGCTAGATCCTAAGTCTAGTGCGTCTGCCAATTCCGCCACACCTGCATTTTTGGTGATCTACCGGGGAATCGAACCCCGGACACCATGATTAAAAGTCATGTGCTCTACCGACTGAGCTAGTAGATCGTTTGGCTGGGATGGCAGGATTCGAACCTACGAATGCTAGAGTCAAAGTCTAGTGCCTTACCGCTTGGCGACATCCCAATATATGGGGTGAATGATGGGATTCGAACCCACGACACCCAGAGCCACAATCTGGTGCTCTACCAGCTGAACTACATCCACCATATTTAAATAAATGGTGCGCCATCAGGGATTCGAACCCTGGGCACCCTGATTAAGAGTCAGGTGCTCTACCAACTGAGCTAATGGCACACTTTTGGTGCGTCTTAAGGGAGTCGAACCCCCGGCACACGGCTTAGAAGGCCGTTGCTCTATCCAGCTGAGCTAAAGACGCACATCTTGGAGCGGGTGAAGGGAATCGAACCCTCGTGTCCAGCTTGGAAGGCTGGCGCTCTACCATTGAGCAACACCCGCAAGTTTTGTGGTCGGGGTGACAGGGCTTGAACCTGCGACCTCATGGTCCCAAACCACGCGCGCTCCCATCTGCGCCACACCCCGAAATCACTGCCTTTGAAAACTTCATCTTTTTCATTTCAGATGTTTTGTTCCCGACGACAATGATTATTCTACACTATACTGTCTATTTCGTCAATACCTTTTTAGAATTTTTTTTGTGTTTTTTAGTTTATTCCCATTATGGATATATCTACCTTATTGCCCTCAATTGTCATAATAGCTACGGTTTTACTGGCATCCCTAGGTAAAGATGGACTTCCTGGATTCACGTACCATATACCTTCAATGCATTGATTCATAGAGCAATGAGTGTGACCAAATAGCACTATATCTGCCTGCAATTCCAGTGCTCTATATCTTAATCTATCTATTCCCCATTTAACATCATATTTATGTCCATGGGTTATAAGAAACTTCTTTCCATCTATTTCTTTTACTATTTCATCAGGTACTTTATTTGTGAAATCACAATTTCCTTTTACACTTATAACTGGACATTTGAAATGATTAGCTATTTCTTCTACATCTTTAACATTATCACCTAAATGTATTATTAGATCCATTTCTTTAAATATATCCTCTAATTTACTTATATAAGTTAAATTTCTATGTGTATCACTTATAATGCCTATTTTCACCATTATTCCTCCTGCATTACTATTCTTACGTTATCTTCAAGTTCCCTTAAAGCTCTAGCTCTATGACTTATTTTATTCTTTATTTCTCCATCCATTTGAGCAAAAGTCATATTATATTCTGGCACATAAAATAATGGATCATAGCCAAATCCATTTTCTCCAGCTTCATTCTCTATGATAACACCATTTATTTCTCCTTGGACTTTTATATTTCTTTCTTCCCCTATTATCAAAACCATTGCACATACAAATTTAGCTTTTCTATCTTCATAATCTATGCCTTTTAGCATCTCTAAAAGCTTCTCGTTGTTCTTTTTATAATTTCCATGTTCTCCTGCAAAACGTGCTGAATATACACCTGGTGCTCCACCTAAAGCATCTACCATTAATCCCGAATCATCAGCTAAAACCATAGCATCTTCTACTATTTTGTATATTTCACTTGCCTTTATGTAAGCATTTTCCATAAACGTAGTCCCTGTTTCTTCTATATCAATATTTATTCCTACTTCCTTTAGAGATAAAACTTCTAAATCAAATTTAGAAAGTATATTTTTTATTTCTTCAATTTTATGTTCATTATTACTAGCTACTACTAATCTTTTCACTTTATAATTCACTCCTTAAGTTTATTTAATCTTTTTTTAATAGACAAGCAATATTTGCATGAAACTTTCATATATTCTTATAAGGATTAATTTTAGGTGGTGTATATATTTTGAAATATATTGGTCCTTTTTTAAGGATAAGTAGTATCAATAAAGATAGTATTATAAACGAACTTTTTCACCTTTCTAAGGAATCATTAAAACATATAGTTTTAAATTCAAAATGCGGAATTGTAATTCCATTAGAAGATTTAAAGGACAACTCTTTTTCTAATAACGATATTAACATAGTTAAAGAATTTTCTCCACTGCTATGCATCTATAAAAAGGCAGATTCCAAATTTATAGATGAATATGGAAAACTAGTATGGAATGAGGAAAAATTCAAAAAAGAAGTAACACCTTCTTCCAATGCTTTTATGACCCTCTGTCTTCTAGAATTACTAGATTACTACAAGAATTTTGAAAACATATGTGGTGACAAATATCTATACTATAAATTGTATATGTCCATATGTAGAAATCAACTTTTATTTTACGCTTCTTACCTTAGAAATCCAGAGGGTGTGTTTGTAAATAAAATAGATTCTACAGAAACCTTCTCCGAAAATATAGTATTTGAAGATAAAAACAAAAAATTTAAATTTTCAGATCAAGCTTTATTTATGGCTGCTTACTATAAATACTCCTGCTATGGCGATAAATATAGTGAAGATTTCAAAAAATTTTCACTGGATATACTAAGGATGTTCTTAGAGTTTAAGGATGATTTATACACTTTATCTTTAGAAGAATTAAATAAAATTTGTTTTAGCCTAAACATATTTTATCATTATTCTAAGGATGAAAATGCTAAATTACTACTTTTAGATGTTTGTGACTTATTACTAAATAAATATGAAAATACAGCTTTAGATGAACTAAAAAAACCTGTAGAAGAAAAATCTCTTTTATTTATAAATTTAATTTGTATAAATAAATTTATGGCTGTTATAAAATTCCAAGAATTAAGTCAAAAAATCTTTCATGACCTTATAAAATTATACGATGAAAACTTAGGTATATTCTATTATTCAACTGAAGACAAAAAAAATACGTTTTCTTCTTTGGAAATCATGTTGTATTTAAACTGCCTATTAATTCAAGCTACAATAAAAGATTTTAAGGAATATAATTCTATACTTCATAATATATTTAAATATCAGCTAGTAAATTCTGGTGTAGTCTTAAGCTGGCCTGAAGCACCAAATCTAGATGATGTGGAAAGATATAAAGATTTTTCACTTAAATCTGATGATTTATTAGAGGAGCAATACTTCATAATGCCTAATATATCCACACCAGAAAATACGCAATATGCTCCTATTTTTGTTAAAAATATAGAGTTTAATAAAAAGAAAGAATGTTTTAAACAAAAGAAACTTTCTTTTTATAGTGAACCCAATATGTGTATATTCTTTATTATTCTTTATATCCATAAATTTTTAAAAGATAATAAAGATTAAATAATTTATTTAATGCCCTAACAATATTATAAAATGGGGCTGTTGCATTAAAAAATTTACATACAATATATTGTACTAAAAATTAAAATCTAGTACAATATATCGTAGTATTTATTCTTAATACCACAGCCCCATTTTTTCTTTGTTTTATTTAGTTTTCTATAGTTTTACTATTTCCTCATTTACTAACTTATTAACTATTTCAGGATTTGCCTTTCCTCTTGAAGCTTTCATAATCTGACCAACTAAGAATCCAGTAACCTTAGTTCTACCATTCTTATAGTCTTCTATGGACTTAGGATTTTCTTTTAGAACCTTTTTAACTACTTCTAAAATAGCTCCCTCGTCACTATTTTGAACTAATCCTTTTTCTTCTACTATTTGTTTAGGGTTTTTTCCTGTTTTGTGCATTTCTGATAAAACTTTTTTTCCTATAGCATTAGATATAGTTTTAACCTTTATGAGTTTTATAAGTTCTGCTAATTGCTTTGGATTAAATTTAAGGTCACAAACCTGTAAAAGCTCCTCATTCATAAGTCTTGATATGTCACCCATTATCCAGTTAGATGTAGCTTTAGCATCTCCACTTTCCTTTGCAGCCTCTTCAAAAAAATCGGCCATATTCATAGACAACACTATTACTTCTGCATCATATTTAGGGATTTCATATTGCTTTAAAAATCTTTCTAATTTTGCATAAGGAAGCTCTGGTATTTCAGCTTTGATTTTTTCTATCCAGCTGTCATCTATGTTTATAGTGACTAAATCTCCCTCTGGAAAATATCTATAATCATTAGCATCTTCTTTGCTTCTCATAACTTCTGTTATGCCCTTATTATCATTCCATCTTCTAGTTTCTACTCTAAGTTCTTCAGCATTTTCAACTGCCTTAGTCTGTCTTTCAAATTCATAGTTTAAAGCTTTTTCTAAAGCTTTAAAAGAGTTCATATTCTTTATCTCTGTTCTTACGCCAAACTTCTCCGTGCCTTTTTCTCTTACAGATATATTAGCATCACATCTTAAAGAACCCTGCTCCATTTTACAATCAGATACTCCTATAGCTTGTAAAATACTCTTTAATTTTTCAAGATATAATACTGCTTCCCTAGGACTTCTTAAATCTGGTTTTGAAACTATTTCAGCTAGTGGCACTCCAGCTCTATTATAGTCCACAAGTGTTCCTAATTCTGTATGTATAAGCTTTCCTGCATCCTCTTCTATATGAATTCTTTCTAATCCTATTCTTTTTTTATTCCCATTTCCTAATTCTATATCTATGTATCCATCATAGCATAGAGGCATTTCATCTTGTGTTATTTGATAATTTTTAGGGCAATCTGGATAAAAATAGTTTTTTCTATCCATTCTGTTTACTTTATTTATAGAACAATTTAAAGCAATTCCCGCTTTCATTCCGTATTCTACTACTTTTTTGTTAAGCTGAGGAAGTGAACCTGGAAGTCCCATACATATAGGACAAACATGTGTATTAGGTTTTCCTCCAAATTCTGTAGTACACCCACAGTATATTTTTGTATTTGTCGCAAGTTCCACGTGAACTTCTAGTCCAATAACCGCTTCAAACTCCATGTTTTTCACCTTCCTTTATAGCCTTGGCATTTTGTTATGATGATCTGTTGACTGTTCATAGCTATATGCTAAATTAAATAATTTTCCCTCTTCAAAATAATTACCTATAATTTGCATTCCCACTGGAAGACCATCTACCATGCCACAGGGTACAGATATAGCTGGTATTCCTGCCATATTAACAGGTACTGTATATATATCTGATAAGTACATTGAAAGTACATTCTTTGCCTTTTCACCTATTTCAAATGCTGTAGTAGGTGAAGTGGGTGTTATTATAGCATCATATTCTTTAAATACTTTATCAAATTCTTCTTTTATAAGTTTTCTTACTTTTAATGCTTTTTTATAGTATGCATCATAATATCCTGCTGAAAGCACATAAGTTCCAAGCATTATTCTTCTCTTAACTTCTTCCCCAAACCCTTCTGTTCTAGATTTAAAGTATATATCCACAGAATCCTTAAAATTCTTAGCTCTATAGCCATATCTAATGCCATCAAATCTGGCAAGGTTTGATGAAGCTTCTGCACAAGCTATAATATAATAATCTGCTAAAGAGTATTTGGCTAATGGAAGTGAAATTTTCTCAACTATGGCTCCATTTTCCTTTAATACTACTATAGCTTCTTGTATTTTTTCTCTTATTTTGTCATCTAGACCCTGGAAAAATTCTGTAGGAACTCCTATTCTAGTTCCTTTTATATCTTTTGTAAGGAATTTTGTATAGTCTGGCACTTTTACATCTGCTGTAGTAAAGTCTCCACTATCAATTCCTGATATAGCACCTGTTAAAAGTGCACAGTCATGTACATCTCTTCCAAAAGTCCCCACCTGATCAAGTGTAGAACCAAAAGCTACTACTCCATTTCTTGAAATTCTTCCGTAGGTTGGCTTTAATCCAACTATTCCGCAAAGAGAAGCTGGTTGTCTTACAGATCCACCTGTTTCTGTTCCAAGAGAAAGAGCTGCCTCAAAAGCTGCTACTGAAGCTGCTGATCCACCAGAAGATCCCCCTGAAACTTTGGTTAAGTCCCAGGGATTTTTAACAGGTTTGAATGCACTATTCTCATTAGAAGATCCCATGGCGAACTCATCCATATTAGCTTTTCCTAATATAATAGCATTGCTTTCTTTTAATTTTTTTGTTACAAAGGCATCATAAGGAGCCACATATCCTTCTAGTATCTTAGAAGCACAAGTGTTTTGCATTCCCCTTACATTTATATTATCCTTTACTGTTACAGGTACTCCTGCAAGAGCTCCCACTGATTCCCCTTTATCCAATTTTTCATCTACTTCTTTAGCCTTATTTAAAGCCTCTTCTTTAGCTACATAAAGGTAAGCTCCTACTTTTTCATCTACTTCATCTATTCTATTAAAAAAAGCTGTTGTAATTTCTTCAGCCTTCACTTCTTTATCTTTAATTAATTTCTTTATTTCATGAGCTTTTAATTTATAGAGCTCCATTATATCCCTCCTTTATTTAAATCTATTCCTCTATTATCTTAGGAACTATTACGTATTCCTCTAGTTTCTCTGGTGCATTATCTAAAACATCTTTAAGTTCCATAGATTTCATAACTTCATCTTCTCTAAATTTATTTTCCATATAGTAAGGATTTACTACTATATCCACATCATCTGTATTTAATTCATTTAACTTTTCCATATAATTCAATATATTATTTAAATCCGTTACAAGAGATTCTTTTTCTTCTTCATTGAAACTTAGTCTTGAAAGTTTCGCTACATATTCAACATCTTTTTTTGAAACTGACATGTTATCCCTCACTTCCTGTTTGTACTAATTATAACCAAACTAATTATTATATAACATTTCCATTTTATCACAAAATTTTATTTTTACATAATCCCTCTTTTAAATGAATTTCCAAACAGCTTATACATGACATCTTATCCCTTTTAGTATTGTTTAGATTTATCTCTATAAACTAAACAAAATCCCTAGTCTCTAATGTACACTCACTAGTTTAAACACATATAAAACTAGAAATTTATACTCAAAGACTAGGGATTAAATTCATTTAACTATTAATTTTCAATTATTAATTTTTAACTATTAATTATCAATTCTCCACTATCAACTACTAATATACTCCAACATACATAAAAAATATAGTTCCCATTGCTAAAAGCATGTACAATAAAGGATAAACTATGCTAGAGTGATCTTGTTTTTGAATAAACATCTTAATAGACCAAGTGATTGCCGTGAAAAATATACACAATTGAATAATCCTGTAAGTATTAAAATGCCTTAGGTATATAAATTGATATGTAGTTAACAGTGTTATGACAAGAACTACTACTGTTATAAAAACACATATCCATCCTAAAGTGTCAATTACCTTCCTCATTTTTCTTCCTCCGCTTACATTACTACTTTTGAAATTAACTTAATATGTTTAATGCTTTATTATTAAAGTTAACTTAATATATCAAATTACATTATTGAATTTATAATAACCGTTTATGGTTATTTTGTAAACAAGGTAATTTATTTATATTAAGCTATTTTATACTTTTTTAGTTTTTTAAGCACTTTTATACTAATTTTTCAAACTCTTCTTCCGTAATAATCTTAATTCCTAAGTCTAGTGCTTTTTCATATTTAGATCCTGGTGCTTCTCCCACTAAAACATAATCTGTTTTTTTACTAACACTTGATGACACTTTAGCTCCAAGACTCTCCAATTTGTCCTTTATTTCTGTTCTACTATATTTTTGAAGACTTCCAGTTACTACTACAGTTTTACCTTTAAAATTATTTTCTTCTACTTTTACATCTTCAAAATAAGGTTTTATTCCAACATTAAATAATTCATCTACACTTTTACTTATCAATGAATCACTAAAAAAGTCTACAATACATTTAGCCACAGTTTCACCTATATCTTGAATTTGGATCAACTCTTCAAATTTAGCATTTTTAAAATTTTCAAAGTTCTTAAATGTATTAGCTAAATCTGTGGCAGTTTTTTTACCTACATTAGGTATACTAAGTGCATATATAAATGAAGCTAAATCAGGATTTTTACTTTTTTCCACTGAATCTATTAGATTTTGAGCCTTTTTCTCTCCAAATCTTTCTAATGTCAATAGTTGCTCTTTTTTTACATTATATAGATCACTTATGGATTTAATGTTTAGATTTTCAAAAAGTTGTTCTGCTGTTTTTTCACTAAATCCCTCTATGTTCATAGCTTCTCTTGAAGCAAAATGAACTATACTCTTAACTAACTGAGGTTTGCAAGACAGTGTGTTTTCACAAAAATAGTGTGCTCCATCCCTTACAACTTCACTTCCACAATATGGGCATTTTTTTGGTGGTTTTATGTCTTCTGTTCCTTCTAGACTCTCCTCTACTACTCCAATTATTTCAGGTATAACATCATTAGAACGTCTTATAAACACTGTGCATCCTTTTTTAACACCTTTTTTTTCTATGTCATCCATATTGTTTAATGTAGCTCTTTTAACAGTTACACCTGCTATCTCCACTGGTTCTAATAAAGCTGTAGGACTTACCCTACCACTTCTACCTACATTCCATTCTACATCTAAAAGAGTAGTAGTAGCTTCCTCTGCTTCAAATTTAAAGGCTATAGCCCACTTAGGGAATTTTACAGTGTATCCTAGAACATCTCTAGTTTTTATGTGATCTATAGCTATAACCGCTCCATCTATATCATAGTTCAATTCCCCTCTAATTTTATTTATATACTCTATTTCTCTTTTTATATCTTCTATAGTTTCACATTCCTTTATGTAGTCATCTATAGGAAGTCCCTTCTTCTTTATAAAATTCATCATTTCACTATAGGTTTCAAAAGCTGTTCCTTCATTGTATCCTACATCATAGAAGAAAGCTGAAAGATTTCTTTTAGAGGTTTCTTTTAAATTTAAATTTCTAAGAGCACCAGCAGCTCCATTCCTTAAATTTTTAAGTGGAACCTGAGCATTTCTATTATACTTTTCAAAAGCTTCCTTTGTCATTATAGCTTCCCCATGTATTTCTACTACTGCTCCATTATCAATTTTAAGAGGTATAGATTTTATAGTCTTTACCTGCGCTGTTACATCTTCTCCTACTACTCCTGTTCCTCTAGTAGCCGCTTTACTTAATACACCATTTTCATCATAAGTTAAATTTACAGTAAGGCCATCAAATTTCTTTGTAACTATATATTTTAACTCAGGTAGTTTGTCTTCATGTGTTCTATTGTATTCTTCCACAGCTTTCTTATTTCTATTATGCCACTGAATTATACCATTTATATCTTGGGATTTATCAAGACTCCAAAGTTTAGCTTTATGAGTATACTTTTCAAATCCCGATAATATGCCATCTCCTACCCTTTGACTTGGGGAATAAGGCAATATAAATCCTGTGTCTTTCTCAAGTTTTACAAGTTCATCGTAAATTTTATCATATTCTTTATCCGATATAGTTGGATTATCTAATACATAATATTCATATGAATGTTTATTTAGTACATGCACTAATTCTTTTATTCTTTCAATATTTTTATCCAAAAAATTTCACCTCACACCAGCTATAGTATTTCTAATATGGATTTATTATACATTAGATTCTTTATTCCATAGTTGTCAAATACCACAGTGATTTTAATTCCACTATCAGTAACCTTTTTGCTTACTACTGTACCTACTCCAAAAGTAGAATGTCTAACTTTTCTTCCTTCCACTATCTCATTTTCACTAGCTTCCTTTCCTTCACCACTTGCACTCCATCCATTGTTATGTTCTTTCGATGAATGATTGGAAAATTGCTTAAAAGAATTTCTAAGGCTGTGAGGATTATTTCTAAGTCCTGTATCTACACTTTTTCTAGCCATCACTCTAGGATCATTATTTTGAAGATTTACTCTTTCCCTTAGCTTTAATGGTATTTCTGCTATAAAGTCGGATTCTTCATAACATACAGTTCTTCCAAATACCCTTCTACTTTCTGCTGATGTCATATATAGTTGTTCTTTAGCTCTTGTTATTCCAACATAACATAGTCTTCTAGATTCCTCCATTTCATTAAAATCATTTAATGAAGCCATGCCTGGAAACACTCCATTTTCCATGCCAACCATAAACACCACTGGAAATTCAAGGCCCTTAGCACTGTGTACTGTCATAAGCACAACGGAATCTGCTTCTTCATTAAAATTATCTATATCTGAAACTAGAGTAACTTGTTCTAAGAATGCAAATAAGCTTTTATCTTCTGAAGTATTCTCAAATTCTACTGCAGCAGAAACCAGTTCCTTTAAGTTTTCTATTCTAGCCTTATCTTCTATAGTATTAGTTTTTAGAAGAGAATCTAAATATCCTGTCTTATCTATTATTTCTTCTATAAGTTCTGAAACCATCATTTCATCCTTATTAGCTATAAAACTATTTACAAGGCTTGTAAATTTATTTATAGATGTTATATTTCTTGAACTTAATCCTGGTACATTTTCTACATCTAATATGACACTGTAAAGGCAATCATCTATAGCATTTGCAAAGTGTTGTACTTTATCCACTGTAGTGTCACCAATGGCTCTTTTAGGTACATTTATTATCCTCTTTAAACTTACATCATCCACAGGGTTGTTTATAAGTTTTAAATAAGCTAATATATCCTTTATTTCTTTTCTATCATAGAATTTTAATCCACCTATTATTCTATATGGTACAGCATTTTTTATAAATATATCCTCAAAAATACGAGATTGGGCATTGGTTCTATAAAGTATAGCAAAATCTTTAAAATTCTTATTCTTCTCTTTCTTTATATTCTTTATAGTTTTGCATACAAACATAGCTTCATCCATATCGGAATATGCTCTATATATATTTATCTTCTCTCCATTTTCCATTTCCGTCCTAAGTACTTTACTCTTTCTCTGAGCATTATTTCTTATGACTTCATTGGCAGCATTTAATATGTTAGCTTTAGATCTATAATTTTGCTCAAGCTTTACCACCTTAGCATCATCATAATCTTTTTCAAAGTCTAATATATTCCTTATATCTGCTCCTCTCCACTGGTAAATACATTGGTCATCATCCCCCACCACGCATATGTTTCTATGACCTGCTGCTAGTAATTTTACCAGTTCATACTGTGCTCTATTGGTATCTTGATATTCATCTACCATTATATATTTAAATTTTCTTTGGTAGAATTCTAAAACTTCCTTATGTTTTTTTAATAATTCTACAGTTTTAAAAATCAAATCATCAAAATCCAAAGCATTGTTACTTTTTAACTTCTTTTGATATAGCAAATATACATCTGCTATCTTATTTAATTTATAATTTCTTTCATTTTCTGCTTTAAACTTTTCAGCAGAAATTAAATTATTCTTTTGATCTGATATTTTTCCTAAAATTTCTCTGTCCGTTATATCCTTATCATTTATATTTAATTCTTTCATACACTCTTTCATAAGTACCTTCTGGTCTGATGTATCATATATGGCAAAATTCTTATTATAACCTATTTTATCTATCTCTCTTCTCAAAATCCTAACACAGCTAGAGTGAAATGTAGAAACCCACATGCTGTCCACCACATCTCCAACTAAAGCCTTTATTCTTTCCTTCATTTCCCCTGCAGCCTTATTAGTAAAAGTTATAGCTAATATGCTAGAAGGATATATATCTAAATCCTGAATCATATGAGCTATTCTATAGGTTAATACTCTCGTTTTACCTGAACCAGCCCCTGCTAGTATTAAAAGAGGGCCATTTATAGTACTAGCTGCTTCATACTGTTCTCTATTTAAAAGTTTTTTTAACTCCATCTGATACCTCCTGATTAAAAAGAACTTTGTTTATCTCATGTCTACTCACTGTACATTCCATCTAAAACTAAGAACTTTGTTTATATTATTATAATAGACATCTTTATATTATATCAAACATTATCAGTTTAAAATTAATAAAAGCACGATTTAATCCTAAAAAAATTTTTGGATATCCTCGTGCCTTACGTACAGGTGCTCCAACCTTTCTATTAAATACTTTTAACTTTAAGGTTTCCAATTCAACTTATCAAAAGCTAATTTATAACCATTACTTCCATAATTTAAGGATCTGTTTACCCTACTTATAGTAGCAGTACTTGCTCCTGTAGTTCCTGCAATATCTAAATAGGTTCTTCTCTCCATTAACATTTTTGCTACCTGCATTCTCTGTGCTAAGGCTTTTATTTCATTTATTGTACATATATCTTCAAAAAACCTATAGCACTCTTCTTTATTTTCTAACTTTAATATAGCGTCGAACAAAAAATCCATTTCCTCATTTTCTAATTTAGATATATACTCCCCACTCATATTGCTACTCACTCCCTATAATAATTCATACATATATTTTACCATTTTGTACGACTTTAATCTATTAAATTAATAAAAAATTCAAACCCTCCTAGAGAATTTGAACTTTCTTGTCATTTCATATGATATTTTATATAGTTTTTTGCTATATTATTACACATATTTTATAAATCTTACTTAATTAATATTTACCACATACATACTTACATTTAATACACAAAACAAAAACAGCCCTTGGGGCGGGGCTGTTTTGATGATAAATAAAAAGGGGGCTATTTATCTTTTCATTTATCCTTGCAATATTATTATATTAAAATAAAGACAAAAAAGCAATAGTGTTTGCAGATTTAATTGTAAACATTTTTAAAATTAAATGAAATCCTTCATTTTTTTACATATTTTATATATGGTTTTTACAACTTTTCAATATCTCTATCTCTTCTGCTGATAATTCTCGGTATTCACCTTCTTCTAAATTTTCATCTAAGATTAAACTACCAAAGGAAACCCTCTTTAAAAATACAACTTCTTTACCTCTAGCCTGAAACATTCTTTTTACTTGGTGAAACTTTCCTTCCTGTATAATTACATAAGACTCTGCACCATCCTCACTAGAATTTATTATTTCCAGCTCAGCGGGCATACACTTATATCCATCATCTATAACTATGCCTTTTTTAAAAGCATCCACATCCTTTTCATCTAAAGGCTTATTTATCTCTGCATAGTATTTTTTATTAACATGATATTTAGGAGATATAAGTTTATGATTTAACTCTCCATCATTAGTTAAAATCAATAATCCAACTGTATCTTTATCTAATCTTCCCACAGGAAAAGGATTAAAAATTTGATATTCTGGGTCAACTAAATCAATAACTGTTTCATCATATTTATCGAAAGTAGCAGACACCACCCCATCTGGCTTATTCATCATGAGATATATGTATTTTCTATACATTACTTCTTCACCATTTACAATAATTTTATTCTTTTCTGGATCTACTTTCATACCATTATCTTTTGCAACACTTCCATCTATTGACACAAGACCATTTTTTACAAGCGATTTTATTTCTTTTCTCGTTCCATACCCTAAATTAGATAGAACTTTATCCAATCTTTCCAATTTCGTTTCCCCCTTACCTTTTAGGAAAAAATAAAAGTCATAATTATATTATGGCTTTCATTTTTACATGTATTCATATTAAGAAATTTTAGCATTAAATTCTTTATAATTCAACCTTCTAAATACACTATTCTAAAGAGCACCCTTATAGTATTTCATAACTTTGTCTACATAACCTCTAGTTTCACGAGGTAACTTATATATTTCTTCTGGAGATGTAACACCTCTTCGTTTAACTCCATTAGGCCCTGCATTATATGCAGCCAAAGCCATCTCCTTACAATTTCCAAAGGACTCTAATAAACCTTTTAAATATTTTGTTCCTCCATCTACGTTTTGATCTATATCATAGGCATTTGCAACTCCTAAAGATGCAGCTGTGCCAGGCATAAGCTGCATAAGACCCATAGCTCCAGCAGAAGATTTAGACAATGGATTAAAAGAAGATTCTTGCATTATAACTGCCCTTATAAAACTTTCTTCCACCCCATATTTGACTGCAGCATTTTTTATTGCTTTATTAATTTTATCTGATGAATTTCCACTATTTATTTGGCTTCTCATTTCACTGTTTATTTCATTTCTTATTTGGCTAACTGTATTTTTCATTTCTTCACTCAATATGCTAGCACCTTCAGAACTATATACATTTTTGCTCTCTAGACTATTTCCTTGTGAAATAAAACTTTCATTTCCCTCTAAAGCTTTAGTCATACTTTCTAACATAACTGAAAATGCAGGAGAATCCTTTCCTATTTGACTACTAAAGCTATCCATAAACATTTTCATAAACAATAAATTTTGTGTATCTTCTATCTTCATAAAATCACCTCATATTCCTACTAATTATAGCCTTGAGCATAACTCTAAGGCCTTGATATCACTAGCCCCGTAGGGCTATTTTTTTTTAATCACTCAAATATATATCATAGGATTTCCTCACATTTTTGTCGAATTATACTATATTACCACACATAATATAAAAACAATAAGGAGGAAACCTCTATGTACCAACGTCAAGAAATCTTTAACATAATTGAACTTTTTACTTCTCAAAAGCTTATCAATTTTTATACAAAAATCTTTGATAATCTTGATTTATCTCCATTACCCGATAGGGTTCCTTCTAAATATGGCCCTACTGGATTTTCACGCCATGCTCTTTTTAGAGCTTTCATCGTCATGAAATGTGAGAAGTTTGCCCAAATTACTGATCTTAAAGATTTTTTAGAAAATAATTTAATTATAGCCCAACTTTGTGGTTTTAACATTCTTAAATCTTTACCTTCATACTGGGTTTTTCAGAGATTTATTAAAAATTTATCTAACTCTTATCTTAAAGAAATCATGAAAAATCAAGTTAATGTTCTTAAGGAGTTAGGTTTTATTGATAACAATTTTGTATCTGTTGATGCCACTCCTGTTAAAGCTAATACTAAATTTAATAATCCCAAATCTTTTTCAAGTAACAAGTTTTCTAAAAAGAATCCTCCATCTTCTGATAAAGATTGTAAACTAGGAGTTCATACTGCTAATAACTCCTTGAATGTTCAAGTTTCAGAGGATAAACCCAATAAATCAAAGAAAAATTATGAATTTTACTGGGGATACAAAAATCATGTTATTTGTGATGCTATATCGGGTCTTCCTATTGCTGAATTTACTACAACTGCCGATATCAATGAAATTTCTAATTTTATAGAAATTCTTACTGCTACAAATGAATGGTTTTCACTAAAAGACAGTTACATTATTGCTGATAAAGGCTATGATTCAAAGCAAAATCATGATTTTATTCGTAACACCCTTAAAGGGCTTGCTTTCATTGCCTTAAATAAGCGTGGCACTAAGAAAAATAGTTTAACATCTACAGGTAATGTTATATGCAATGGCGGTTTAGCCATGCATAAAGATGGCAAACAATACTTTGATTCCTATATTAAGCAAAAATTCTGTTGTCCTTATAGAAAATCAAAAGATGATTCATTATGTCCATGTAAGCATAAAAAATATTTTAATGGTAAGAAAAACAGAGGTTGTGTAAAATACATAAGCATTGGAACTGATTATAGAGCTTCTATCAATCGTGATTCTATATTTTTCAAGAAAATATATAGCTTAAGAACTGAATCTGAAAGATACAATTCAAGATGGAAAAATCTCAATACTGAACAAGCTCATGTTAGAAATATTAACTCTGTTACTAATCTAAATACTATTGGACACATTTGCCTTTTAACCGTTGCACTTGCTGCTATAAAATCTGATTGTATAGATAAATCCAAATCCCTATCGGGATTTAAAAGAACAGCTTAATCAAAATACATTTTTTAACATTGTTTTTTACTATGGGAGTAGTCTGCCCTTTTTGCTTTTTTTATTATTAATCTCTACTTCAAATTCTTCTCAACAAGCTCCGCTCAAGAAAATTTGGAACTATTTTACTTTAATCATTTGATTTTTTATCAATTATGCTCATCTCTATACTAATTATATATTCGAACGATAACTTCTATAACTTAATACGAAAATTATACATACACATCCACTTCATCCGATTTTTCCATCTTATGTTGATCTTTAGGTTCCTCTACTAAAAACTGAAAACTATCATAATCCTCATAAGCCTGCTTTTTATATCTGCTTTTTGAAAGTACTAATATCTTGTATATACCCTGTGAAAAGGGAATAAAACTATAATACTCTTTTCTATTATATCTTTGGACTCTTTTCCATTCTCCCTTTTCCATTAAATAAAATTCGTATACCACATCTCTTCCGCCTTCACTACTAACAGAAAAAGTTACACATTCATTTACTTTAAAAGATAATCTACTACTTTTTAATTTTGTGTTAGTTACTGGGAAACAATCATTAACACATACTCTAACGGATTTTTTACAATCATATTCCTCAGTGCTCTTTATATTTTTTGCATACATATCTAACTGATAAATGCCCTTGCATCTTGGCAGCATTTTATACAATTTACTATATATATAATCCGTTTCCTCAACAGGATGCCCATTTATCTTTAATGCATACTTAATCATAGTATCCTTTGTTTCTGGACATACTACTTCTAATTTTATTTCATCCCCTACCATATAAAATTCTCTAGGATCCATAAGTACATAATCTATATTAGCTGGTAAGTAATCTTTTACTTCCATATGAATTACTTCATGAGTGTCATATTCTCTTCTAGAATATTTGTCCTTAACCATTACTTCTAATTCATAAATACCACATTCCTCTGGAGTGAAATTCACCCAATTACAGCTTCCATAATTTATTTTTTCAACTTCCCTATCACCTTTTCTTACAATAAAACTATATTTAAGTTCTATTCCACCTGAAGCTTCTATCTGTACATTCATAACTTGCTTTTTTAAATAAGCATTTCTCTTTTCATAAATTACATCTTCTATTTTAACGTCTTCCGCACTTATTTCATCTATATTGAATTCCAAGCCCTCCTTGCTCTCATACTCCCCTTCAAAGACTTCATCTTTCACATATAGTACTACATTATAATTTCCTATTTCTTCTGGTTTCCATATATACTTATTACTTTTAATATATCCTGAATCTTTATTCTCTGGACCCTCTATATTAAATCTATATAATAAATTTTCTCCGCCTTTAACTATAGCTTTAAGCTCTATATCTGTACCACATATTTGAGGTGAGCTTAAATCTGTAGTAAAAGCTTGTATCTTAACTTTTTCATATTGTTTAACTTTATAAAGTATAATAGCTCTATCATCAAATTCTTTTGTGGAGTACATATCCTTAGCAAGACATAGAAGTTTAAATTCCCCACCTTCATTTTCTACATAAGACACATTTCTTTTAGTAGAATAATCTTGAATGCATTTTACACTTCCATCTGAATATATTTTTACAAATTTATATAGGATCATCCTGCTATCTTCATAAGAAGCGTTTACTTGAAATAATATTTCTTTTCCCTTTAATAAATTTTTAGTTAAGCACTTAAAGTCGGTTATTTCAAGCTTTCTTATATCTCTTACTTTAAAAGACACAGTTTGGAAATCATCACAACTATTATCTGAATCTAAATTTTTGCATTCCACTAAAACCTGCTGTATACCAGGCTTTAAAACAGTCCAATTTAATGTATTTTCTGGTGAATACTCTTTTATTAATTCCCATTTATCCTCTTCTCTAACCCAATATCTATACATTAAAGGAATTTTAGTTCCTTCCACAGTAATAGTTATTTTATCTCCTAAGTTTACATCTTCCTTATTTATATATAACCCATTTATTAACCTTTCTCTATCTTCACCTATAATGTACTCTATTTTACTTACATAATCAAAACTACTTCTACTATCCTGTTTTTTAGCTTGTACCATTATTATATATTTACCATCCTCTTCTGGGCACCATAAAATATTATTATCACTTTCAAAATCTCTTAATGTTTTCCATGTACCATCTCTACCTATAAGAAACTTATAAAGTAAATTTTCCTCTTCTGCCCCTTCTACTGTAACTAATATATCCTTTTGCTTATCTTGAGGACTTTCTAAACTACACCTAATATTTATTTCGTTCATAATCAATCCCCCATCATACCACCAATTATTAAATATGCCTAATTTACAGTGTTTACCCATATTATGTATATAAATATATTATACTATATTTATTTATTTTGTAACAATAATTTTAATATGGTATATTGTTATATTCAATTTTTGTGCTATAAACCCTTCAAATTTTAGGAATATTGTAGTTTATTTTTTTAACAAATTTTGCGTTTTTATCTACTATTTTAATAGCTTCTTTTAGAATAATGTTTTTGTAATTGACAATACTATATTTAAAAGCATGGAGAGTGATGATATGATTAAGGATTTTGAAAATTACAATCCTGACTATACCTATAAAAAGAAAAACATAGATATTCAAATTTCTAAGCTTGGTTATAATATAATGGAGAGAACTAACAATGCTCTACTATACCCTGAAGGCATTAAGGATGAAATAGATATGCCTGAATTTAAATAAGGTACATGAAAATAAATAACAAGTCAAAGATGCTGGTATATTTTGTGTCAGACAAGGAAGCAGGTTCCGCCGCTAGTAGAACTATCGGTGGAACCTGCTGACGCAGTATGACGCAAAATAGACTAGCATACTGACTTGTTATTTATTTGAATGTGCCTAAGGTGGAGTAACTACTCCACCTTATACACCTCTTATGTACTTAACATTTTTCTTTCCGTACCTTTTGTATGCTGCTATATACCTTTTGAATTCTACATTATATCTTGTCAAGCATAGCAGCTCCTATAATTCCAGCACTATTTCCCAAAGTAGCTTTTCTTATAGTACAAAGAGGAGTATCTTTATATAACTTGATTTTATTTATCTCACTTACTAATTTATCTATAAACAAATCACACCCTGCAGACACCCCACCGCCTATTACAACTGAATCTAAATCTAAAATATTTATTGCATTATTTATACCAATAGCCAAATATTTTATAAATCTGTTTAGTACCTCTAAAGCAACTAAATCACCTTTTCTAGCCGCATCAAAAACTATTTTTGCATCTATATTATGTAATTCTCCATTTACACTATCAGTGATAATAGTTTCTCTACCTTCTTCAATTAGTTTTATGGCATATTTAATTATAGCCGTTGCAGAAGTAAATGTTTCTAGACATCCATTATTTCCACAGGAGCAATTATAAAAATTTTCTCCAACAATGGTGTGACCTAATTCCATGGCAGCTCCATTTATTCCCCTGTATATCTTTCCATTTAATACAGCTCCACTGCCTACACCAGTTCCTAAAGTTACTAAAAGTGTTATTTTACTATTTTTTGAGCTTCCAAATAAATATTCAGCACCAGCGGCCACATTTGCATCATTATCAATAAGCACTTTTTTACCAAATTCCTTTTCTAATATGCTACCTAAATGTACATTTTCCCAGCCTAAGTTTACACACCTTCCGACTATACCCCTTTTGTAATCTATATTTCCTGGAACCCCCAAACCTATTAATTCTATTTCATCAATTGATGCATTTTTTGCTTTAATAAGCTCTTTTATAATTTGTATTATGCCATTACAAATTATATCTCCATTCTCATCTTTTCCTTTTATTGTCTTTAAATTTTTTTGTAAAATTATATTACCCTTCTCATCTACTATACCACCCTTAATACTAGTTCCACCTAAATCAATACCTATGCGCATATAATCATCCCCTATTTTTTTATTTATATATAAAATCACCTCAGCATTATTTATCCGAGGTGATTGCCTTTATATTTAAATTTTTAAAATCAATGCACTCACTAAAAATCCAATTAATCCAGCTCCACCTGCTATTAATATGAATTTCATATCTTTTTCTGTAGCATCCAAATCTTCTTTAACTCTCTTAAGCTGATCTTGAGTACCAATAGTTCTAGCCTTTTGATACCCCATGCTATTTCTTCCTCCTATGCTACCAGTTAAAGATAATCCTCCTAGTGCCATAATTACTCCAGATGTCCAAAATAAAATAGTACTGTAATTCCCCATATTTCTTTTATTTGTAAACCAACATATCAAGGCAGCTACTATCAAGTTTATAGCCGCCAATAGGCTTGTCCACTTTATGTATTTTTTAACCACATATGACATTTATACAACCCCCTAGTAGTAAATTATGATTATGTTAATTATACCATATACTACTATCGTAGGTAAATTATATAAACATTATATATTGCCCTATTTCAAACAAACATAAAAACCACATCATACCTAACTAATCTCTACAACAATACTAACCCACCGTTAAGTCTTCATGCTTTTGCTCACATACGGGAAGGTTTAAATTATACTTTACGGAGATTATTCGTACAGTAAATGTTACAATAAAACCTATATAAATTGAAGCTTCTTTGGATATATACTTATAACATAGATAAAAAGCTAAAGCTCCTAAAATAGATGCCACAGCATATATTTCTTTTCTGAAAACTACCGGTATATGCTGAACACTTACATCCCTAAGTATGCCTCCGCCAATACCAGTAAATAATCCTGTTGATACTACTATAAATACCCCATTTACTCCATGCAAAAATGCTGCATTACCTCCAATTACAGTAAATATGCCAAGCCCTATAGCATCTGATATTAATATTATATTTTTAAGCTTGTTCATATCTTTATGAAGATGAAAAGTTATTACAGCAGTACCTATGCTTATTAAGCAATACTTTGGATCTTGGAAAGCCGCTGGAGGTATTGTGCCTATAACTATATCTCTAAATATTCCTCCACCTACAGCTGTTACCATAGCCAAAAAAGATACTCCAAAAATATCAAGTTTTTTTTGAACTCCTAATAAAGCTCCCGAAATAGCAAAAGCAATAGTACCTAATATTTCGAAAAAATTCATCAATATCATAATACTACTGGTTCTAAAAACATGTACAAATGTACTCATATTAGATAATTCGCACTTATCACACCTTATGGTGGCTTAAAGCCTTGGATGTACCAGTACATTTATTTAATACAAAGTAATTTGCATTAAATAAATCTCCTACAACCGTATTTTAAAATTTTACAATGAAAGAATTATTTAACCCTCATTTCTGATAAAATGCATGCTCTATTTTCATAGGATACATACATTTGTAATTAAATATTCCTTTATATTATAATATACCCTCTTTGAAATCTTTTATTCGCTATATTATAAAATTTTAAAATACGACTGTTTTTGTAAATTATCTAATGCACATTTGTAATATTTTTAGAATGTTCACATAAGTTCGTTACTCCTATGCAGTTCTTTTATGAACTTCTTATACTTTCATATAAGCACAGACTATATCACAATCCTGATCATTTAGGATCCTCCCCATTTCCCCTCACTTGAAGGTACGAGATTACTCTCTAGTCGTTGAGCCTTTTCCTTTTCGGAACTTGGTTGCTGATTACCCATTGTCACAGTGTTTAGGATTTAACCTTGCACTATCTACATTATTTTTTCTACTTTCATCACCTTCACGCTTAGACTTATTTCATTCTTACGTTGTGGTTAATGTAGCTTTAGGGACTTCCAGCACTTAAAGGAGTTTTGGATGCTTTTTTAAACACCACTCTACACTCTTTACGAATGTAGGGAGCTTTTTAATAAAATATATACATTTAACTATGATTGTCTATATATGTTTATATTTTATACAACTATTAGTTGCTCCTTTAACGTATTAGTTTGTCACAATGATTTTATCACATAATCCTCATGGTATCTAGAGTTTTTATAAATAAATCAGATGTAATCTATTGCAGATAGTGATTTCTCTATTAAAAACTTTAAATTTTCATAAAGCCTTTTGTCATCTTCTTTACTTCTTTTTTTAGCATTGCTAGTTTTTCCGCCAGCTCTTCTGACCTTAGATGAAATATGTCTTTCAAATAAAAGTTTATCGATATTATCATCATTATATATATACCCTTTAGGTCCAATGGCATAGGCCCTCTTAGATAATGCCATTGTTGCCACTCCAAAATCTTGAGTTACAACTATATCTCCCTTTTTAGCTTCATTAGCTAACTTCATATCAACACTTTGAAAACCACTATCTGCATATATAATCTTACTATAACTACTATCAATAACATGATTCAAGTCACAAAACATAATTACTTCTATACCATTTTCTTCAGCAGCTCTCTCTATAACATCTCTTCCTGGACAAGCATCTGCATCTACTAAAATTTTCATATAAATACCTCGTTTTTAAATTTATTATACACCTAATGAGAATATATTGTGAAGCAAGTACCATAAGAAAAATCTGTCTTTAAGTCCACAATAAATATATTTTATTAGACTGTTCGCAGTACGCCAAGAAATTCTAATGTTTTCAAATTTCAATTCCCTAAAGCTTTCAAACTCGCTTCTAACGGCGCTCAAACATGAAAGCTTCTTAACGGGTATTGAAATTTGAAAACAAAGAATTTCTAAGGCTAGCTCAATAGTCTAAAAAAATATATTTATTGTTACCTTAAAGACAGATTTTTCGGTTCATACGTACATTATTTATGGGGGGAGACGGCCTACTAAAGGATGATTTTCCTCCACTACGTTACGGAAAATCTTTAATTTATAAAATAAATAAAAGTGCTCCCATAATCTTTTTTAGGCGTAGCCTTTCGTTTAATCTACAATATTAGTTACTAATATTATTTTGATTAATTGTGAGATAGAATTATTAACTTTGATTATATACTAGTGAATAATTGATTATGAAAATACAATAATAGGTAAGAGTTAATATAATATATTTTGCCGTGAGGCAATAGTTTGTATAAATCATAGCTTTAATATTTAGGATGGCTGTCGACAATACAAGATTTTTAAAGGCTTAAAAGAAAAAGCTATAATTATGCCATTAATGGAATAATTATAGCTTTTATTATCAGATTATTATAGTTATATATTTTTTATTAAATTAAGATTTTCTGTAGCATAGCGGAAGAAAATTATCATTTAGTAGGCTTCTCCTCCCAAACCACATACATATTAAACTAAAAATCTCATTTTAATGTAGTAATAAATGTGGAATTGGGGACTATTGAACTAGCCTTAGAACTTCTTATGTCTCACAGTTAAAGAACCGTTAAGAAGCTTTCATGTTTGAACGAGGAACGAGTGAGTTTGAAAGCTTTAGGGTCTTTAACTGTGGGACATTTAGAAGTTCTTGGCGTATTGTGAACAGTCCCAAATTACACATTTATTACGGAATTAAAATCAGATTTTTCTTCAATGTATTGCTTCACAATATTCTTATTTAAAGTCTTTTCTCTAGTTCTTCTTTCATATCTTCATAGCCTGGTTTACCAAGAAGAGCAAACATATTTTTCTTGTATGCCTCAACTCCTGGTTGATTGAATGGATTTACTCCTAATAAATATCCACTTATGGCACAAGCTTTTTCAAAGAAATATACCATATATCCAAAATAGTATGGTGTTAATTCTGGTACATTTAAAACTATATTAGGAACTCCTCCATCATTATGAGCGAGTAATGTTCCTCTAAATGCTTGCTTATTTACATAATCCATATGTTTTCCTGCAAGGAAATTTAGTCCATCTAAATCCTCTTCAATAGCTTTAATTTGAATATTTTTTCTTGGATTTTCTACATTTATAACAGTTTCAAATAAGTTTCTTAGTCCATCTTGAATGTATTGTCCCATAGAATGAAGATCTGTTGAAAAATCTGCTGCTGCTGGGAATATTCCTTTTCCATCTTTTCCTTCACTTTCCCCATATAATTGTTTCCACCATTCACCAAAGTAATGAACTGCTGGCTCATAATTTATCATCATTTCTACTTTTTTACCCTTATTATATAAGGCATTTCTTGCAGCTGCATACTTATAACACTCGTTGTCATTTATGTCATCTGTAATGTACTTTTCTTTTGCATCTCTAGCTCCTGTAAGCATTTCATCTATATCTATTCCAGCTACTGCTATTGGTAAAAGCCCAACTGCTGTTAAAACAGAAAATCTTCCTCCTACATCATCAGGAACTACAAAAGTTTCATATCCTTCATTATCTGCTAAAGTTTTAAGTGCTCCTTTTTTCTTATCTGTAGTTGCAAATATTCTTTCTTTAGCTCCAGTTTTTCCATATTTCTTTTCTAAAAGCTCTTTAAATATTCTAAAGGCTATAGCTGGCTCTGTAGTAGTACCTGATTTTGATATTACATTAACTGAAATGTCCATGTTTTCTACAGTTTCTAACAAATCTGCCATGTATGTAGAACTTATATTATTACCTACATAAAATATTAACGGATTCTTTCTCTTTTCTTTAGTTAGTGAATTACTAAATGTATGGCTTAACATTTCTATAGCTGCTCTTGCACCTAAATATGATCCACCTATACCTATAACTATTAATGCTTCTGAATTACTTCTTATTTTTGATGCAGCTTTTTTTATTCTTTGAAATTCTTCTTTATCGTAGTTTTGTGGCAATTCTACCCATCCTAAAAAATCACTTCCTTCACCTGTACCCTTATGAAGCATTTGGTGAGCAGCTGTTACCATTGGCTGTAAATTCATTATTTCCTGTTCTTTTAAATAAGGACTTGTTTTACTTAAATCTAATTTTAATCCCTTTATCATGTTTTGGCCTCCTGTAAACTGTTTAATTTATTAAACTATTTAATATTTAACTAAATCTTTACACACAATTTTAAATTTCACATCATGTTAACTAGTAGCGAGACAATGGACGGTGGCTTCGTGAAAGTTTTTATATTTAGTTTTGCACTTTAAATTATTTATAATTTTCAGCTAGAGCAAAACTCCCTCTAAAACAAAACTCTTTATATATAAAAATTTTAGTTTATATATAAAAATAAATCAAGCTATGTAAACCTTTGTATAATGTATTTTTGAATTATTTTTCCCATTAGTTAAAATTCAATACACAAATTCATAAAAATGATTAAACAACAAAAAGGTACAATGCGGTGGAATTATGAAATTTCTCCTCCATGACTTGCATAAAAGCTCGGAACAATAAATTTAATTTAAGAAATTCTAATCTTTTAGCCATATAAAATTATCTAACACTCACATTCAGCGTCCTGCCTCAGGTTCGCTAGCCTGACGTCCTTGCCAGGCTTACGATAATTTTATCTGTCTAAAAGAAGAATTTCTAAAATTAAATTTAAACAGTTCATTTGCTTCTTATGCAAGTCATTCCAGAGAAATTTCATAATTCAAGTAATGTAATACCTTTTGTGAGATAATCATAAAAATAAATTATTGTAAAATACATGGAAGTTGAATATAGAACAAAAGCCATGCATGGATTAGAGAATAAATCTCCTTATATGCATAGCCTTTTATTTATAAATCTACTTTTTATAGCAATCTTTTTCTGGTGCATTTATATGAATTTTTATTTCATATTAACATAGCTTTTATTTAATGTGGAACAAGTTCTTTATCCAAGCTATAAATCCACCTTTTTCTTTTTTATCTTCTTTTTTAACCTCTTCTTTTTTCTCTGGAAGCTTGATTTCATCTGTTTTCATTACAAACTTAACTTTTCCTTCCATACCCTCTGTAACTCCTGTAAAGCTTTCATATTCATTAGATAACTCTACTATATTGTCTTTTATATCTATTAGTTTTTCTACATCTGGTGTCTTTCCTTTTATTTGGGAATATAATTTATTTATACCTTCATCGTTAAATTTCTTCATACCAGCAGATAATGTATCTAATCCATCATATAATTGATTAGAACCATCTGCCAATTGTTGTACTCCATTAGATAACTGTGGTAAAGCATTTATTAAACTTCTAGCTTGCTCCACATTCTTTTGTTCTAATGCACTTTGCATTACTTCTAATATTTTTTCACTATCTTTTAAATCTCTCTGCATACTCTTTAATTTGCTTATTAGTTCTGGTGAATTTTTAATTTGATTGATTTGCTCTGCAGTTAAGCTCTTCTCTATTTTATTTATTATTGGCTTAGCTGTTTCTATGTCCTTTTGTAAATTATCTATCTTATCTATAGTACCTTTTAAACCACCATTGGCATTCATTGCATTCATTGCCAATTTAATATTTTTTATGTTATCCTCATTAGTCTTTAGATCAGTCTGCATAGATGATAACATTGGTTCCAGTTCTTTAATATAAGCTAAAGTTTCAGGATTTAATGCCTTTTGAGCTGCTTCTATGGCCTTTTTATTTTCATCTTTATTAAGTTCAGCACTAAATTCCATTACTTTTGGCATTAAACCATAAACATATTTAACATTTTCCTCTACACCTTGTACTAATGGAGTTATTCCTTGAATCTCCTTAAACATTCCATTAGCTTTAGGCATTACAGTGGAAGTTACATAATTCATGCTATCTGAAAGTCCTGGTAATAATGACTTTATATCTTTAAAATTTGCTTGTAATCCAGTCAATGTTGTTAAACTATCAGATATATTTTTCATTTCAGCTGATGAATTAATCATTCCTTTACGCATAGAAATAGAAGCTTCTATAAGAGTTATTAGATGTTTCTTTTCTTCAGGGCTTAAAGAAGTATTAGCCATAACGTCGCCTTTTAATTTATTTACATTATCTACATTTTGCAGGAATTCTGTAGTTTCTATGAATTGCGCTGATCCTGCACTTTGTGCATCTAAAAACTTTTTCATACTAGCCAAGTCTATTTTAGATAATTCAGAACTAGCCCCTACTATTCCTGCTACTTTATCCTTCTGTCCAATAAGTCCCATAATAGGTTTCAATTTCTCAGATTTTAAAACAGTTGCTAAATCATCTGCATCCTTTGCCATTTTTAAAATAGCATCTTTATTTAAGGCTAATTTTATAAGTGGGTCTATTTTTGAAATATCAATACCTCCGTAAAGTTTAGATGCATCAGTTGCTAGTTTTACTAAATTATCTGAGTACTGTAAAACACCCATCAAAGGTTGAAGTTTTTCTGCATCTACTTTAGATAATTTATCCGCATCACTCATAAGCTTATCCATATTATTTAAGTTTTGCTCTTTCATTAATTCCTTAACACTTGGAAGCTGCATTATAGAATTAATATTTAAAGCCTTATAGTCCTTCATAGATTTATCTAGTAATTGTTGAATCGTAGGATTTCCAAATACCTCTGCTAAATCTAGTAATGATGTATCTAAATCTTTCGCAAAGAAAGCATGATTTATAAGTTTTCTTTCTTTTTCTACATTCTTTTGGGATTTTATAAGAGCAATTTTATCCTGCTCCTTACCCATCATGCCTTTCACACCACTTACCTTATCATTAGCCTTATTAAGTCCATCTTTTAACTTTTGGCTGCCATCTTTTAATTTAAAGCTGCCATCTTCTAGTTGTGTGCTTGCATCTTTTAGTTTATCTAATCCTTCAAAAAGTTCATCCAAGTTTTTAGCGTCGCTAAATTCCTTAACTTCTGGAATCTTAGGTGTTGCTGTCATCATAATAGGTCCCATCTCAAAATTCTTCACTTCTGATGTTATTTCTAAGCTGCCTTTTAAATCTATTAGGTCTTCTACATCTTTATTTATACTTAGGCTTTCTTTTAATCCTGGTAAGGCTATAAAAGTTATAACTTGATTGTTTCCATCAGAAACAACCTCTCCGCTATTTACCTTTACATCTGAAAACTTATCCATTGGCAAATTAACTATAGTAGCAGTGGTGAAAGGAGTATATATTTTTCTTTCCTCACCCTTTACATTTACAGTTTTATATGCTTTGTTTTCATAGCTTACTTTTATTTTTATTTTTCCTGACTTTCCTACTATATCTTTTGGATTAACTACCTGTCCATCTAATTCATATTTTATAGAAACCTTTATTGGAAGCTCCTTATCTGTCTTTCCTTGATAAAATATATCCTTTTTATCCGTATTCCAAGTAAGTTTATCCCCTTCTATATCAGGTTTTTCTTCACCCTTTACATTTTTTATATCTTTTAAAGTTGTCTTATCTTCTATATTTCCGTTCACATCATCTCTGTGTAACCAGTCACTTACTATCTTTTCTTTAACTTCTCCTTCTACCCCTAAAGTTACATATACGGATTCGTCTTTTTGAATTAAGTCCTTTGCATAAACAGCATTAGAACTTAGAATTGTTCCTATCATAACTAAACTTATAACTTTTTTTGACATACTTTTTTTCAATATGATCCCCTCTTTTCCTCTATAATTTAAGCTATTTTTTCGTTTAACTTTGTTTCTTTGGTATTTTTCCATCCTCTAGTTGTGGCATTTATAAATTTCTCACAAACTATCAATATTGATGGAAGTATAAATAATATTACTCCCATACTTATAAGTGCTCCTCTTGCAATCATTCCACATAATGTTTTTATTAAATCCATGTTGGATACTATTCCAACACTAGCTGTAGCAGCAAAGAAGGTAAGTCCACTAGTTACTATAGATTTTGCCGTTCCCTTAACAGTTATCTTTCCTGCTTCAAATCTATCATATCCATTTCTTATTTCTTCTCTAAATCTAGTAGTCATTAATATTGCATAATCTACTGTAGCTCCAAGTTGTATACAACCTATTACAATAGATGCTATAAAAGGTATTGTAGTTCCTGTATAGAATGGTATTCCCATATTTATAAATATAGCTAATTCTATAGCTGAAACTAATAAAATAGGGATTGATATAGACTTAAATATTATTAATATTATGGCAAATATAGCTGCTATGGATACTACACTTACATGTTTAAAGTCCTTATCTGCAATTTCTATCAAATCCTTGGTAAGTGGTCCTTCCCCTGCTACCATTGCCCCTTTATCATAACTCTTAACTATTTTATTAACTTCATCTATTTGAGCATTTTCTTCATCTCTTGCTGCCTTATATTTTGAATTTGCTAATATTAAATTATATCCACCTTGTTTGAATATATCTCTTATATCTTTTGGTATAAAGCTCTCTGGTATTGATGAACCTATAAATTTATCATAGGAAAGAACTTTTTCTATACCATCTACTTTTTCAAGTTTATCTACCATTTCTTTAACTTTATAACCTTCTAGTTTATCATTTACTAATATAAAGTGAGTAGTGGTCATATTATATTCTTTTTTAAGTTTGTTTGTAGCCACTATAGATTCCATATCTTTTGGAAGAGATTCGTCTAAATTATAATAAACCTTTGTGTGGTTATTTCCATACACTGCTGGTATGAACAATAAAAGAAATAGTGCTATAAATGCCTTATATTTCTTCGTAACTAAATTAGCTACTTTATCAAACTCTGGTAAAATAGTCTTATGGCTAAATCTATGAATTGGTTTATCAAATATCAATATAAGCGCTGGTAAAACAGTTACTGTAGAAATTACTCCCAGCACAACTCCCTTAGCCATTACAATTCCTATATCTTTACCCAATGCTAGGGTCATAACACATAGCGCTAAAAATCCTGCTATAGTTGTAAGTGAACTTCCTGTTATAGAAACTATAGTGTTTGATATGGCATCTGCCATAGCCTCATTTTTATCATCTAATTTTTCTCTTTCTTCATCGTATCTATGAAGTAAGAATATAGAATAGTCCATAGTAACTCCAAGTTGTAATACTGCTGCTAGTGCTTTCGTAACATAAGATATTTGTCCAAAGAATATATTAGTTCCAAAATTATAAAGTATAGCTATACCTATAGCCAATAGAAATATAAATGGTATAATTACTGATTTCATGGTAAGACTAAGTACTATTACTGAAAATACAACTGCTAGTAAAACATAAAATGGAGTTTCTTTATCTGCTAAATCCTTTGTATCCTTAACTATAGCTGACATACCACTTAAAAAACATTGCTTATTTGTTAATTTTCTTATGTCAGTTATAGCTTGTTGCGTATTTTCTGAAGATGGTGATTCATTAAACTTAATAATAAGCATTGTAGAATTACCACTATAAAAAGACTTTCTAGCTTCATCTGGTAGTATTTCCTTTGGGATAGTAGTATCTAAAACATCATCTACCCATATTACTTTATTTACTCCCTCTACCTTGGATACTTTTTCTTTAATCTTTACTATATCCTTAGGTTCCATGTCTTCAATTATAAGCATAGAAGTAGCTGCGTCTGAATACTTCTTATCTAATATTTCTTGTCCTTTCATGGAATCTAAGTTTTGAGGTAAATAAGTTAGCAAGTCATAATTTATCCTTGTAGATATCATTCCGTAGAGAGCAGGGAACATAAGTAATATAGATATAACAACTACTAAAATCCTGTTTTTTGCTATAAACCTCCCAAACTTTTTCATTATTTCATCTCCTTTTTAAATTTATCCGATAGCTATCTACCGTAATATTTCCATTTTTATGAAAGTTGGCAATAGATAAATCATCTCCTATTAATTGCTCAGTTCTTAATATATGACCTATAGTCATTTAATACACTTATTATTATATTCCAAAATGACTATTAGTCAATATATATATTAAAAATTTTTTGTGAATATTTTATTTACAATTCATACTTTTTTTAAAATTAATGTAATTACACATAAATCTACATATTAAATATAATAAATTAGTTTTCTTATACACAAAAATATATCTAAAATATAAAAAATAAGACTCCATTGGTATAATAATTTTCCAATGAAATCTTATGCACTTAAATAAAAACTAGTATTTTAATTAAAATGATTATCCCACAAAAGGTACAATGTGGTGGAATTATGAAATTTCATAATTCAAGTAATGTAATACTTTTTGTGGGATAATCGTTTTATTGTTTTTTCACTTTTTCTTAGTTGCTTTATTTTATTTATTATCTTGAGTTATTCCAAGTACAATAGGAGTTGATTTATAACCTATACCCATACGGTCAATACCCATATCAATTAATTTTAGAAAATGTTCCCTAGTTCTAATAGCTCCAGAACCTTTTATCTTACAACGACCCTTTGTTACACCCATAATTAATTCTATAACCTCTGGTGCAGCACCTTTGTTTTCATGTCCAGTTAAAAATCCTGTAGAAGTCTTTACAAAATCAGCTCCAGTGGATATAACAACTTCTGTAGCTTTTTTTATTTCCTCTTCAGTTAATGCATCTGTTTCTAATATTACTTTAACGGCAGTTTTGTATTTATGACATTCATTAACTACTGCCTCAATATCTTCTTTTACTTTATCCCAACGTCCACTTTTAATCCATCCAAAATTTGAAACTATATCTAATTCCTCTACTCCTTTTTCACAACATACTTTCGCCTGTAATACCTTAGATTCTGTTGTAGAAGTTCCAAAAGGGAAATCACAAACTACGCATATACCTGTATCTGTTCCATTAGTCATTTCCTTTGCAATGTCTAATGATGAAGGATTAATACAAACGGTTCTACATTTAAAGTTAATGGCATCCTGTATATGTTTTTTTATCTCATTTTGTGTAAACTCTGGCTTCAATACTGAATGATCAATATATCTTGCCAATTCCTCTACAGTCATTTCAATAGCCTTTTTTTTCGGTTTCATTATAGTAATCATACCTACTTAAATATTTAATATTAGATATTTAACATTATTATAGGTATCCTCCTTGATTTATATTATATAGTAGTTTTAATACATTGTAAATATATTTTTGTAGTTAAGCTACTTTTTAAAACAGAAAACATGTTTACTATTATGTTGAAATACTACACTATAACACCTTATTACCCGTTGATTTTGTAGTTTTACTACGTTATAATAATTCCATTGAAATTGCTTATATTTTTTACTCATATCCAGTTCACATGAATATTTTTACTTGATACTAAAAATATAATTATTATTTTAACCATCTCATGTTATTTTTATAAACTAGTGTAAAATAAGGACGTGATTTATATGATTAGTAATAACTCTTATGAATATATAATAAAAACTATGTATAATAAACTAAGCAAATCCGAAAAAAAAGTTGCAGATTATGTTTTAAGAAACGGATATTATGTTTCAAGTATTCCATTAGCTAAACTTGCAAAAGAAGCAGAAGTAAGCGAACCTAGCGTTGTGAGGTTTACAAAGCGATTGGGATTTAAAGGATATAGTGATTTTAAGCTAAATATAATGAAAGATTGGGGTAAAAAAACCCTAGATACTGATAACTCTGATTTATTAATAGATCCTCATATTGATAAAAATGATAAAATAGAAGAAATACCTAGCAAAATGATAAATATTACCATAAAAGCCCTTGAAGATACACTACAAATATTAGATACAGATAGTTATAAAAATGCTGTAGATTCAATTGTTAAAGCTGATATAATCGATATATATGGTGTTGGCAACTCTGGTAGCATTGCTAATGACCTAATGAATAAGCTTTTACGTATTGGATTAAATTGTAGAGCTTTTGGGGATAACCATTTACAACAAATAAGCGCTATTCATCTAACAAAAAAAGATCTAGCCATTGCTATTTCTCATTCAGGTAGTACAAAAGATGTAGTTGATACCCTAAAAATAGCAAAAGAATCTGGTGCAAAAACTATTGCTATATCTAATTATAAAGCCTCTGAAATATCAAAATATGCTGATATTGAACTATTTACTGGAGATTTTGAAACTACTTTCTATAGTGAAACAATGGTATCTCGTATTTCACAATTGGCAATAGTTGATATGTTATACATGGGAATTCTGCAAAGTAATTATTCAAAGTATACTAAACGCTTAGATAAAGTTAACTTATTAGTTGAGAAAAAAAATTATTGAATTCAAAAACACCCCAAATGTTAGTATAATATGTCTAACATTTGGGGTGTACTTCAGTTTAAATAAGCACTTTTGTTACAAATTCTATTTTTTCTTTATTTTGCTCTACCAGATGTGTAAGCATACTTAAGCTCTACACCATTACCAAATAATGGGCTCATTAATTTCTTAACATATTTATATCTATAAGTATTTCTTCTTGAATAAATTGTTGGAGCTATAGCTGCATCTTCAACTAACAATATTCTTTCTGCTTCTTTATATGATTCTATTCTTTCTTTTACATCTAAAGTACTCATAGCTTTTTTTATAAGTTCGTCGTATTTCTTATTTGACCATCCTGTCTTACACATACCTGAGCCTGTTATCCATATATCAAAGAATGTGTTAGGGTCATTATAGTCTCCTTGCCATCCCATTATAGCCATTTCATATTGCATTTCATCTGTTCTCTTTTGGAATATTGGCCACTCTACATATTCTGCCTTTATATTTACTCCTAAAGTTTTCTTATACATTTGTTGTACATATTCTGCAAGTGTTCTAAAATATTGATCTGTTCCTGATAATAATATAGTAATAGTTACCTTTGATGGATCCTCATTCATTCCAAGCTCTTTTAATCCTTTAACAAGTAATGCTTTTGCATCTGGATTTTCCTTAACCATAGCCTTAACTGGTTCTTCTCCTACAGTTTCTCTAAAATCTTTACCGCTAATTTGAACTGTTGGAGGGCACCATCCATAAGATGGTTCATGTCTACCATGAGTTATAACATTAGCATAATCTTCTCTTGTAAATCCTAATGAAAATGCTTTTCTAACATTTAAATTGCTAAATAATTTTTCTTTTTGATTAAAACCTACATACCACGATATTGGTAAGAAACCTTTTATATTTTCAAATTTTTTTGTAGCATCAAACTTCTTAATCCATTCTGGTTTTGAAACTCCCATAGTGTCTATTTCTCCAGTATAAAGTGAATTATATGAAGCATTTTCATCTTTTATAATCTTAAAGTTAACTTTTTCAAGTTTAACTTTATCTTTATCCCAGTATTTATTATTTTTTTCAAGAACCATTTTATTATTATGAGTCCACTCTTTTAACACAAATGGTCCACAATATACTTCTATTGTATTGCTATCAGTACCATATTTATCTCCATGTTTTTTTATTATATCTTCTCTTTGAGGTAAAAATAATTTAAAATAGGTTAAATCCAAGAAATAAGGACATGGCTGTTTTAACGTGAATTCTAAAGTTTTATCATCTACTGCTTTTACTCCTACTGAATCCTTTGGCCCCTTACCTGAATTATATTCATCAGCTCCCTCAATTGGAGATAATAAAAAAGCATAATTAGAACCAGTTTTAGGATCTAGTGTTCTCTTTATAGAATACTCAAAATCCTTTGCAGTAACTGGTTTTCCATCAGACCATTTATAATCTCTTAAATGGAAAGTCCATTTAGTTCCTTCTTCATTATGTTCCCATTTCTCTGCCCCAGCTGCCTTTATAACATCTTTTCCCTCATCATCTTGTTCAATTCTAGTTAGCCCCTCATATACTTCTGAGAATATCTGTGACGAAATAGTATCGCTAGATCTTGCCACATCTAATGATTTTGGTTCTGCCCCTAAATTTAAGTTCATGTATTGATCTTTATCCATCTTCTCCTCTTTAGAAGTATCCTTTTTACCTTCCTCTTTATTTCCACACCCAGCAACTGCTGTAGAAAATATAAGTGATACCCCTAAAGTTAATGCTAATAATTTTTTGGTTTTCAATTTAAAGCCCCCTTTTAATTGATAAATAAAAAATAATTTAAGCATATAATTATAATTTATTACATATTTGTAAAATAAATTCCTTTCGTAAATTCTAACATTAATTTTCTAAAAATTCAATCTTTTACAGCAATTTTTTACCCTTAACCTAAAAAAACCTGGATAATCCAGGTTTTTTAGGTTAAGGGTTACACTTACTACAAGGACCATACCCTTTACTTATTGCTTCAGATTTTTTTATAGGAATTTTACTTTTCCTTAAATATTGACACCCATTACTATGATATTTATCTGCTGTTTTTGTTATATATACTGTTTGTCCATTATTTTTTGATGGTGCTGGAGCAACCCTTTGAGCTGGTTTACTAACAGCTTTATTACTCCTACTGTTAGAAGGTTTAATTTAATTTGTAAAAATTAATTGACTTGGTGGTCTGTTTTTTATATAATAAATACAGACTTAGCGGTCTGTATTTAAAAAGGGGATGTTATTTTGAAAAGAGCAGAGAAAAATATTCAAAGCAAGAATAAAATTTTTCAAGCAGCACTAAATGAATTTGGATCAAAAAATTATAGTAATGCTTCAGTAAACAACATTTGCAGTGATAATAATTTATCCAAAGGACTTATTTATCATTACTTCCAAAGTAAAGATGAGCTATTTTTATTGTGCGTTAAAGAATGTCTTAATGAATTTAGTGGTTACTTGAAAAAAAATGTTATATTTTACATGGATAATGTTGAAAAAAGTATAGAAAATTATTTTATGACTCGTGATAAATTCTTCACGGAAAATAAAGAATTCAGACAAATCTTTTATGATGCTGTCTTACAACCTCCTAACCATTTAAAAAAGCAAATTGGTAATTTAAAGGAAGACTTTGATTTGGTAAATAGAAACTTTTTGGAAAAGCTTCTAAAACAGCTGGATCTTAGAGAAAATGTTTCTGCTGATGAGGCACTAGATTATTTTATTGAATTCCAGGAATTTTTTAATAGCTACTTTCAAAAAAACCAACTTGGAAACAATCATATATCGGATATAATAAAAACACACGAAATACAATGTCATAAAATAATTGATATTATACTCTATGGTATCGCAAAACAGGGGGATAAGAAATGATTGCACTTGATATTTTAAAATTTATAATAATTATAATAGTGGCATTTATAGTTGGTAAACTACTATCAAAGATTAGAATGCCTTCAATATTAGGATGGTTAATTACTGGCATGGTACTAGGTCCACATGCTTTTAATTTTCTTAATGAATCCATAATTAATCAAACTTGGTATCAGAATACAATGCATATACTGGAATGTTCCGTAGGACTTATGATAGGTACTGAACTGGTATGGAAAAAATTACGCAAATCGGGAAAGCAAATTTTCATTACAACACTTAGTCAATCCTTAGGAACCTTTTTAGTTGTATCTGGAGTGTTTGCAGTAATATTTTATACAATGAATATTTCATTATATCTAGCTTTTATTTTTGGTGGAATTGCTTTAGCTACCGCACCAGCACCTGCCTTATCAATTGTTAATGAATTTAAAACCGATGGTCCTGTAACAAGGACACTGATTCCAATGGCAGCCCTTGATGATATAGTAGGAGTGGTAGTATTTTTTTCAGTAATGGCTATGGTTTCGGCTAATATATCAGCAGGACAATTTCCAATATATATGATATTATTGATTGTAACTTTACCTATTATTATAGGTATTGCATCAGGATTATTAGCTGGATTAGTTTTAAAAAAGGAACAAACATCAACTATAACAGTATTACTTGTAGTTGCCATGATATTTGTAGCTTCTGGTATTGGTTTCTTCTTTAACTATATTGTATTACCAAAACCTGCTTTAAACTTCATGATGATTGGTATGTCATTTTCTGCTACATTTTCTAATATGGTATCAGAAAAACGATTGGAAACCATTATGAATTCATTCAATCCACTATTAGTTTTTAGTTTAATAGCCACTATTTTAAATCTTGGCGCTCCTTTGGATTACCATTTAATATTAGGTTCAGGAATATTTACTTTGGTTTATATCCTATCAAGAGCAGCGGGAAAAATTGGCGGAGCATATTTTGGTGCTGTTATAACCAAATCACCTCCAACAGTAAAAAAATATTTGGGTTTTACATTGCTTCCTCATTCAGGTGTATCCCTTGTATTTACAGGAATTGCAGTTTCTGTTTTAAACACCCCAGCACCTGAGAATGCCAAAATCATTCAAGGAACCATTGCAGCAGCAGCTGTTATTAATGAAATCATTGCAGTTCTTGTATCAAAACAAGCATTTAAATGGGCAGGAGAATTTCATAGACAGAAAAAGATTGTAGCGGAGTAGAAATTTTTTTCTGTTTGATAAAAAAGATTAATAAAATAGCGGCAAATATTTTGTCAATGTGACGAGATATTTACCGCTTAAAAAAATCGGGATTCTAATAATACTATTTAATTGTATACATTACTAAATAATTTCATATTCCTTTAGCAACTCTTCAATTTCTGTTCCTCGTATTTGTTTTTGAATTTTACGTCTGGTCAATGGAGGTAAATCCATTTCTGGCTTTTCTCCATCTAGTAAGCATTTACCTGCATCTAACAAATAACGGATATCATATCTTGAATTAAACACTTCAGGAACTCCTTTTTCAACTCCAGTCAATACGTATACTGCTTCCATAGCTGTACGTCCTGAGTATTCAATAGTAAACACAGTATCACGTCCTGGATCATCTAGCGTTTCAGCAAATTGTCCAAGGAAAGCAAAATTTACTGCATTCTTTGGTACAACATAAGGACGATCTCCAAATTCACGAGGCATAAATTGAGATGTGATAAATGGCATCATAACAGGAACTGCAGTACAACTTTCCTCTAATTCTTCAATTTTCTCTGTAGGAACACCTATATGATATAACCATTCTTTTGTAATTTCTTTACCTGTACAATCCCTCAAAGGTTTTTTAATGTAGTCGCCAGGGACATCAGTAAACAAACCATATACCCACACAAGAACGTCTTTTTCAGGCTGTCCATAATACTGTTCTTGACGGTTTATGGTCCAACTCATCAACCACGAAGAATCAACAGCTGTAACTATACCACCTGTTACAGTACGTCCACCATATGGAGAACGTTTTGTGATCTTTTCAATGTACTCAGGAACACGTTCATCATGGCAAGTTACTGTACAAGACTCCCAATTAGATTTTTCTGGATCTGTACAGAATTTATCTGGATGTCCAAATTCATCTGATTGAGCAGATATATTTCTCCACAACCTCCAACATCCTTCTGGTTCCTTATTAAATGGAGCAGGATTATTGTCATCACCATATCCAGAACCTTCAGTCATAGAACCATTTGTAATAAATACTAGATCTTTCTCTGTTAATTCAATAGAAATATCATTTCCATTTTTATCTGTTGCTACTATTCTCTTAGCAACCTTTTTATCATCTGAAATTAAAAACTCAACATTATCAACAGTAACTCCATATTGAAATTTAGCACCATGCTCTTCTAAATATTTAACCATAGGCTTTACAAATGAAGTATATTGGTCATGACGTGAGAATTGTAAAGCTGAAAGATTTGTTAAACCTCCAACATGATGGATGAAACGATTCATATATAATTTCATCTCTAAAGCACTATGCCAGTTCTCAAAAGCAAACATTGTTCTCCATAAAGTCCAGAAATCAGTATCTAAAAGCTCCTCGGAAAAAATATCTTCAATAGATTTATTTTGAAGTTCTTTATCAGGCATGCTTACAAAAGCAGCTAATTCTTTTGCTAAGTCTTGGCCTAAATTAAACTTTCCATTATCATGTCGTTCACCTTGATTTTTAGTAATACGACAATTGCTAGAGTTTGGATCATCATAATTTGTATAATAAAAATGATCTAACACTGTCATATTAGGGTCTTCTGTAGATGGTAATGAACTAAACAAGTTCCATAAAACCTCAAAATGATGTCCCATTTCACGTCCACCACGTGCCACATAACCCATATTCTGACGAATCGCACCGTCTAAAGATCCCCCAGGGATATCTAATTGCTCCAAGAAAGTAATCTTGCTACCATCCATGTGTGCATCACGAATCAAAAAACAACCAGCAGCCAAAGCACCAATTCCTGTACCAATTAGGTAAGCTTTTTTACCATCAATTCCTTTAGGCTTTCTTGCATTTACTAAAGAATGATAACTCCCATTTGTAAGCGTAAGTCTAGCATCATGTGTTTTTAATTTCATTTTTGCCCCTTCTTTCTTAATTCATATTCTTTTAAATCCTACCATTACATTTAAATTTTTTGCATTCAATTTATTAATATATACACAGTACAATACATACATAATAATTTTTCCTTCAGCTTTATAAATACTTGCTATCAGTAGGATTTATTTATTTTTATCATATAACTTTTTTATATCTTTTACATTAGATAAAAAAACTGAGGTGTTCGAAACTCCAACACCTCAGTTTTTTTACCTAATTTTTAGGCATTCACATTAAAATGACTAATAAAAAAAATCTCCTGTTCATTTTTTATCATATACCATTTAAAGCAACACTTCGCTTAAGGGATAAGAGAATGTTTCCATCGAAAAGCTGCCCGATTTGTCTGATAATAATTTCAGGATCTTCATTCATTCCGGAAGAAATCCAACGTAACACCATTTGAGTAAGAGCACACTGATAAAAGGAAGCAATGAGGTTTTTATCCATGGAAGAGGCTGCGATACCTTCGCTTACTTTCTCAACATACCGAATCATTACATTTCCTGCTACATTGTATATATAGTTCTCTAATTCTTCTCTTTGCATGGAATTATATACATGATAAATGGCTCTTCTGTTTTCTAAAGCAAACTTAGTAGCCACAATAAAACTTTCCTCCCATGAAAGTGTATCATTATACTCATCAATGACTCTCTGAAGTTCTGTTTGGAAAATCTCTGACAAAACTGCATATACATCTGAATAGTAATAATAAAAAGTATTTCTGTTGATCTCACATTCTGTAGCAATATCCTTAACTGTGATTTTGTTAAGTTGACGCTCATTCAACAATTTAATGAATGTCTCTCGAATCATTTTTTTGGTATATTGCTGTACCAAATTGCCACCTGCTACTCAAAATATGGTCAAATGTATCCATATTGAGATTCTTACTGCTTCAACGTACTCTGCCTTGCCTAAGCTACTACAGTTTGTATAGCACTCCACAGTCGTTAATTCCCCAAATAGCCTTGGGTACACATATAAGTGCTTGTTTAATTAAGCTATCTTATATTCTTTAGCATTAGCTAAATTTATTGAAGCATTTAAATCTCTATCAATAGAAAGCCCACAACTGCATTTGTAAACTCTATCAGATAGTTTTAAATCTTTCTTATATGCTCCACAACAGCTACACACTTTACTACTTGGATAGAATCTATCAACTATTCTTACTTCAATATTATTTTGTTTGGCCTTTAAAATAAGCTTAGTTCTAAATTCATAAAACTTTTGCCCAGCAACCGCTTTAGCTAAATGTCTATTCTTCATCATTCCACTTACATTTAAATCTTCAATAGTTATAAAACTTGGTTTTTGTTTTATTAACTCATTTACTGTTTTATTTATGTAATCAGTTCTTATATTTGTAAGTCTTTGATGAAGTTTTTGTACCTTGACTATTTGTTTTTGGATATTTTGACGAGTAGCTTCTCCTTTCTCTTTTTTATTTCTTAATTTTAAACTTTCATATTTCCTTGAAAGTTTTCTTTGCTCACGTTTTAGTTTCTTCTCTGCTTTTTTAACTGTTTTAGTTTTGTTAACATTCTTTTTAGTTAAGCCATTATTACAAATTGCAAAATCTTTTAGTCCAAGGTCTACGCCTATTCCTTCTGAATAAGGTTTATTGTCTACTTTAATAGCTTCTTCAACTAAAATTGAAACAAAATATCTATCTGCTTTTTGACTTACTGTACCACTTTTAACTATGGAGTTAACTGGAATGTATCCAAATTCTTTTAATCTAATCCAGCCTAAAGTCGGAACTTTAACTCTATGTCTTTCAATAGTCCAATCTGTTTTATTATTCTTTGGAAAGTAAGCTTTAACATCTTGGTTTTTCTTTTTCTTAAATTTAGGAAAGCCACTTTCCCCTTTAAAGAATTTCTTAAATGCTTTTTCTCCATTCATAATGGCTTGTTTAGTAGCTTTGGAAGACACTTCTTTAATCCAAGCTTTGTCAGGATGATGAGGAATATATTTGTTATTAAGCCATTTAGAAAAATCCATACCACTAATAAATTTTTTCTCTTTTTCATAAACTTCTTTATTATGAGCAATATAAAAATTGTATATAAACCTACTTACACCAATAGTTTGATGAATTTTAGTTATCTGTTCTTCTGTTGGTTTAATTTCTATTTTGTATGCTTTTTTCAACTTCTTCATCTTCCTTTATCTTTTTCTTATATTTTCTTTGTATTGCTCATAAGTATAATATCTCCTATTTGTTGGTGTTCTAAATGCTTTTAATATTCCTTCGTTATCCCATCTTTGTAATGTTCTAACTGATACATTAATTAATTCTGCAAATTCATTTGGTTTATAGTTATTATTCTTCAAATGTACTCACTTCCTTTTCATGAGTGCATTTTACTATATTTAATTACTTTTATTTATATTTTAAATAACTAAAGATATCTCCTTAATGCTTAATCTGTATTTAAATTGTAACACAGATAACTTATTTGCAACTAGTCCAATATATAGTTTTTTACCATTAGTATTTTATACTGTTACTTAGTTCTTTACTTTTAACCAGATTATCCATGTTGTTTGTTTTTTATTGCACTATTGGTAGCAAACATACCTAAGAACCCTAAAAGACTTAGGCCTTGTTATAATACTCAATTTCAAATTTATTTCGCACATGCTTGAACAAATTTAATAGGAACATCCATTTTTTTTGCTGTTTCTTCTACCGTAAGCCCACTATCTAAGAATCGTTTACATACGATTTTCAAGTTTTCACCAACTTCTATAATATGCTTGTCTAAATCATAGAAACGAACCACTCTTTGTCCCCATCTATGTTCATAAACAGGATGTACGTATTCAATGTATTTAATAGTATTTAGTTTTTCAATAAAGCTGTCGAAATTGTCTTCTTCAAAATATAGTTCAGCGTCGTTGCCATTAAAAATTATTTCATTTTCATTTTTCTGAATAAACTCTTTCCAACTTTCTTTTGTTTGCAGAGCAACACCACCGGTTAAAGTTACATTAGCTCCAAAGTCCATAATAACCCTTAATCCTAAAACCTCTTTATAGAATATTTTTGATTTCTCCATATTAGTTACAACCAACATAGGATTCTTAAATTTCATAAAATATCCCCCTTTTAAATTTGATTTTTTAAAGTTGCCAATATATAATCTATTGTTTGCCCTCTCAACATACACATCTTTAACATTGATGTGTTACTATCTGTATGTAAGTAGTTTTACGCTTAAGTGCCTAACTTAGCTAATGCTGACCACTTCTTTTTTTAAAAAGTAAAATTAGGCATTATACCCCTTCATTAATCCCTTTAAAATTTTCTTCTTAATTAACTTTCTAAACATTAGCTTCAATATTAAATAAATTATAAAAGTATGATTTATTATTTATAAGTTCATGGAAACTTCCCATTTCTTCTAAAACTCCATCTTTCATAACTAGTATTTTATCGTACCTTTTTAATAAATCTCCAGATAATTTATGTGTAATAACCAAAGCTGTACTGTCCTTCAAGTCGAGAATGGAATTTTCAATTTTCCATGATGTTTCATTATCTAATGAAGATGTGGCTTCATCTAACAAAATAATAGGAGTATGTCTTATTATAGCCCTGGCAATAGAAATTCTCTGTTTTTCGCCACCAGATAGGTTACTTCCATTTTCACCTACAAGTGCATTTATTCCGCCCTCCATATTATTAATTATGCTACGTAATCCCGAAAACTCTACAGCTTCCTTTATTTCCTCTTCACTATAATTATTATATAAACATATATTATCCTTAATATCTGAATCAAACATAAAAACATCTTGATGAATAGCAGACATTAATCTATATAAATTGCTGAGTTTAAACTCTCTACTATCAACTCCATCAATATATATGTTTCCTTCATACTCTGTATAATATCTTAAAAGCAAATTTAACATAGTAGATTTTCCACTACCACTTTGTCCAACAATAGCATATTTATTTCCCTTTTTTATAGAAAAACTAATATTTTTAAGAATTTCTTTACCTTTCTCATAAGAAAAACATACATTTTTAAATTCCATGCTTTCATTAAATGCTTCCTTCTCCATACCTTCTTCACTTGGAATTTTCTCATGTATAATGCGTAAAACTTTACTTTTAACAAGTTTAATAGATTTTAAATCAATAACTTCATAAGTAAAATCCAGAACTGCCATATCAACAATATCCATAAGCTGAATAGCTGCAATAAGTATACCTGCTGTTGCTTTTCCCTTAATAACTAGATATGTTCCTATGGCTAGAGAAACCAATAACATAAGGTATGAAAAGAAAGCTGTTAATATATTTACAAAACTATTGTAATTCTTATATTTAAGTTCTGAATCCTCTGCTTCATAATTTATTCTTCTAAATTCTTTACTTATTCTATCATGAATATTAAAACTTTTTATTACTTGAAATCCTTCAAAAATATCTTTAATCTTAGAAGTAAAAACACTTATCTTCTCTGATTGAAATTCCTTTTTACTAGAAAGATATTTTTCTGTTACCCTTGGAATAAATAATGGCAAAATACTTAAAATTACTATAAAAGTTCCTATTAATATATCTAATTTAAATATAGCGTATGCACCAATAATTACCTGTATAATTGTTTGTATCAATGCAATTATACTTTCAAAATATACTTCTTTTATCATATTCATATCATTTGTAAGTGTAGATATATATTCACCAGAGTTACTACTGTTGAAATTTTTAGGATTTCTTTTTAACAATTTATCAAAAACATCATTTTTAAGGTCCATTGACCATTTTTTTATCAATATATTATTTACTATCTTTTTAAAGTACTCACTAATTAAAAGTGATATTATAACTACCCCTGTAATAAGAATTGTACTCTTAAATTTGTTAATATCCTTTATAGTACCTATATCAACCAACTGTTTCATAAGAAACGCCATGCTAGTGTTGCATACTGCTACTAAAATTGTTAATAAAGTGCTTAAAATTAACAATTTCTTTTGTTTTAAAATATACCTCTTCATCTTGTCTCCTCTTTCCCCATTTATTCGCTATAATAAATATTTCACTGACACATTGTTGTAAACTACCTTTAAATATTTCAAAATATTATAATTTACAACAGATAATTATTTTAGATACAAAATAACCATATATACTAATTAATTACGATTTAAAAATCTATACTCTGTAACATCACCACAAAATTCATAACCAACACTTTGATATACATGATTTGAAACTGGTTTGCGACGATCAGCATATAATATCGGCAAAATCCCTTCACTATATATCAAATGGCTTTTTATAACTAGTATAAAGTATATAAGTCATAGCAAATACTATTCCTAAAACCACCACTATGTAAAAAATTAAGTCAAATATATGTGATTTTACAGTAACCTTCATTGTGTAATTATTTGCTTATTTATGCTAATTATAGCATATAAAAACATTTATGTAACTGGTAGGGTTAAGGTGAAAATATAAAAACCGACCTCTTTTGCCGGATTTAAAATCCAACTATTAAGGTCGGTAATAATACTTAAAACAACTAATTGTAGAAACTCTCATTTACATCACAGATATCAACTTTCTGAATCTAAATTTACTATCCGTGCGAATTTGCAAGATTTATCACTTTATCACATTCTTTCACAAGTCTCTCATCATGTGTGGCAAGTATCACGATAGCACCACTTTTTGAACGTTCATGCAATAGATCTATTACCAGTTCACGATTCTCCGCATCAAGAGAAGCTGTGGGCTCATCAGCATATATAATAGTGGCATTTTTATAGATTGCTCGTGCTACTCCTAAACGCTGTTTTTCTCCACCCGAAAGCACTAATGCAAGCTCTTTTCCTCTACCATCAAGTCCCACATCTTTAAGAACTTCTTCTACCTCCTTGCTGCGTGCTTGATGTTTGTTGAAAGTAACGTTATACGCAACACTCTCATCTTCAATAATCCCATAGTCCTGATAAATAAATGTTGCATAGTCATGCCAGAATTTTGTTTTTTGTTTGTCATTCCAATTAGTTATATTTTTATCATCTATAAAGATATTGCCGCTACTTACCGTCTGAATTAGGCCAAGACAATTAAGAAGTGTTGTTTTTCCACAGCCTGAAGGTCCTGTAATAGCAACCATTTCCTTGCTATGCACCTGAAGATTAACATTTGTAAAAATCGTTTTTTCATTAATAATTACACCTATATTGTTAGCTTTTATGTTCATGTTATTACCCCCTTTACAACAGTATTCTAATAGTACCTATGGCTCGTTTGATGAAATGTTTGTCTTGCACATAATCTATATGCAAGTAAACTTCCAACTGCGTATAAAAGAGCAATAGATAAAGCAACAATAATTAAAATAAAAATCGAAGGATATTTAATTTTATAAGCGACTACAGCTCCAACTATAATTACAATTGGAACAGTAAATAATTCTTTTCTTACTATAGGTTTGATTATAGAACTATATGTCCTTCCGAAAGTATGCAATGTAAAAATACGTTTTCGATTTGTTCCTACCCACAGCTGTGCACTCATTATTCCTGCAACTAACATCGCTGATAGAATAAGAATACATGCCATCATATAATACCTACCTTCCTTATTAAACTTTTTTGCCCTCTCTATAGCTAAATCGGCAATTCCATCAATTGATGACACATACGGCTTAACCGGAGATTCATCTAATGCTGAACGCAATTTTTCTTCATTGGAAAACACCACATTTCCACTGGATGCTGCATAAAGTAAGAATCCCTTCATCTTGAGAATTGATACAGGATCATCTACTAAAATTACCAGTGGGTTTTTTGCTTGGACTGTCTCTTTTGCAAGACCAACATTAGGTGGCAGAGAAATAAAATTGTTCCCTGTGTATTCATAAAATCCAACTCCATCCGGCTGCATCTCTCCAGTCTTTGTCCAAAGTGGCAATTGTTCTTTAAAAAACGTTGCAAGCGGTAATGATATCTTATGAAAATCTATTGAAGTAAGTTTTCCTGATGTTCCTTGTTTATCTATGCCAACCCCAAAAGCATCAACCCACGCATTATCGGTTATGATTACATGATCATATTCCCCCATCTCTTCTTTAGTCATAGAAATAGCTTTATCAATAACAAGAGATGTGCGTAGATTATTCTCACTTTGCATACGTTTAAATAATGATTCAACCTCAGGCAACATTTCTTTAGTTTCCAATGGATCTATTTCACTAAAAGACATTCTTACAGTTTTTTGCATACTTTGCCACAAAGAATGTTCTTTAGCTAAACGATATGAAATTATTGCGTCACTGGCTGTGGAAGGGACAACAAGCAATGCAAGAAAAATCGTTATAGCACCAGTGATATTCCCTAATTGTTTGAAACGTTTTAAAGGAATTTGTCTCTGTGCAATATGTTGTGATTTCGGACTCGCTATCAAAGAAAAAACAGTGGCAAAAACACCTATAAGCACAACAACAGCAATTAATGTAACAAAAGTTTTCCACCCCACCAACGAAACCTGTGCCGTGCCACCCTTTAATGCTACATAAAGAAGTGAAACAATCCATCCTACAAAAACACTTGGAGCAATAAGGCTAATTATCGTCCTCATGTCCTCAAAATGAATTTGATTAAGACTCACCCCGCCAAGTAGCCTTAATGTGCGTGATTTAGCATGAATAACAAACCATGAAATCAAAGTTGTCAGTAATAACAAAAATGCTGATAACACTGCATTACCTACACCAGTTAAAAACAAATAGAAATTAAGATTTTTAAAAAAAGATATGTTTTTATACCATGAAAGTCCAAGACCATTTTTTTTAGCCCATGTATCCAGTTCATTTCGAAAAGCCTCTCCACCTTTCACAGCATATGTGCCAGATAATGGTTGACTACCAATATCTGATGCCGGAATAAACTGCCCTGTTAATGACGAATCCAACCATCCTATTTTTTGATTTTCAATAACAACTCCTTTATGTTCAGGTTCTTCTGTACCAAACCAGATTATGCCTTTCTTATTCCCATAGTTATCGGAGTCTATACTTACTTTCACTAATGTAGCATCATTTTGATCAACAATTTTATTCAAATTGGAAATAAGCTCTTCATTATGAACTTCATTATCTTCGGACTTACCCACAAACAGATCAAATCGCTCTGTTGTGCCCAATGGCAGCATTTGTTGTGAAGATGAAACAGACTGAAAAGCAAGCAAAAATACAAAAATTGAAAGCACTACACTTGTTAACCTAATAGCACGCTTAATCATATAATCACCCCTATCATCTTTAGGTACATGAAAATAAATAACAAGTCAAAGATGCTGGTATATTTTGTGTCAGACAAGGAAGGAGGTTCCGCCGCTAGTAGAACTATCGGTGGGTTCTGCTGACGCAGTATGACGACTCAAAATAGACTATCATACTGACTTGTTATTTATTTGAATGTGCCTTATATATAAATACGAAATATCGCTTATATCTTTTTCAATCAGTTACACATTTCATAATCATTGTTTATTCTTTTCTATGATTCCTATAATCCATTATTATGATCATTCTTTTGCATTAACTGTATTTAATATAAGCCTAATTGTTAATTATATTTTATAATAAATATCTATCCTATAAATTACAAATTTCGTAAGTATTTCTTACTTTTATGTTTTTTATATTATACATTATATTTAAATTTTTATTTTCTGGTATAATTACGTTTTTAACTTGTAATTCTCTTAGTTTTCTTGCCATAATTTCTGTACTGGCAAGTGTCCAAATAATAGTTCATGTTCTTAATTCTAGTAAAATATGTTTTTTAGGTTTTTCTAGTAAATTATGCAATTCTTCATCTGTGTAGATTTCTTTTATCACTTCTTGCTCTTTTACTGCTGGAATTAAAAATTCTTCTAGGATACAACCTTTTCTCATATAAAACACCTTGTTTTATAATAATTTTAGGTATAAAAATACCCATGAAATTACATTTTTAAACATAAAATCATAGGTATTTTTTTGCTATTTTATTATAAAACGTATGTCAAACCGTTGATATATCTATTTTATATCTTATTCCCACTCAATAAATTTATTCTTATTGAAATCCGCTTATAATCAAGCCTTACAAAAACTTTTCTTATTTTGGTGTGTTTTATGGTGGGAAACCTTATTTATTATAATAATATTTTTCACAAAATAGAACAATATTATTTAATTAATTTAAACTCTATTTTAAACGAATGTTGATAATAAAACATATAAAAATGAATAAGTCAATTTGTCCACTTTACTTAATAAAAATATATAGCATCAAAGAAACTAGATGAATTAATTTAGTACGTTTTAAGCTTTTATTTTTTCAAAGCTAATATATATAGTTTAATAAATATTTTAAGTTCTATTTCCACTCAATATTACCAACAATATATTCCACCTTGTCTACAACTCTTTTTGATTTTTTATTGACATTTTAGTGATATTTAACGTTAACAACACCAATGTAGTTTTTTATAAACTACTCCAATAAAGGGAATGTAAATTTTCTTGATAGTTTTTGAAAATACTTCTTTGTCTTGTCTTAAAAGTAATATTTCTAAGAAAATCCTTTTTATTTATATCCCATTCAAAGAATTGATCATTACTATTCTTTAAATAATCTACAAATAAATCCCCCATTATCTCTCCAGCTGTTGTCCTAGTTCCTGTTTTTAATACAGAAATAGTGGAATCAATTGCATTTTGCTCATCTGTTGTTAGAAATGATGCCTTATTAAATATAATAATCCACCAAAATTCTCTATACGTGTAAACGCTATCTTTTTGAACTATTGCCTCTATTCTTTCAATAAGTGTACTTCCTATAATATCTCTAATTTCCTTGTAATAACGCTTACTATATTGAGAATACATTAAGTATGAAGCCCATAAAATTGGATTATCTTTTTCATGCAAATCTAAAACAATATTTTTTTCTTGTCTATATGGAATTTCAATCTTAGCCTGACAGCAAAATAAAATCAAATTAATTATGTCGCTCAAATTAGCTTTATCAAACACAAACACATATCTATTAAATAAATTTTGTAATTTATCTTTTTTTTCAAATATATCATATTCATCTCGAACATAACTAATAATTGATAATAGCTTTTGAGTATTTCCATAGTTCGGGAAAAAAGAATAAACATAAAAAGCCAAATCCAAAAAATCAAATACAACACTTCCAGAAATGCTATCTCTAAAAATATTAACATTATCCTTATTTCTGCCAACCTTATTTAACAAAGTTCCCAAGAAATAAGCAACTATCGTCCTATCCTTAACTTCATATTTACATATCAACTCATTAAACTGATTCATTATAGTTCTCTTACTTGTTGATAACACCATACTCTTTAATAAATGTGGTTTAATTATTTCCTCAGACTCTTCTTCACAATTTTCTTTATGATAATTCTCCACAAAAGCCTTCTGTTCATCATGAGAATAGAATAACAACGTACTTGCTCTATTAGTAAAAAGATTTGTGTCATTCAGCCAGCCTTCCAAAACAAATGGAACCTTACTTTTATATAATTTTCCTTCATTAAGTCGTAATAAATATTTACGAGAAGCTTCTGCATATAAATCAACTATTTTACTTGCTAACTTTTCAGATTCTGCAAAAATAAATATATCATCAACATAACGGTAAACATTATAATTTTCTCCTACTACAAAATTTTGATTTAGAAGCATACTATATACATCTCTATCTATAGTTTGTAATAACATTTCTGCGACCATTCTAGAATACTCAGGACCAACAACTATTCCATTTGATGTTCTTGCATTAATATTCATCAAGATTCTATCTATAGAAGTATATATACTTCCATTTTTAAATTCTTTTGTATCGTTCACATCCTTTCCGATAATCCAATTAAAGGTATGCGTATATATACTATCAAAACATGCTTTATAATCTGTACGAATAAAATACTTATATTTACTATTTAATACGAGCCACTCTTCCGACGATGTAAATGCAGCTATTGACTTGTATGGACCAATACTAAAGAACAATCCCGTTTGTTCAATAACCTCTTTTCCAATATATTTACTCAAATCACTAAAATATTTGGTAACAGAACGATTTTTATTTTTATAATATAATTCATTATTTTTTCTATGATACCGTAATGAAAAAACAGCATTTTTATCTAATAGTGTTAGCAATTCTTTATGATAAATGCACACAAATAAAAACAATTGCATTGCTGCCATTGGTTGTAACAGGCTTAACTCTCTTTCACTATGAAGTTGTTTCATAATAGTATATTTCAAAGGCATAGTTGCCCAATTACTACTTTTTTCAAACAATTTCACTTTGTTTTTATTCTTCATTTCTATCATTTTTTTAATCATATCATCCACTTCCTTGTTTTTACTCACAAGGAAGTCATAAAAATAGATGTATGTAAATTGTTCTGATAATTCAGTTGGTAAAACATCAGTTAATATATAATCTAGCTGATTTCTCTCTATGTTATTAAGATCCATTGACTTCATTCCAATCTAATAATATAATTTTATGTGAGCGATATATCGCTCACGTAATCTCTTAGTAACTTAGTTGCTAAGTTGTGTTACACACGTAAGCAATATAATGTACTTTACCGCAAGGTTTATACGTTGTATAAGAGTAGCATCATTTCTTCGGAGATGATGCTACTCTACTTTAATCATCTCAAGATAATCGACCACAATCCTGTAATAGTCTTTGTTCCAACTATTATATGTTGGATCAAGTTTCTTAATCCACTTCAAAAGTGTTTCTTCAGAAACCCCTATGCTTTTTTCAAACATTATAGTTCGATTTCTTTTCATAGTTGAATATAAACTATATATGCTATCCTCTGTCATGGATTGCTTTAAAAAATAAGGAATTACAAGTTTATATTTTCTTAATAAGTTTATATATAAGCTTTTCAAAAATGTTTCCGTATCTTGAATTAATGCATCAGTGTGATACCTCAGCTCATTATAACTTGCAACAACTCCTTTAGTTAACCAATCAAATGAACTACTCCCTATTGTTCTAGCAATAACTACACGAGAAGAATATAGTTTAATTCTTTGTCGTAGCAATTCCAAATTATTATCCTTTTTATACTGAATAACCGCTCTTTCAATTATACCAGTATACTTTCTTCGTTTTTTTTTCGCTATTCCATATACAAATTGCATTTCCTTTATTGGTTTATTGCCTTTTGTCTTAGTAACCTCTTTAATTTCATACTCATAACCCAAAAAATTAAATTTTTGTGTTGTTGAAAGATTTCTTCTAGATATAAACGAAAACTTTCCTGGTGCCATACTCAATTTAACTGGGCATTTTCCAAAAACCTCACCTATTGTTTCCTTCATAATATCTTCAAAAATCCTTTGAGAAATATATCGATTAGTTATTATCAACATATCATCAACATATCTTTCATAAAAAAACACACCATATTTAGTTAGCTTTGCTTTTATCCGCTCATCAAAATCCCTACATACAATTTCTGACATCCCATTAGATAAACATAATCCAGCAAAGCAATACTTAAATTCTGATATATATTGTTCTAGCAATTCCTTGTCTGATCTACTCATCACTGATTCACGAATATATTTATTATATACATGTTCTGTTAACACACTATCAAAAAAAGATTTAAAATCTGCTCGTATTATTACAAAATCATTCATATCCTTTATTACAGGTAATATATTAAATAAAATATTTATTATTCGGCTTCGGCTAGCATATCTGATTTTAAACGCCTTATCCACTTGCCTCTTTAAATATTGGCAAAGTATATCTTCACACGACAACTTAGGATAACTATACACTACTCTTTTTTTCCCTTGCTGTGTAAATACTTCTCTTTTATATCCATTAAAATCATAACTTTCACGTTCGATATCATCAAATATACGTTCAGTTTTAACATCTACTTCTGCATCCGTCAGCGAGAAATCCCTTTGTCTAACAATTTGCCAAATCTGATTTTTGTTCATATCACTTCTCCTTCATATATGATTTTCAATTTTCCCACTATTTTACCTATTCATCTAAACATCTCAGCATAAAATTACAATAATATATTTACTAATATTTCTATCACAAATAATATAATACCACATCTTGAAATTATTACAAATTCAACCACCACTTCATATTAACATTTTATTAATAATAAATATCCACCAGCTAAGCTGGTGGTTTTTCTTAAGCCCTATAAGGGCATTTTACCAGCATTGTGCCTTAAGCACGTGTAAAAGTATCGCCAGCCGCAATTTAACTGTTACTTGCCACCCTTAAAAGGGTCCATATATTCTTTAATACTTATTTGATCGGCGATCATATCTTCATTTTGTTGATTTTTTATATACTCTTCTATCGCCTTTCTATTTTTTCCTACTGTATCCACATATGAGCCAAATGTATTAGGAAAACTGCAAAAACCCTTATTCTATGCGGGATAAGGGAATACTAAAATAAAATATGAGCTATCACATTACACAGGATACCGCCCAATTGGACAAGATGGGCGGTATTTTTGTATCTGGATAGCGGAACTTCGGGTCAACTTGACCCGAAATTGAAAGGAGGGATTGCAAATATCCCGTTGGGGCTTGACCTAAAAAATCAAGTCCCTTTTTTCATGACATAAAACAGATAAGGAGGAAAAACGCATGACAAAAAATGAGCCAAACAAGCCGGACGAAGTAAAAACCGCCCCGGCCCAGGAAGCAACAGCAGAAGAAAAAAACACGCCTGCTCCCATGCCGGAGATTGGCGGAGAAGCTCCTGCTCCGGAAAAGACCGCCGAGGAAACAGCGGCACTTCCCCGTGAGGACGAAACCGCCCTGTCTGAATCCGATAAGGACAGACCGGAAGAACCTAATCGCATTGACATTCCCGCCCCCGGTGATGTGGTGGTTTCCTTTGACAAAATCAATGAGATTGTTTCCGGGAAACAGGCGGCGGTAAAGGAAGCGGAACAGACTACCCTCGAAAAACAGGAAGCGGAGCCAGCAGAAAAAGCGGCAAAACCGGAACAACCGGGCAGAAAACCGAAAGGCCGTCCACCTAAAACCACCGAAAAAGCAGACAAAAAGCCTGCCCGCCCTGTCAAACAGGAAAAAGCACCAAAGGCCGTAAAGTCGGAGAAACCGGATAAACCGAAACAGACCGCAGAAATTGGCGGCGGGGCTTCTGCTTTCCCGCAAGCTAAGGAACAGGCACAGCAGGAAACGCCGCCCTCTGCCCCGGAGCTGCCGCCCGAACCGAGGGAAGCACCCCGCCCCGGCGAACAGGAACAGATTGTTTACCTTAATCTTTTCGAGCTTCACGCTTTCAAAGACCACCCGTTTCAGGTTCGTAATGATGAAGAAATGGCGGCTATGGTGGAAAGCGTTAAGGACAAGGGCGTTACCCAGCCTGCCATTGTGCGCCCCCGTGAAGATGGCGGCTATGAAATCGTATCAGGTCACCGCCGCCAGAAAGCCAGCGAATTAGCTGGATTTGCGGATATGCCTTGTATTATCCGCAACATGACGGACGAACAGGCCATCACGCAGATGGTAGAGGACAACACCAATCAGCGTGAAAATATCCTGCCCAGCGAACGGGCCAAAGCCCTGCAAATGCAGTTGGAAGCCATCAAGCGGCAGGGTGCGCGAACCGGCAACGGACAGCGTTCCAATGAGGTCGTAGCCGAGCGCAACAAAATGACCGTCAAGCAGGTTCAGCGGTATATCAAGCTCAATGAGCTGGTTCCCGACCTTATGAAAATGGTGGACGAAAAGAAAATCGCGTTCACTCCCGCGGTGGAGCTTGCGTTTATCAAGCCCAAAAATCAGCGGTATATTGCTATCGCTATTGAGGGCCAGCAGTCGGCTCCCTCGCTCTCACAGGCACAGCGTATGCGTGACCTTGACCAAAAGAAGCTGTTAAACCCCGATGTGATTGACGGAATCATGTTAGAAGAAAAAAAGGAGGCAGACAAAGTGATTATTTCAAGTCAGGAACTTTCCCAGTATTTCGGCAAGGAGAAAACACCCCGCGAAATGAAGGATACCATTATGAAGCTGCTTGAGGAAAACAAGGCAAAACTGAAAGAGGTTTCGGCTCCTCAAAAGAAAGCCGAACAGGAAAAATAAGCACTTCGGGTCAAGTTGACCCGAAGTCTGTGTATGCGGGGCTTTGCCCCGCACCCCAAAGCTCTAAGGATATAATATATTCCCCGTCGCCATATATCAGGTAGCATAACCGGGAAAATCGGTCAAGAGCCTGCCGCCGTAGGCGGTGCTTCGCACTCTTGACGGATTTCTCCCGGTTATGCTTTAAGGCAGTCAAGCGACGGGGATATAGATTCCTTTGAGCCGCGCCCTTTCCAAAGCGTGGAAAGGGCGCGGGGATAGGTTGACACATTCAGCGCAACAAGAACGGAGGTGCTTAAATCATGAAACGACCTTTAGCATACATTACTGCCGCGTGGTGCGGCAATCACGATACGGATACCAAACAGGCGGCGCAGTATTGCCGGGCAGTTTACGAAGCCGGTTTTTCCCCGGTTTGCCCGACCCTGTATCTTCCGCTTTTTCTCAATGACGCAATCCCGGAGGAACATAAAAGCGGCATTGATATGAGCCGGGATCTCCTGCGCCGCTCTCATGTGCTTGTCGTATGCGGAAGCGATATTGACGAGGACGTGAAAAACGACATTGCCGTTGCCGGGCGGCTGAACATCACGGCAACCACGCTGGACGGGATTCTGACCGTGAAAACGCAGGGACAGGAAAAAGACCATGCTTGAAGCCTTTGTTACCAATCTTGGACGGTATAACGAGGGATATTTGGACGGGGAGCCTTTAAAGCTCCCCGCCACCACCGAGGAAGTGCAGGCTCTTTTGAAGCGTATCCATGTGGACGGTGTGGGGTATGAGGAAATTTTCATTACCAATTATGAAACCGACGTACCCGGCCTGCGTGACTGCTTGGGCGAATATGAAAGCATTGACGAGCTGAACTATCTGGCTTCCCTGCTGGATGATATGGAGGAATGGGAGTTAGAAAAGTTTTCTGCCGCCGTGGACTTCGGGGAGTACAACAGTGTACCCGCCCTAATTAACCTTACGCAAAATCTGGATTGTTTTGAGTTTTACGCCGGGATTGAGAATGAGGAAGATTTGGGGCGATTCTATATTGATGAAATGTGTACGCTGGAAATCCCAGAGCATTTAACAAACTACATTGATTACGAAGCCTACGGACGGGATATGAGCATGGACGAGGACGGACGCTTTACAGATGGCGGCTATGTGGTGCGGACAGGCGACAGCTTTACCGAGTTTTACAGCGGCAGGGACGATTTACCGGAGGAACACCGAATTTTTGCTTATCCCAAACCGGAAAAGCTTTCTATTCGTGACACCCTCAAACAGTATCAGCAGATGATTGACAACGCGCCCGCTCCGCAAAAGGCTCACATTGCCCCGGCCTGTGAGGAACGGTAAAGCCACTTCGGGCCAACTTGGCCCGAAGTGTGAAAGGAGGTTAAAGCCTATGGCAAAAACGAAAACTACCACTGAACCGCTTTTGGAAAATGAGCATGTGAAAGAGCTTTTGGCGATATTGCGGGAAAACAATTCCCCGTCCACAAAAGATTTTCTTGCGGTTCTGCATCAGGTCGGAGCAATGGAAAAACAGCTTGACGCCGCTGTAAAGGAGCTTGCCGCCATGCGGCAGGAACTCCGAACAGCACAGGAACAGAACCACCCGGTTAAGACTGCTTTGCAAAAGGCGGTCATTGTTATGCAGGGGCAGGTATTGGACTTGCGGGATAAATTGGCGGAGCTAAAGCAAAGCGTCATAGACGGTTGTAAGAACGCCGTTACCGCTTTTAAGGAAACCGGCATTTCCGCGCTGGATAACGTAGCCCGGTTCTTCAAGGTGCGCCCCACTTTAGAAGCCATGCGGGATATGCTCACAAAGGATATTCAGTACGACGATAAGGCTATTGCCAAAATCGAAGCAATCAGCACCGAATACCATCAAGCCGGGCGGCATTTGAAAAACATGGGCCGGGTCATGCTCGGCAGAGAAGCGGCACAGGAAGTAAAACAGCCCGGCAAGCTGGCGGCGGTCATATCCGCTCCATTCCGTGCGGAGCGTTCCCATTTTTCCAGTATAAAAAGCCATATAGAAAAATCTTTGAATACGCTGGCACGGTTGGAAGAACGGGCGGCAGAGAAAAAGCCCTCTATCCGGGAAGCTCTTGCGACCCACAATGAAAAAATCGCACAGGCACAAAAGGACGCTCCCACCACAGAACGCCCCCGCCCTGTCAATGCGGAGAGGTAACACACTTCGGGCCAACTTGGCCCGAAGTCCTCCCGCCTATACGATTGCCATATCTGGCAGGAAAGGAGGAATTTCATGCAGGAAGATATTGAACGCCGGACGGTTGCCCTATCCGTCAATGCCACAAAGCTGACGGGCCGGACGCTGGCAAAGGTGCTGGCGGCAGCACTCCGGCAGATACAAAAGAGCCATCAGAAACGGCAGACACCACAGGGCAGACAGAGCGTAAAAAAGCTGATGAACCACGGCGTTTCTACGAACAGCCTTGATTTGTCCGGGGATACGAAGCTGTTTGACCGTGTAGCCCGGAAATACAATGTAGATTATGCTTTTCACAAAACCGGGCCGGACAAATATTTGTTATTCTTCAAAGCCGGGCAGGCAGACGCAATAACCGCCTGTTTTGGCGAATACACAAAGCTGGTGCTGAACCGGGGCAAGAGCCGCCGCCCCTCTATTCTGAAACAACTGAAAAACTTTGCCGACAGGGAGCGTACCAAACCGCACCAAAAGGAACGAAAACGGGAGGTGACGCGGAATGAACGATAAAATCCGTAAATATGTGATTCCCAATGTTCCCTATCTGTTCGTGCTGTGGTTCTTTCTAAAGCTCGGCACAGCCTACCGCCTTGCGGCAGGTGCAGACTTCGGAAATAAGCTGGTTGGCATGATAAAAACCATAAGCCCGGCATTTGCTTCCTTTGCGCCGGGCTTTGTGCTGTCCGATTGGCTCATTGGCCTTGCCGGGGCGGTCATACTCCGGCTGGTGGTATGGTATAAGGTAAAAAACGCAAAAAAGTTTCGGAGGGATGTGGAATATGGCTCGGCCCGGTGGGGAACGGCAAAGGACATCAAGCCCTTTATCGACCCAAAATTCAGCAACAACGTGATACTAACCGGGACAGAGCTTCTTACCATGAATACCCGACCCGCCAATCCCGCCAACGCCCGAAACCTTAACTGCTGTATCATAGGCTCCAGCGGAAGCGGGAAAACTCGCTTTTGGCTGACCCCACAGCTTTTACAGGCTCATTCGTCCTATGTGGTGGTTGACCCAAAGGGCGGCATTTTAGAGCAGGTCGGCTCTTTTCTGAAAAAGCAGGGCTACAAAATCAAGGTATTCAATTCCATTGATTTTGCCTGGTCAATGCACTATAACCCGCTGGCCTACTTAAAGACGGAAAGCGATATTTTGAAGTTTGTAAACGCTCTGATTGAGAACACAAAGGGCGACGGTAAAGAGGGCGATCCATTCTGGACGAAAGCAGAAACCTTGCTTTATTGTGCTTTAATCGGCTATATCGTCTTTGAGGGGCCGGAGGAAGAACGTCATATCAATACCCTTGTAGATATGCTGAACAGCATGGAAACAAGGGAAGATGATGAAAATTTCAAGAACGCCGTGGACTATATGTTCCTTGGCTTGGAAAAGCGCAATCCCAACCATTTTGCGGTGCGCCAGTACAAGAAATTCAAGCTCGCCAGCGGAAAAACCTCTAAAAGTATCCTGATTTCCTGCGGAGCAAGATTAGCCCCATTTGACATTGGACAGCTCCGTGAGATTATGAGCTATGACGAAATGGAGCTTGACCGCATGGGTGATAAGAAAACCGCCACCTTTTTCATCATCAGCGACACCAATACGACCTACAACTTTATTGTTGCTCTTGCCTTTTCGCAGATGTTCAATCTTTTGTGCGAACGGGCTGACAGCAAATACGGCGGCAGGCTCCCCCATCATGTAAGGGTGCTATGGGACGAAGCCGCTAATACAGGACAAGTGCCTCAACTGGAAAAACTGGTTGCCGTTATCCGCTCCCGTGAAATCTCCCTGTGCCTGTTTTTACAGGCGCAAAGCCAACTCAAAGCCTTATACAAAGACCACGCTGAAACCATTATGGGGAATATGGACAGCGTGATTTTTCTTGGTGGGCGGGAACATTCCACCATCAAGGAGCTTTCGGAGGTCTTGGGGAAAGAAACCATTTCCATGCAGACAGAAAGCCGGACACGGGGCCAGTCGGAAAGCTACGGACAGAATATGCAGCGGCTTGGCAAGGAGCTTATGACAATGGACGAATTGACCACTATGCCGGGCAACAAGTGCATTTTACAGCTTCGCGGTCTGCGTCCGTTCCTTTCCCCGAAATACGATTTGAAACAGCACCCCAATTACAGGTATACCGCCGAAGCCGACAAGCGCAACGCTTTTGACGCTTCAAAGCTGGTAAACCGCCGCATGAAAAAGCTCAGTCCCAATGAGCAGTATACCGTTTATGAAGTAAGTGCCGGCGGGGAAACCGCCGCCATAGACGAGAACGAGGACATTCTCAACTATGATGATGTGGACGACCCGGAAGCATTTGCATAACTTCGGGCCAAGTTGGCCCGAAGTGGAGCCACCAGAGATGGCGGTTTTTTTATACCCGAAAACAATATGAAAACATGGAGGTAACCAGATTATGGGATTTTTTACGAGTGCAGTTAGTACCTTACAGACCCTTGTTGTAGCTCTGGGCGCGGGCCTTGCCGTGTGGGGCGTGATTAACCTTTTAGAAGGTTACGGGTCGGACAATCCGGGTGCGAAATCGCAAGGAATCAAGCAGCTCATGGCCGGGGGCGGCGTTATCCTGCTGGGAACAACGCTTGTACCTATGCTTTCCAGCCTGTTTTAAGGTAGGCCGGTATGGATTTTCTCACCGACTGGATTAACGAATGGATAAAGGGCCTGCTGATAGACGGTATCATGGGCAATTTAAGCGGTCTTTTTGAGAATGTGAACGACCAGATCGGAGAGATTGCAACACAGGTGGGAACTACGCCGGGGAACTGGAACCCCGGCGTGTTCTCCCTCATACGGCAGCTTTCCGAAACGGTTGTCTTGCCGATTGCCGGACTGGTGCTTACCTTTGTCATGTGCTATGAGCTGATACAAATGCTGATTGAGCGGAACAACCTGCACGACATTGACACATGGATTTTCTTCAAGTGGATATTCAAGACCTTTGTCGCGGTACTGCTCCTTTCCAACACGTTCAATATCGTAATGGCAGTATTTGATGTTTCCCAAAGCGTCATTAACAACGCAGGGGGCGTGATTGCAGGAAACACGGCGGTAAGCTCCGATATGCTGGATAGCTTGGAAACCCAACTCATGACAATGGAAATCGGCCCTCTGCTTGGCCTGTGGATGCAATCTTTCCTGATACGAATAGTAGTCGTAGTAATTAACATTGTTGTGTTTGTCATTGTGTACGGCAGAATGATTGAAATTTACCTACTCACCAGTTTAGCCCCTGTGCCAATAGCGACCTTGGTCAACCGGGAAATCGGCGGCATGGGTCAGAACTATCTGAAATCCCTGTGCGCCGTGGGCTTTCAAGGCTTGCTGATTTTGGTATGCGTGGGAATTTACGCAAAGCTGGTGCAGAGTATCGCCGTAGGCGGCGACCCCATTGGAGCCATATGGACGGTTATTGGCTATACGGTTCTGCTATGCTTTACTATGTTCAAAACGGGAAGCCTTGCGAAATCCATTTTTGGAGCGCACTGATAACTTCGGGCCAACTTGTCCCGAAGTGAGAAAGGAGAATTTTTTACTATGAGCAACGAAAAAACACCGGTTCCGCAGGAAGCGGAACCGCAACCCGGACAGGCGGCTTTGCCGCTGAAGCTGGACGTTACCGCCCGGCTCATTGAACCCAAAGGCAATCTTGTAGGCTTTGCCAGTCTGAAACTGAACGACTGCTTTGTAATTGACGATTTCAAGATTTTGCAAAACGACAAGGGCATTTTTGTAGGTATGCCGAGCAAGCCGGATAAGACCAGCAAGACCGGCTACCGGGATACGTCCCGCCCCATCACAAAAGAGTTCCGCGCCGAGCTGACCGAAGCCGTGACAGCAGCTTACCATGCGGAGCTTGAAAAGTTGCAGACCCGCGCCGCTGCCATTGCTTCCCCCGAAAAGCAGTCTATCCCGAAACAGCTTGCAGAGGGAGCCAAACAGGCGGCACAGGAAAACGCCGCCCGTTCTACTACGGCAAAGGCCAGTAAGGCCCAAAATGCAGAAAGGTAACTTCGGGCCAACTTGGCCCGAAGTGCCGGAAAGGAGGATTCTATGCTTTACCAACAGCCGGAACAATCGCCGTGGGGCAAGGTGCAGACCTGTGATATGCTCTGCCCCGGCGTGTTTCTTGTGAGTACCGCCAGTCACGGCGGGACAATGGTTGCAAAGGATATGGCGGCGGTGCTTTCTCCTGCCGCTATCAAGTGCGGCTTCCGTCACAGCGGTTTTCTCTGCTTTGAGGAAGATACGCAGGAAGATGTTGCCCTGCGGGAGCTTTTGGATAAAAAGCTGTGGGCGGTTCCTGACCGTATTAAGGATAAGGTGGCTTTTGAGGAAAACATCAATCAGTCACTTCGGGAACACAACCCGGATTATTGGCGGGTACGGCAGGCCGGGCTTGAAAAGACCCCGGCCCGGCAGACGGTTTCCACTCACAGCGCAGAGCGATAATGAACTTCGGGCCAAGTTGGCCCGAAGTTACGACCAAATGACAAAGCAAAAGGGATGCCCTGCTGGGTCAAGCATAGTTGTCCATAAGGATTCACTTTCCGGTGAAGTGGCTTCGCCATATTGTATATTGGCTTTTACTGCCCCACAGGAAAGCGCGTGCTGTACGGCAAGCTCCAACTGCTCCTGATTTTGTACCGTAAAATCCAAATGTGCCATTTGCTGTTGTGCGCTCGGCTCGTCCGGCCATACGGGCGGAACGTAGTCTGGATTTTGCTGAAAGGCGATTTTTACACCGCCAGAGGGCGAAATAATATCCGTCCACTCGTTTTCTTCCACATGGTTTTTCTTCCAGCCGAGAAGCCGTATATAAAAATCAGATAAAGCGGCTGCGTCCCTGCACTCCAACACAACAGCGTCAAGTGCAATCGGCAACAACCCTTTTGTATTCAATGTTTCCATAAAAACACTCCTTGCTTTTTCTCTAAATTATACCATGAAAACACCCGGAAAGGAGGATTTTTCATTGGCATATGTAAGCGTACCAAATGATTTATCGAAAATAAAAACCAAAGTGGCGTTCAATCTTACCAAACGCCAGCTACTATGCTTCGGAACGGCGGCGGTAGTCGGGATTCCGACCTATCTTTTTACCCGTACCGCCATTGGCAATACCGGGGCCATGCTTCTGATGATTGCCCTAATGCTCCCTTGCTTTCTTATTGCCATGTATGAGCGTGACGGACAACCGCTGGAAAAGGTGGTGCGAAATATTGTCCGCTCCAAATTTCTGTGGCCCCGTACACGCCCCTACCAGACACAGAATTTCTATTCCTACCTAAGCAAACCCGGAAAGGAGGTTTCACCCAATGGCACAAGAAACAAAACGCCCGCCCATTCCTGTAAAAAGCGGAAAGCCTAAAAGGCGTGGGCCGCAGTCGGCACAGCAGACCATTCCCTATAAGGAAATGCTGAAAGACGGTATCTGCAAGGTGCGGGAGGGCTACTACACAAAGACCCTTTCCTATGAAGATATTAACTATGCTGTTGCTTCCAGTGACGACCAAAGCACCATTTTTGACGGGTACTGCGGCTTTCTCAATTACTTTGACAGCGCCTTACCCTTTCAGCTTTCCTTTATCAATCACCGCTCCCGCCCGGAGAACCGTTACAGCGTGAACATTTCCCCGCAGGACGATGATTTTAACAGTATCCGGGGTGAATTTACCGCCATGCTGGAAAACCAGATTGCCAAAAGCAACAACGGCATTGTCCGCTCCAAATACATTACATTCGGGATTCAAGCAGACGGGATAGCGGCGGCTCGGCCCCGCTTGGAGCGAATCGAAGCAGATATTGTGGGGAACTTCAAGAAGCTGGGCGTACAGTCGGCAACCCTTTCCGGGCGGGAACGCCTGGAAGTGCTGCACAGCCAGCTACACCCCGGAGGAAAGGAAAAATTTATTTTCTCTTGGGATATGATACCCAAAACCGGCATGGGAACAAAGGACTTCATTGCTCCCACTTCCTTTGATTTTCGCCAAAGCCGCGCCTTTCGTGTGGGGACTACATGGGGCGCGGCTCTGTATATGCAGATTATGGCTTCGGAGCTTTCCGACAAGCTGTTAGCGGAGCTTTTGGAGGTGGACGCAGAAATGACCATCACCCTGCATATCCAGACGGTAGACCAGACCAAAGCGGTAAAAACGGTCAAGGCAAAGCTGACCGACATAGACCGTATGAAAATGGACGAGCAGAAAAAAGCCGCAAGAGCCGGGTATGACATTGATATTCTGCCCCCGGATTTGCTCACTTACAGCAAGGACGCGGCGGCACTCTTGGCAGATTTACAGAGCCGTAACGAGCGAATGTTTCTTCTCACGTTTCTTGTGGTGAACACAGCCCCCACCCGCCAGCAGTTGGAAAACGATATTTTCACGGTGTCGGGCATTACGCAGAAATATAACTGCTTTCTCAAACGGCTGGATTTTCAGCAGGAACAGGGCTTTATGTCCTCGCTCCCTCTTGGGTACAACGGAATCGAGATACAGCGGGGTATGACAACAAGCTCTACGGCGATATTCGTTCCCTTTATGACGCAGGAGCTTCGCATGGACGGGCAGGCTTTATACTACGGAATGAACGCTCTTTCCCATAATGTGATTATGGCAGACCGCAAAAAGCTGAAATCCGCCAATGGTTTGTATCTTGGAAGCACCGGCTCCGGCAAGAGCTTTGCCGCAAAGCGTGAGCTAATCAACGTATTCCTTGCCACCAAAGACCGCATTATCGTGGTAGACCCAATGGGCGAATACGCCCCGTTAGTCAGGCGGCTTGGCGGTGAGGTCATAGAAATATCGCCCAACAGCCCCCATCACATCAACCCAATGGACTTAAAATTGAACTTAGCCGGAGAGGACAGCCCGCTTTCGATGAAAGCGGATTTTTTATTGTCCTTATGTGAGTTGATTATCGGCGGCAAGGAGGGCTTACAGCCCATTGAAAAAACGGTTATTGACCGTTGTGTGCGCTTGGTGTACCGGGAGCTTGCCCTTGGTATCGGGGACGGGAAAATGCCGCTTCTGCAAGATTTGTATGAAACCCTGTGCAAACAGCCCGAACCGGAAGCCAGACGGATTGCAACCGCCTTGGAGCTTTACTGCACCGGCTCCCTCAATATGTTTAACCACCCTACCAACGTGCAGACCGATAGCCGTATTACCTGTATCGTGCTGAAAAGCATGGGCGAAAACCTACGCAAAATCGCCATGCACATCACAAATGAGCTGGTGACACAGGCGGTAGACAAAAACTTTTCCAGAAGCCTTGCGACCTGGTGCTACTATGATGAATTTCATATTCTCCTGCAAGATGCCCTAAGTGCCAGTTATTTCGTCCGTGTCTGGAAGATGCTGAGGAAAAAGGGCTGTGTACCGAGTGCCCTCACGCAGAATGTAAAAGACCTTTTAGCCAGCCGGGAAATCGAAAATATCTTGGAAAACAGCGACTTTATGATACTGCTGTCACAGGCGCAGGGCGACCGGGCAATCCTCGCTAAACAGCTTGGTATATCGGAACATCAGCTTTCGTATATCGCCCACAGTAATTCAGGGGAAGGGCTTTTGTTCTTCGGCAATACCACCATTCCCTTTGTAGACCGTTTCCCCCGTGGAGAAATCTACAATCTGCTAACCACAAGGCCAGAGGACATACGGGAGGTCCAAAATGCGTGATACGGGCAGGCCGGGCCGCTTGCGGTTTACGCCAAAAGGGCAGGCGGGAACTTCGGGCCAACTTGGCCCGAAGTCAGAAAAGCGAGCTATCCCGAAAAAGGAAACTGCCGGGGAAACACCGCCGCAAACCTCCGACCCATCGGGAGCTTCGCCGCCTGTGGGTAATCGCTCTGACCCTGCCCCGCCTAATACGAAAAAACGAAAATTACAGTTTGATGAGGAAGTCACCCCGGACACCACCATACCACCAAAATCCGTTGCCCCTGCCACTTCGGGCCAAGTTGGCCCGAAGTCGGGAAAGCTCCGACAGGACAGCAAGAAACCCCGCCCCTCGGAACGTCTGCGGCATGACGGGGAGCCGCCGCCCGGTAATGAAAAAACGGACACCCCGCCGGACAGCAAGCGTATGGAGAAATCAAAGCTCCGTATGGAAAAAAGCGGCAATAAGCTGAATACCGCCCGTGAAAAGTTGGCGAATCAGAAGCCGCAGAAAAATCCCGGCCCAGTCAAAACCATCAGCCGTGCCGTCCAGTATCAGCCATGGCGGTATGTGCATGGAAAAATCCATGAAGTGGAGCATGAAAATATGGGAACGGAAGCCGCCCACAAAACGGAGCTTGCCGGGGAACACCTTATCTGGGGCGGTACACGCTTTATCAATCACCGTATCAGAACCCGTCCCGCTCGGCAGGTTCGCAAGTGGGAAAGCAGACATATCAGCGCAAGAGCCGATTACACCTACCGCCAGCTTGTGCAGGAAAATCCGGGCTTGCAAAGCAATCCGGTTTCCCGGTTCTGGCAGAAGCAACAGCTAAAAAAGCAGTACCGAAAGCAGGCAAAGGAAGCGGTAAAGCAGGGCAAAAAAGCGGTGAGGTTCACAAAAAAAATTGCCCGAACGGTTGCGGCCTTTGTAAAGCGCAATCCCAAAATTCTATTGCTTGGGCTGGTGCTGTTCCTGCTGATTGTGGTTCTGCAATCCTGCATGGCGGGAATCACCACCATTGGCAACGGCCTGATTAGCGTTGTAGGCGGCACTTCCTACGGTTCGTCGGACAGCGATATTGAAGCTGTGGACGAAAGCTATACCGCACTGGAAAAGGATTTACGGGATCGGCTCTCCCGAATAGAAAGCGATTATCCAGACTATGACGAGTACCGCTATTCCGTGGACGAAATCGGGCATGACCCCTTTGAGCTGGCTTCCTATCTGACCGCCAAATACGGCGGCTACACCCCGGCGCAGGTACAGACCGAACTGCAAGCCCTATTCGGGCAACAGTATATCCTGACCATCACGGAAACGGTGGAGGTACGCTACCGCACGGAAACCGATACTTGGACGGACGAAAACGGCGAAACCCATACCGACACCTACGAGGTTCCCTATGATTACTATATCCTCAATGTGTCTTTAAAAAATAAGTCATTGGGGGCTGTAGCTCTTACCAATCTCGACCCGGAGCAGTCGGAACGCTATGCCATTTACCAAAAGACCAAAGGCAACCGCCCTTATCTGTTTGAGGGCAATATTTACGCCCATGCCGGAGAATACACCGATTACGACATACCGCCACAAGCTCTGGCCGACCCGGAATTTGCCGCTCTGATTGCGGAAGCGGAGAAATATTTAGGCTATCCCTATGTTTGGGGCGGTTCTTCTCCCTCCACTTCCTTTGATTGTTCGGGCTTTGTGTGCTGGGTCATCAATCAGTCTGGTGTGGGAAGCGTGGGGCGAACGACCGCAACGGGGCTTTTCAATTTCTGTTCCCATATCCCACCGGGCGAAGCACAGCCCGGCGACCTGATTTTCTTTCAAGGCACCTACGACACTCCGGGCGCAAGCCATGTGGGAATTTACGTAGGAAATGGCATGATGATCCATTGCGGCTCTCCCATACAGTACGCTTCTATCAATACAAGCTACTGGCAAAGTCACTTTTTAGGCTATGGGCGTTTGCCCTAACGAAACATAGGAGGTAATTTTTTGAACGCGAAAATTGAACGTGTCAGCAAGGACATACAGAAAACAAAGGAAAAAATCAATGAGTTTCAAACAAAGCTGCGGGAGCTGGAAAAGCAGAAAATCGAGCTTGAAAATTTGGAAATTGTGGACGCGGTGCGCGGCATGGATATTTCCCTGACCGACCTTGCCGACCTGCTGAAAGTGGCAAAGACAGGCGGGGCTACTTCGGGCCAACTTAACCCGAAGTCCGCAGTACCCGCCCAAACTGAAAAGGAGGAAATCGAAGAATGAAGAAATTTCGTATGATGGCGGTGCTGTGCGCCGCTTTTTTAATGGTATTTTCCTTTAGCACTGTGGCCTATGCCAGCGGCGGTGAGGAAACCCCGGAAGTAACGGAAGCTCCGGCGACTTCTGAAACCAATCCCTTTACCCCAGCCGGAACGGGAACCGTAGTCAATACCGCCACGGACGAGGACAGCAAGCAATTCTACACCATCACCACCCCGGACGAAAATGTATTTTACCTCGTGATTGACCTTCAGCGGGAAATGGACAATGTGTATTTTCTGAATGCCGTGACGGAAAAAGACCTGCTGGCTCTTGCGGAAAAATCCGAGGATACCGTGGAAAATGAAACCGCCGCTATTTCTACTCCCGAACCGGAAAGCGGTTCTGAAACAGACATAAGCTCCGAAACTTCTTTAGAAACCTCTGCGGAATTGGAGCAAAAAAGCAATACTACCATGCTCCTGCTGGTGCTGGCGGTTGTAGTGATTGGCGGCGGGGCCGGATATTACTTTAAGATTTATCGCCCGAAGCAGGAACAGGCCGCTTTGGCAGAGGACGAATTTGACGAATACGAAACCAACCCTTACGACGAGCAGGAGGACGATACCCCTCCGTGGGAAGTGGATGGGGAGGATTCGGATACCGGGGAGGACGAGGACGCATGAACTTTACTAACAGCCCCTATGAAAAAATGATGAAAGAAAAGCCCCGTCCCTGTCGCCCGGTTCCACCGCGCAAGCCGCCGAAAGGCTCCCCTTGCCGGGATTGCAGTTATTGGAACGGCTCTGTCTGCGTGGGCGTTTGCTACCGGGATTTGATTTTGCCGCAAAGGGAGGGAACTTCGGGCCAACTTGGCCCGAAGTCAGACGTATGAGTGCCGAACCCCGGGAACTGACCCGCCAGGAACACGCCGCAATCCGCAGGCTGGTAACAGGGATATGCGCCAACTATGACCCGGAATATGGCTGTCTGCCCCTTGATTACGGCGGCTGTTATATGATGGATAAATGCTGGACGGGCACATACTGCAAATATTTTCAAAAGGCCGTGCTTCCGCTTAACCCGGTGCTGGAAGCTGATTTAGCCGGAAACCCTACGGTGCTTTCCCGTAAGACCTGCCCGGTCTGCGGGGCGGCCTATCTTCCTGTTACCAGTCAGGCCTATTGCTCCGAAGCCTGCCGCCGGAAAGGAAAACGCGAAGCAGACCGCCGCCGCCAACAGCGGCACAGGCGCAAAAACAGGGGGTAAGGTGTCACGAAGTTTGCCCCCAAAAGCCTTGATTTCCGGGGCTTTCCGGCGCCGGTTTCAAGGAAAAGGTATCTATGCTTCCTGCCCCCACTTTTTGCGGGTAACAGCGTGACATTTCCATGTATGAGAACGGAGGGAAAAATGAGCGATAACGTAAAAGGATATGAAATCAAACGGGCCATTGCCTTTGAGAATGACCGGGGTTTTGCTCTTGGGGAAAATCCGCAGGCGGTACAGCCCTTTGCCACATGGCAGTTTACCGAGGACGCAAGCGGCAGGCGCGATTATTATTGGGGGCACTATACCACCGATAAAGCCGCCGCCACAAGGGATTATGAGAACCGTGTTTCCGAATATCATCATGACTACCGCGTATCCGAAAAATCGGCTTATCGATATTATTCTACACAAAGGCCGGTGGATATTGGCACGTTCCCCAAAACGGAGAACGGCCCGTTATACCTTGTGAATTTTGATAAGCCGGAAAGTGTGGAACAGGGCCGCTTTCTGGCATGGGGCTATCTTGTGTATGACGCACCTCTGACAGAAAAGCAGATTGGCGATTATGAGCTTCGGGCAGCTCCCGGCAATCCCGACAGAAAAGCTCCCATGCGGGAACCGGGAGAAAGTAAATCAATTACCGCCCGGCTGGCAGAGGGAGCAAAACAGGCGGCACGGGACAATGCCGCCCGTCCTGCTCCCCAAAAAAGCGCAGAGAAAGACAGGTAATCACTTCGGGCCAACTTGGCCCGAAGTCACTAAAAAGGAGGTTTTTTGAGAATGGAAAAGGATAACTATTTAAAAAATGCAGAGCTTTCGATCGAGCAGAATTACAATATGATTGATGGGATTCCAAATAATGCCCCTCTGCCTGTTCCGCAGACCATGCCGGAGGAAAGGCCGAAAGACCGGGTAAAGGAGCCGCCGGCAAAACACCGGAGCCGGGAACGGGAGGAACGGTGAGTCGCCCCAAACGCAGGCGCGGCGTTCCCCTTTATGTTTGGGTGAGTGATGATGAATACGCTGCCATTCAGGAGCGTATGGCACAGGCCGGAACACAGAATTTAAGCGCCTATATCCGAAAAATGGCGCTCAATGGCTATGTGTTAAATATTGACATTTCCCCTGTCCGGGAGCTGGTTTCCCTGCAACGCAGATGTGCCAACAATCTGAATCAGGTTGCCATTCATGCCAACACCTACGGCATTTATCCGTCCGAAATTACCGCTCTGCAAAAAGATTATACCGAGCTATGGGGCCGGGTTTCAGAGGTACTCAAACAGCTTACGGCGATAGTGGAGCTATAAGAAAAGCGGGGAGCGTTGGCACATGCCGTCGCTCCCCGCTTTTACTTTAGCAGGTAATTAGCCTTGCCAAGTGTCAACAATTGGTTTCCAATCCAGGGAACGCTCTTCGGCATGTGTCCAAACTTTCCAAAAATCTGGAGTGTCCGATTTAGGCCGGTTTTGTGAAGGGATATCTTTAATATCTACCACAGTAGGAATTGAAACGGCAGAACCTAAAATAATAGCTTTTTTAGTTGGTAAAGCGGGGAGTTCTGATAAAATATTTCCCATATTATCTGGAACCATTCTCCTGACCATATCTTGATCACGATCATTTACGATTCTATGCAAGATAAAAGAATTACACTGTGATAAAACTGTCGGGGATAATTCGGAAGGACGCTGTGAAGAAACAACAAGTCCCAAACCAAATTTTCTACCTTCACGCGCTATCTTCTCAAATACTTGTGTACATAGTTTTTCTGACGAATTATCATTATTGTCAGAATACTTTTTTATAAAGTTATGAGCCTCTTCCATAATTAATAGTGTTGGAAGTTCCTTTTCATAGTGTTTTCGGTATCTCTGCAATGCTTCAAAAATTAGCCTTGCAATGACCGAAACCATCAAATGGACTATGTTTGAAGGTAATAGGGATAAATCAATAATACAAATTTTTGCCTTCTTTTCTTTTGATTCACCCAAGAATAAATTTACCCAGTCTAACAAAGTGATTTGTGGATTGTTTCCAATGACGGGCGACAGTACAGAATTACGAAGAATACTCTTAATTCTTATAGTCATAAAATCAATATATTGTGCCACTTGGGTATCATTTGCAAGTGCAGCGATATAGGGGGCAAGGTTTTCAATGGGGAATTCTATAGGATCATCTTCATTACATGTTAAGTTTTCGCTTGCTTTTCCAAAAGTACCAGAGATACCTATAGTATTACTAAGAATTATTTGAACATCTTGCGCGGGGAAAATATTGTAGTACAAATTTCCGTTATATGTACCTTGATATTGTTGAATTGTAGTATCAGTAGTGTCACAAAAATTTATTAAATCTGTTTTATAATCGTTCGTTTCCTCAAGCTTTAGAACTTCGAGCCTTAGCGTTTCAACTCTAGCCTTAAGTTCTTTACCGAATTTTGTCCTTTCATTAGATAAATGAGATTGAGAAACGATGGATTCACGCAGAAAACATTCCAATTTATAAATAAAAATTTTAATACGATCTCCAGTTACAGTTTCTTTGCTGAATTTAGTACAATCTTGGTTTGCTGCTTTTAAATCTCTAAGAGCTTCACGCAATAAAGGCTTTTGTGTTTTATCACTTGCTTGAAATACACTAGCCCATTCAGAACTTGTCCACATCCATGCAGGAATCCGCAGTTGAGAAGAACTGGATTTATCCAAATCCTTTACAGTACAATGTGTTACATCAACATTTAAATTATCAAATGAATGTTTATATTCTCCATTAGGGTCAAGGATAATAAATCGAGCATTTGGAGATTTTTGACCAGCTTTTTCACTTGATTCTATTGACCACCTTATCAATCCAGAAACCGTACAGGATTTTCCACTTCCTGTGTTTCCGAGCACAGCAAGATGTCTCCCAAAAAGTTCATTAACAGAAATACGGACATCCCTATTACCAGCTAATGGTGACGTTCCAATTGTGATGGATTCTTCATCATGGTTTTCAATGATAGTATCCATTTGCTCCGGGTCAGGAAGAAGAATAGGGTCACCTACAGTAGGTAAGGTAAATGCTCCTCGTTCAAATTCAAGGCCATTTAATGTAGCTGTGATATGACCAAGTATATTTAACGAAATAATTCGCGCTCCCCGGGGAAGATTGACCTCACTATTTACATTTAAATGATTATATCCTATCCACGAAATCATGCCAACTAAGCACCCCGTTTCATTAGGGATGGTTAAAAAACTATTTATTCTTGGGAATAAAGATATATTACCCTCAGTAATGGAAACATTTGTTGGTGCAGTATCCAATAAGAAACCTTTAATTTCAGAAGGAGAAACCGAGTCTACTATTCCGATACATTTATCTGAATAATTATTAAAGTTCATTCTCCACCTCCGCACTAACCTCTGCTCTGTCCAAATATCCTTTACGAGCATCAACGAGTTTACTTGCCGATTCAGTTATCGTGTCAATAGCTGCTTTCGGTAAATAAAATTGTACCAAATTTTCAATACTACCAAACTCGCCACCACAGAGTAATGTTATTTGAGCAAGATTAATTTGTCTTAAAAATCCAACAAGACGTTCGTCTATTCCATAGGAAATAATGATTAAATGCGTAGAGGGAGTACTAAGCATTTCTTTTATGATTTTATTTATATGGGTATCACCAAATCCGTATCCATATGTCACCAATGTTGAATTTGGCCGACATATTGCACTGCTAAAATCACGAAAGAGCTCCGAATATGGATATAAGGCTGTTTCAACTGATTTCATGGAATTAGGATAAATCATTAAATGGTCACGATAAGTTTTATCTTTGGGTAATTCAACTTTTTCAGCTCCGAATCGAAGGCAATCCTTATAAATTGCATTATCTTTATTAACCCAATCTACAGAGCCATGAATTTTACTATAACGAACAACACCTTCTGCATAGCGAAATTCATTTTTGGCATCTGGTGTCCGATAATAATAATCAATTGTAGCTGGACTTTCTTGAAAACGGGGAACAATTTTTCCCCAAAAGCGATCCAAAATTTTAATACCTGAATAATCACAAGCGAGTTCTATAAAACGATCATAATTGGTTGTAAAAATATGCGTTCGCTCTCTGGTTGCAGTCCTACTACTGAAAGATGTAATAAATGACTTAAGTAAAAATAGTGCGAATTCTGCTTTAGCTGATTGGATAGTATCTGAAGATTCTAGTGCTGTCATAAAACTTTTTTCTGCTTCTAAAATACTATTACTAAAATCAGTAAGAACAATATCAATTTCAGCACCAAGCTTCTTTGCTGCTTTATCATTATTATCTATTTCGTAGCCATGAAGCAAGGATAAAGCGGTTCGTATCTGATCTTCAATATTATAATTACCTCTTCCCATTTGCTTTGCGGCATTTTCAGCATAAGTGTTTATTTTAGTAGAAAAGTCCTCACCAAATTTTGCCTTTGCCATAGAAGATGACTTAACATCAGCAGAAGAACAGATTGCCATCGTAAGTCCAGTGCCGATTAACATAGATAAATGTTCAGTTTGTAGTGCTGCACTAAGCCACGGTTCAATTCTCTTTCGATATTGTTCACGCATAGACTGTAAGTCTTTTTCCCCATTGAAATTATCAAATACAGGGAATTCAATCTTACTGCTAATTTTTAAACAATTCTGGTTTTCGAGCATCGATTGATACAATGTTTCATCAATATTCATAATTGTTCTTCTCCTTCGCCTTTATCCATCCTTTTCGTTGCAAAAGCAGCAATATGTACCAAATTTAAAAAATGGTAAAATTTATTTATAGCTTAATTGTAAACTCAAATTGAACTAAATAAAAAATCCATAGAGGTTTTCCTGTGTTAAGATTGAATCACCACAAACCAAACTTAACAGAAAGGACAATCACTATGGACTATCCTAACAATACCACAAATTCTCGCAAACAAAAACATTTAAATTTTGAGGAAAGAGTCACCATACAGCTTCGCCTTAAGGATGGGTATACGCCATATCGCATTGCAAAGGAGTTGGGGCGTTCCATTAACACCATAACCAATGAAATTAAAAGAGGCACTGTAGCACAGATTATCCAAAACAAAAAAGTTATGGTATATCTGGCTGACACTGGCGAATCGATTTACAACCGCAATAGAATGAACTGTTGCCCCAAATTTAAACGCTTTACTTGTTCCTCTTTTGTTACACACGTGTGCAACGAAATGAGGCTTAAAGAATGGTCTGTTGACGCATCTGTAGGTTCTACTGTTAAAAGTGGTAAATTCAAACTTTCAGAAACTGTATGCACCAAAACCATCTATAACTATATTGACCTTGGTTTAGTAGATATTGCTAATACGGATTTGCCTCTAAAGCTTCGTAGGAATAATAAGCCCAAAAGAGTTAGACACCATAAGAGAAATCTTGGTAGGAGCATAGAAGAACGCCCAGAATCAGTTGACAGTAGGCATGAATTTGGCCACTGGGAAATTGATACTGTCATAGGCTTAAAAGCTAAAACTGACAACGTCCTCCTAACGATAACTGAACGTCAAACTCGTAATTCAATTGTTAGGATAATTCCATCAAAAACGGCTAGTGCAGTTAGGGAAGAACTTAATAAAATCAAGGATTATTTCGGTTCAAAATTTAGCCAGATATTTAGGACAATCACTGGAGATAACGGTTTGGAATTTGCTGAATTATCAACCCTTGAGAAAGATACCGATACAAAAGTTTACTTTGCACATCCGTATTCTCCTCACGAACGTGGAACAAATGAACGCCATAATGGTTTGATTAGAAAATTTATACCAAAAGGTGTTGCTATATCTAAATTTAGCATTGATGCTATTGCTTTTATTGAAGACTGGTGTAATCAACTTCCAAGAAAGATTCTTGGCTACAAAACGCCGGAAGAACTCTTTGAAGAACAGTTGGACATCATTTATTCGTGTTAACAAATTTAGTCTTACCAGAAAATTAGTTCAATTTGTTATTGCAATTTAGGAAATTTATTTATATTTAATTATACAGCATTTTCCTTACATAAACAAGCTGACTTCGGGCCAACTTGGCCCGAAGTCCCGGGACAAGATCGGTGCGGCCTCGACAACATTGTTGCACCCTGCCCAAAATGGTAAAATATAGGTAGGATACAACAAGAAAGCCACTCAATGAAAGGAGATTTTTTATGAAGTTTATCAAGCTGATATTTAAGATTATCGCCGCGCCGTTTGTGGTTCTGTTGACGATAATAACACCCATGATTGAATTTGTGTTCTGCTATGCCGCCGCTCTCTTACAGGTAGTTTCCGGGATAGGCGTTCTTATCAGTATTGCCCTGCTGATAAGCGGTGAAAAGCTGGGCTTCGGCGTGTTCCTGTTCCTGTCGTTTTTAATTTCACCCCTTGGGATTCCCGCCATTGCGGAATACCTCATTGACGGACTGCACAGCCTAAACAATTCGCTTCGCTTTTTCATTGTAAGCTAACAGCGGCATAACAGAACTGCCGGGCAACTTCGGGGCAACTTGGCCCGAAGTTGTTTTTTCGAGGAAAGGAGGAAACGACATGGCAACCACCCGCCTTATGACCCGTCACACGGGAAGTGGCATGACCATTATGGAAACTTTAAAGGACGGTTTTGACTACGGGAAAAATCCAGATAAGACCCGCAACGGAGATTTAATTCTTGCCTATGAATGTGACCCTGCCACGGCTGACGCAGAATTTTTACTCTCCAAAGCAAAATATAAGGCTATTACCGGGCGGGAGCAAAAACGGGAGAATGATGTGCTGTATTATCAAATCCGACAGGCATTCCCGCCCGGCGAAACAGACCCGGAAACCGCTCTTAAAATCAGCTATGACCTTGCTATGCGCTGGACAAAAGGGCGACACGCCTTTTTCGTGGTTTCCCATGCTGACCGCCCCCACCCTCATTGCCATATTTACTACAATTCCACCTCACTGGACTGCACCCGGAAATTCCGGGATTTTATCGGTTCTGCCCGTGCGGTGCGGCGGCTTTCCGACCGGATATGCCTTGAAAACGGACTGTCTGTTATTACCAATCCGAAACGCCACAGCAAGGGGAAATTCAAGCATTACGGGGAATGGCTGGGAGGTCATAAACCGCCTACCTTTCAAGAAAAATTAAAGGCACAAATTGATATTTGTCTTGCAACGAAGCCGCCGGATATGGACACTTTTTTACAGGCAATGACGGCGGCTGGCTATGAAATCAAGCAGGGGCGCGGCGGCACGATCAGCTTTCGGGCAGAGGGGCAGGAACGCTTTACCCGGCTCCGTGCTTCTACGCTTGGCAAGGGCTACGGGCAGGAGGATATACAAGCGGCGATTGAGGGAAAAGCCGCTCCGCAGGAACGGCGCAAGGTCAATCTGATTGTGGATATTCAAGCCCGTATGAAAGCCGAAAAAGGACCGGCTTATGAACGCTGGGCAAAGGTATTCAACCTCAAGCAGATGGCGGCAGCTTTACAGTATTTGCAGGAAAATGGTTTGCTGGAATATGCAGATTTGGAGCAAAAGACCGCGGAGCTTACCGACCGTTTCCATACGCTTTCAGACAGCATAAAAGCCACCGAAGCCGCTATGCGTGTCAATGCGGAGCTAAAGGCAGCGGTGGTGGATTATGCTAAAACCCGTTCTGTATTTGAGGGGTACAAGGCGGCGAAGTACAGCAAGAAATATCTTGCCGAGCATGAAGCCGATATTGCTACCTACCGGGCGGCGCAGGACATCTTCCGGCGTTTGCTGTCCGGGGCGAAGCTCCCCAAAATGGATACGCTCAAAGCGGAGTTCCAGCGGTTATCGGCAGATAAGAAAAAGGCTTACCGGGAGTACCGGGAAACCAAAAAGGCCATGCAGGAAATTGTTACGGTGAAAAGCAATATAGACCACCTGCTCGGCCTGACGGACGCGCAGAAAAATAAGGAAATGGAGCGATAGCGAACATGACGCAACATGAGGTGCAACGCACCGACTTCGGGCCAAATTGGCCCGAAGTCGCAGGGTTTGGGGCGGCTTGCCCCAACAAGCAATTTTTAAGAGTTGACCGCAGGGAAATTCTTAAAAATGTGCAAGTGTCAATACACTTGCCCTGCTTGCGGGTTAGCGTAAGCCCCAAAAATGGCACAAAAATTGTGGTTTGCTTTTAATATCCTTCCGCCCCAAAATTCCGATTACCAAATTTGTATTTTAAATTTGCATGTCTATCGAAAATCATTATCGCACTTTTTCCTTTGAGATATCCCATGATTTGCGATATACTGTATTTTGGTGGAATTGAGAGAAGCAAATGAATATGGTCGGGCATTATATGTCCTTCTATGATCGCAATTCCCTTCCTTTTGCATAAATCTCTTATGATTTGCCGTATGTCGTCCCTCAATTGATAATAGATTATCTTTCGCTGATACTTCGGCGTGAATACGTGGTCATTATGTCTGTCTGTGTGCGGTGATGATGGTGAAACTGTAAGCATTTACGGTAATTTCGCTGCCGAGATGTACTATGATACGACTCCAGAGGCAAGATATATGGAGCTATGGTTGCCATTAAGTTCATCGCAAAGTATAATGCAAATATGGATAAAAACAATGGAATACAAAAATAATCTACTCCGGTTTTTTGCCTATTGGTATGGCGATTTTTGGGCCTTTAGCAGATGTTGTCCCATTTCGTTGGGTTATGGTTTGGTTCAGGCGTTGCGTTAATTATTATTGCTACAGTTACACACTGCAATCTCATTTAGCAAATAAATAGATGTATCATGGAAAAATGCGAATGGATATTACTCGCTATTTATATAATTTGGAGGGTTATAAAGTTGAATAAAATAACAAAAAAGAATGTCATTCCCATACTAAGCGTTACAGTGGTTGGTGTTTTATTAGGTCTTTTTTCGGCCTATATAGACAATAGGCATATCCATATCAATTTCTTCTTAGGTCAAATAAATGTAAATGCGATTCTTTCAAATTTTGGTATATGGATCCTTATTGCATTATTTATTTCATTAAAAAGCGAAAAATCTATTTCAGCTGCAATTAGAGTTTTGTTTTTTTTCTTAAGTCTAAATATTACATTTCATATATACCATTTATTGATTCATGTTAATGTTAATAGCTATATGTTAATTTGGTATACAATTACCGCAATATCGCCGTTTTTGGCCGTTTTATGTCATAAAATAAAGCAAGATAATATCTTAGCGGTATTACTATCAGCAGGTGTTATTTCGGTAATGCTTTTGCAAATTATGTCCAGTAATCATGATGATATGTATTGTGAGATAATATTTTTAATTTGTGCTATAATTCTTATGCATAAAAAATTGATTACAACATTAATATCACTGTGTATAGGACCTGCTATTGCCTTTTTTCTGTATCAAATGCCTTTCTTTTCCTGAATGAGATGGTTTTTTAGTAAAAAGTCTGAAAATATGAAGGATTAATAGATGTTTACGACTTTTGCGAAGGATTTTGGATTGGAGTATATTTTGATATAATAATGACGCTTTCCAAAGGAAAATGTCCTTATCTAATACAATGGAATATTGATATGTGTTTGCGAGGGAACTGAACAAGTTGAAAAAGGTAAGACCTGACCTCTAGACCTGTGGCTAATACCGGCGTAAGAAAGCAATTTCTTACGCCATCTTTGCGTCTGAAAGAGCTTCCGAATTAATTGAAGTCTCTCATTTACACCCCTTGATAGATTACATAGATAGAGTTATCAAATGACAAATTGAATTGCCATACAGAAAAATAGACTTGCTCTGCGATTTTATTAGCCCTTAATAAAAAATCAACTTGACAATAATACAATGACAGTTTTGGTTACTTGGTCTTTAAAAATATTGAAGTCTAAGCCGTTGTGTGAAAATGCAGATTTTTCCTGTCTAAGAGCATCAATTAAAATGCAGCAAGTGTAAACTTTTTCAAATAAGTCATCTTGCGTTATGCCATTTTTATTTAATAGCTCTTTAATTTTTAAAAAATATTCATTTTCAAAATTGGAAAAATGACGATTGATATCAGTATCTTCTGATATCATCATTCTTAACTGAGCCAGAGCGTGACTGGTATCGGCATATAAGTCAATATAATAACAGATCCAATTTTCGACAAAACTAGCTAGTGAAAAAGGTTGTTGCAAACTTAATTTTTCAAGTAAATGGCCTGAAATATTTTCAAGATAATCGTGAAAAGCAGCAATGTATATTTGTTTCTTATCTTTAAAGTAACTATATAGCGCTCCTGTTGAGATACCAGCACGTTTGGCAATCTCAATTGTATTGGTTTTATAATATCCTTTTTCGCAAAAAAGGGCAAACCCGGCATCTAGTATTTTTTTCTTTGTTTCAATAGAACGTTTTTGAATGGGTTCTCTTACATCATTCATAATATCACCTCTTTTTTATTATACTTGGAACTTTAAATCAGGTCAATGAAATGTGAATCATTATTCGCATTTTGTTGACATCTATCAATGCGGGTACTATAATAATAATGTGAATAATCATTCGTATATAGTCCAGCTAAGAAATGTCAATAAGAATTAAAAAAATAATTAATATTTTTATTATCTTAAAAAAGGGTAACCTTAATAAACTTTTGTTAGACTAACAAAAAACGGAAATTATATTTATGGAATTATACTACGCAGCGAAGCCGCATTTCGCTTTGAGATAATTCTTTTGGTGTTCTTCTGGTGTAATTATTTCAAATTCTTTCCCATCACGAAGAATGGCAAATAATATGTTACAAACTTTATGCATAACTGCCCCAAGAGCAATCATTTTAGGCTTACTTTGGCACTTTAAAAGATAGTATTCTCGAAGTACTTGATTTTTGGCGGAGCCATCTTTGTTTTTGCTTATGCTGATTAATGCCATAGTGTGAATTACTCTTCTGGCAATTCGAGAGCCTCGCTTTGACATACTGATTTTTGTGCCATTAAAGTTGCCAGATTGCTTTACTGCTGGATCTAAACCAAAATAAGCAAAAAGCTGTTTTGGTGAGTTGAACGCAGAGAAATCTCCGATTTCTCCCATGAGGCTTACAGCAGAAAGAAAACCTGCACCTTTAAATGTTTCAATCAAGTGAATTTGCTTTACAAAATCAGTATTTTCATTTTCATCAACAAGCTTATGCATTTCAGAGAGTATAGAAGAAATCTCTTCATCATACTTTCGAATAAAGCTTATGTATAATCTAATACGCTTAAAATTACTACTTACAGAATAACCGAAGGTCTTTGCATCATTGGCAGCCTTTATAATGGCATTATACTTATTATTAGCATATGTAAGCCCAAAACGAGCTGTAGATCTTATAGAATCAATAATCTCTTCTTTGGAAGCATTTAAAAATGCATCTGGAGATGTGTATGTTTCTAATAAGGTTAATGATGTATTAGTAGTTATTTTTGAAAAAATTTTAAGGTATTCTGGAAATACCATCCGAAGTTCACTTTGAAGTTTGTTCACATAAGCAGAACGGTTGTCCATCAAATCATAATACTCTCTTGAAAGATTTCTTAAATCAAGAGCAAGATCTGATGGCATAAGAGATACTTTTAAATCTGGCTTTAAGCCTATTAAGGCAGCTTTTTTTGAATCAAATCTGTCATTATGCACTTTTCTAATGTTAATGTTTGTGCTATTCTTAGTGATGATAGGATTAATTAGGTTAACATTAAATCCAGTATCACGAAGATAGCAGAAGAGTGGGTAATGATAAATTCCCGTGGATTCTAGGAAAATGCGACTTTCCAAAGAATACAACTCTTCTGCTTCTTTTATTTTAGAAACAGCGAGTTCAAGGGAATCAATGTTTGAATGTAGTATTTTAAAAGGCTTTCCAACAAAGGTCTGGTTAGGAAGTGCGATAGACATCCAACTGAAATCTGCACCAACATCAATACCGACCGAGATAAATAAATTTTTAAATAAAATGTTTGACATGAGCAAAAGCTCCTTTCCGATAGGAATCCATTTCCATCTAATGAGTACACAACCTTGCGAGTTATACAGGTATAGCCTGAGGCTCCCAACCAGCCGAATCATAAAACCTCATTGAATGGACTAATTGACTAAATCACGGGTATGAGTCAGCAGATACTGACTTCCCAAGGAGGAAAACATTATTTGTCCTATCCTTGAAGATTATACTTTATGAAAAGTCTGGAGTCTATATAGGAACCGTCAAGCATGATAATTAACTAAGATAACATCTGATGAAGGAAGAAATCCTTCTTCTGTTATCTATTATAGAAACAATTAAATTGAGATGAGTAGTCTTAATGACTACATCATTATTATACAAGGAGGTAGAATAATGGATTTTTTAACACTGGCAAAACAACGCTGCACAACACGCGGCTTTACGGGAGCACAGATTCCAAAAGATGACTTAAATCAGATTTTATCGGCTGGACGTGTCGCCCCTACAGCCTGTAATAAACAACCACAAAGGATTATTGTTGTTCAAAGTGAAGAAAACATTTTAAAAATTAAAAAGGCTTATCAAACGTTTGGTTCTAAGTGTGTTTTTATCGTGTGTCGGGATCGACGGGATGAATTAATACGGCCATTTGATCAAAAATGTTCTGGCGATTTGGATATAGGTATTGTCTGTGACCACCTGATGTTGGCAGCAAGAGAATTAAATATTGGAAGCGTAATGGTTGGTTTGTTTGATCCCGCAATTATAAGCAATGAATTTCATTTACCAGAGTACATAGAACCGACAGCTTTACTCTTAATGGGGTATCCAGAAAAAGGCTTTTTAAGTCCAGAGCGTCATATTGCCCAACGCAAAGAAATAAGCGAAACGGTGATGTATGAGAAATATATAGATTAAGGTAAAAGTCTTCCATAGGAGTTGTTGAGTATGAAAGTATTAGTAAGTGCATGTGTACTAGGATGTAATTGTAAATATAATGGAAGAAACAATCGCAATGAAGCTGTGATTGAATATCTAAAAGGAAAAGAGGTTCTCAGTATTTGTCCTGAAATGTTAGCCAATATGCCTATTCCCCGACCATGTGCTGAGATTGTTGATGAAGTAGTGATGGATGATAAGGGAAATAATGTTGATTCTGATTATAGGAAAGCAGTTGCGCTTGCATTAGAAAAAATAGAAGGAGAAAAAATTGATTTGGCTATTTTGCAGTCAAGAAGTCCAACTTGCGGAGTTAACAATATATATGATGGAACATTTACCGGGAAGCTAATATCTGGTCAGGGACTTTTTGCTAAAGCCCTGATTACTAAAGGGTACCCCGTAAAAGATGCAGAAGATTTTAATATGTAGATTCGAAATAGAAAAATTCAATGTTTTTGCCGAATATCAGTTGGTCGTCGTGTCTAACTTTTCATTACATTAGAAAGAGGGATTAGCATTGCTGATCCCTTTTTCTGTACTCCAAAGGGGTACAGCCAATCTGTTCTCGGAAAGTTTTCGTAAAGTAGCTGCTGCTTTGAAATCCGCATTGAAAGGCAATATCGATAGAAGTCATATCTGTATCGATTAACATTTGACATGCTTTTTGGATTCGATATTGTTTCAGGTACTGATTCGGTGTGGAATGGATTGTACGGTGAAAACAGCGCAGAACTTCGCTTTCACTGATCAGCGCTACCCTTGCTAAAGTAGAGATGGTTATGGTTTCTGAAAAATGCATCTGAATGTATTGAAGCATGGTTTTTATTCGATCGGCATTTCGAAGATTTCGAATGCTGGGTTTTGCTTCACATATGGAATGATTTGTTAGCACAATTAGAATCAATTGCGATAATTCGTTCCTGACATATATTTCAAAACCATTTTCAGTGTTATAAAGTCTGTTCCATACAGAAATCGAGTAAGCGAGTATTTTGTCCTGCCAGTTAATGAATGGGTCTAATAAAATGTATGGCAGATTTTTATTCTGGATAATCGGCTCAATATAATTTTGCCAGTATATACTATCTATGCTTCCGATTAGCCTTGGATGAAAAACAATGGATCTTAAAACGTATTCGCCATCGTTTGTTGCATGAATGGAATGAAGAAAGCCTGCATTGATAAATATCCCTTGATTTTTGTTTAGGATATGTTCTGTGCTATTAACAGATACTTTTATCGATCCTGAGATTACCCATATAATCTCAAAATCTTCGTGCCAGTGCCAGGGAATAGAATAGCTTGATAAGTTTTCCTCATAAAAAGCAATCGGGAATTCTGACGTTCCATGCTTTTGAACTTCTTCACCGGAAGAATTCACTGTTACATTACATTTTGCTATGCTCATACAAGATACCTTCTCTTTGACGATTTTATTATATAATTTCGAGTGAAATATTATATAAAAGTTCGTTGAATGATGATATTATTATATCACAAAAAAGAGAAGGAGATCAATATGTTTCAATTACTGTTAGTAATTATCTATATTGCATTTATTAGTCTTGGATTGCCCGATTCCTTATTGGGTTCGGCATGGCCATCCATGTATATGGAATTTGGGGTGCCGATTTCATACATAGGCGTCATTTCTATGATTATTGCAATCGGAACCGTTGTTTCAAGTTTACAGAGTGATAAACTTACCCGTAAATTTGGAACCGGAAAGATAACGACCATCAGCATTACTATGACGGCAGTTGCTTTATTTGGCTTTTCCAGTTCACACTCATTTGGTTTGCTTTGTTTCTGGGCAGTTCCTTACGGACTTGGAGCAGGTAGTGTTGATGCATCCTTGAATAATTATGTAGCACTTCACTATGCAAGCAGACATATGAGTTGGCTTCATTGTATGTGGGGAATCGGCGCAACTCTTGGGCCTTATATGATGGGATATGCCTTGAAGCATGGTCAGAATTGGAATGCAGGTTATCAGTATATTTCCTTTTTACAGATTGCTTTTGCAGTAGTTTTGTTTTTTAGCCTGCCGTTATGGAAGAACCAAAAAGGGACGGCAGAAGAGAATGATATTTTAGCGGGAAAAGCATTGCCTTTGAAAGAGGTAATTCAGATTTCTGGAGCAAAAGAAGTAATGCTTTGTTTCTTTTGCTACTGTGCTTTGGAACAGACGACCGGCTTATGGGCAAGCAGTTATCTTACCCTGATCAAAGGATTTTCAATTGAGACAGCGGCTGGTTTTGCAAGTATGTTTTTTATTGGTATTACCATTGGGAGGGTATTAAGTGGATTTATAAGTATGAAATTAAGCGATTTACAAATGATTCGTCTGGGGCAGGGAATCATTGCGGCTGGTATTATTATGATGTTACTGCCGTTAAATGAAGTAATATCTTTGGTCGGCTTGTTTTTCTTTGGTTTTGGATGTGCGCCAATCTACCCATGTATTATTCACTCCACTCCGTCCCGTTTTGGTGCGGATAAGTCACAGGCAATCATCGGGGTTCAGATGGCAAGTGCATATGTGGGAACCTGTGTGATGCCGCCGCTATTCGGCTTAATTGCAAAGCATATAAATATTGTTTTGCTGCCGGTATATTTGCTAATCATTCTTTTATTAATGGTGATGATGCATGAATTGCTGGTAAAAAAAACTGCTTGAAGGGATGAAGAAAATGTTTGCTGATTATCATGTTCACACAGAATTTAGCGATGATTCTGTTTATGAAATGGAAGAGGTTGTAAAAGATGCAATACAAATAAAAATGGAAGAAATATGTTTTACGGATCATGTAGATTATGGAGTTAAGCTGGACTGGAATGATAAGAAAGAAATTCAATATCGCGATGGTATGCCTATGGCAAATGTGTATTATCCAGAATATTTTGAGACGATTAAGGAATTACAATATTTATATGGTGACTTGATTGCTATAAAAAAGGGAATGGAGTTTGGAGTACAGGTGCATACAATTTCTCAATATGAAAAGCTCTTTGTGAAATATCCATTTGATTTTATTATTCTATCTGTGCATCAAATAGATAACTTGGAATTATGGACACAGGATTTTCAGAAAGGAAAGAGCCAGAAAGAATATAACGAAAAATATTATCAAGAGCTGCTGGAAATTGTAAAACAATATAAAAATTATAGTGTTTTGGGACATTTAGATATTATTATAAGATATGATAAAAATGGCACATATCCGTTTGAAAAGATTTCAGACATAGTTAATGAAATTTTAAAAATTGTCATTCGTGATGGAAAAGGAATAGAAGTAAATACGTCATCCTACAGATATGGACTTACGGATATGACACCATCCAAAGATATACTTACTTTATATAAAAAATTAGGCGGTGAGATTATCACGATTGGAAGCGACAGTCATAAAAAAGGACAGCTAGGTGCACATATTGAAAATACCAAGAAAGTATTATTCGATATGGGATTTCGATATCATTGTACATACGAGAATATGAGGCCGCATTTTCATAAGTTGATATAATAGAAAATTGTCCGGATAACTTAGTTTATCTTCACTATAAAAGGAGACACAGTATGCGATCAGAAAAAGAAATGATGGATTTAATCATAGCAGTTGCCAACAATGATGTCCGCATTCGTGCGGCCTACTTAGAAGGTTCACGTGCAAATCCAAATGTACCAAAAGATATCTTTCAAGATTATGATATTGTATATGTTGTTACAGAAACAAGGTCATTCAGAGAGGACAAAGCCTGGATTGATCGATTTGGTGAGCGCTTGTATATGCAATATCCAGAGGAAAATATCTACTACACTTCTGATGTTGAAAATTGCTATGGTTGGCTAATTCAATTCACTGATGGAAATAGATTGGATTTACATGTAAAGACATTAGAAAATGTACTTAATAGTCTAGAATTGTATAAAACACTAGTTGACAAGGACAATATCATGCCTCAAAAACAAGTATTGTCCGATGAAGAATATTGGGTGAAAAAGCCGGTGCCAAATCAATTCTATTGTACATGTAATGAATTTTGGTGGTGTTTAAATAATGTGGCGAAGGGATTATGGAGGAATGAGATTCCATATGCAATGGATATGATAAATTTTCAAATAAGGCCAATGCTTAGGCGGCTGCTGGAATGGAAAATTGGGATTGATAATGATTTTTCAGTCAGCGCAGGGAAATCCGCAAAATACATGGACAAGTATTTGCCGAAAGGGATTTATGAACAATACTTAGAATCTTATTCGAAAGCACAAATAAACGCTATATGGGATGCTGTTTTTCTCATGTGCGATTTGTTTCAGAAAATTTCTTTGGAGGTAAGTGAGAAATTAAATTTCCCCTACGATTTGACAGAAGCAAGAAATAGCAAGAGCTACCTTGAGCGCGTTAAAAGCTTACCGTCCAACGCAACAGAAATATACTAGATTTGCCTATTGCGATGAAGAGGAAGCGCTTTGCCTTAAGGAATACGAATATAAGCGCAAGCAAAATAATACACCCTAAGATATGTTTATACAAATTGATATTCCACTGACATTGGTACATCAATTTGAACTTATGAAAAACGCCGGTTTTAAAACGGTTGAAGTTTTGTATCAAAATTGTGGAACAGTAATTATTAGAGCAGAAAAATAGCAACTAATGAAATGATGTAGGGGGTGATAATGATTGAAGTTCAATGGTTACTATGTCCTATATGTGGCAATAAAACAAGACTGAAAATTAGGAAAGATACAATCCTCGAAAACTTCCCCCTATACTGTCCCAAATGTAAACAAGAATCTCTAATCAATGTGCTACAACTCAATATGTCAGTTATCAAAGAGCCAGACGCAAAGACGCAGAGCCGATAATCAATGAGTACATATCTCTTGATTATCGGCTCTTTTCATATAACAATTTTCTGTTATACGATTGCTGACAAATTTAACAGACATACAAAGCCGTCATTTTCCGTTAAAAATCGGAAAGAGTATACCTGTAATTCTTCTTATTCTGGCGGCTTTGGGATAAGGAGGTTTTTATGTACCCCAAAGCATTTTTTTCTCTGAGAGAAACGCCGCCATATTGTGACGGTTTAATATAGCAGAAAAATTTCATTTACATAGTTTAAAAGTATTATATCAACTTGTGGGCGGCTATTGCGCCCATTTTTTATTCGACACCTTTCGCGCTAATTTGCGTAAAGGTGTTTTTTTGTATCCTTTTTTCACTGACAACGTATGGAACAAGCCTTGTCACTTCGGGCCAACTTGGCCCGAAGTCCGACCTCGCTGTCGTTCCCCTCCCGCTCCATTTCGATTCACTATTCCCTAAAAAATCGAAATGGAGGAACGCCTTATGGCAAAAATCAATCTGCGGGATTATTACCCGTTTTATAATTCAGACTTTTTTGTTGAGATATCAGATGAAATCAAGGACGCTTTGCTGGAAGCAGAACGTTTGGAGAAAAACTACATTCGCCGCCGCTTCTATAACAAAGCCCACTATTCGCTGGACGCTGACGACGGGATCGAAAAGGATATTCTTTTTGAATCCCTTTCCGGATTGCTCCCTCAATTATTAACATTTTCTAACGAATACTAACTAATTCATAGTTTTTTTTATAAATTCATTTGGACTCATATAATCTAAGCTACCATGAATTCTTTCATCATTATAAAACTTTATGTAGTCATTAATTAGCATATAGCCATTGGTAAAATCTCTAATTTCATTCCAAGTTATACATTCCTTTTCAAGTAAGGCGTGAAAGGATTCTATATGAGCATTATAGTTAGGTGAGTTTGTTGGTATAAGCTCATGATATATGTTATTAGTTTTACAGAAATGTTCAAATTTTACAGAGGTAAATTGCGGACCATTATCACTTCTTAGAACTATATTTCTAGTAACATTATTTTCTTTTAATGCCCTTTGTATAGCTACTAAAGCGTCATTTGTAGTTGCAGTTTTAGTTATTTCCTTACCTACTAGTTTTCTAGTGTAGACATCTATAATGTCTGTTAACACTATAAACTGCCCATTAATTGATCTTACATATTTTATATCTATTTGCCATAGTTGATTCATTCCCGTTATTTCTCTTGCTACGGCTAAATGGCCTTGCTTTGTATGTTTAACATATGGTAGAAGTAAACCTAGTTTTTTAGACAATCTATACACTTTCTTAGCATTGATTTTTAATCCATGCTTCTTACGAAGAATTTTAGTGATTTTCTTATATCCATAGAAAGGATATTTTTCACATGCTTCATGTAAGAGTGTTTCAATAATTGAATCATCTACTATGCAATTATTTATACCATATGAATACCCAGGTATGGGTCTTCCGACTTTAGCCGTAGGCGTACTTTCATTTCTTTCAGCCTTTTTTCTAGGGTAACAAGAAGTTCTTGATATTTGGAGCAATTTACATGCTCTAGCTAACTTAAGCCCTTTTTCACTATATTCTTTTGCTAATGATATTTTATCAGCTATTTCAGGTATTTCTTTTTTTTTAATAAATCCTGTAACATATCAAGTTCCAACTCTTTTTTACCTAAAAGCTCTTTAAGCTTTCTATTTTCATCAGCTAAGGCTTTTTCCTTAGCGGTAGCTTTATAATTTTCTGGTTCAGTAGCATTTATTACAGCAAGCTGTCTTTTAAATGTACTAAGTGTAGATGATGATATTCCATGTTTCTTACAAACCTGTGCATTAGTTAAACCACTATTTAATTCTTCTATCATTCCTATCTTTTCTTCTAAAGTGTATTTTCTTCTACTCATATCTTCTAACCTCCATGTGATACTCTTATTTTATCATGGTCGTTAGATACTGTCGAATACTGTTATGGGGTTAGAGAGTTTCCCCTTGCGAGATTTACGAGCGTAAAATTACTTCCGAACAACTGCACTCCGCAATCGCTTACTTGCCGGACAAGCAAGGAAAACGAATTTATGCCCATTACATACTCGGTATGAGTAAATCCGATATTGCACGGGCAGAGGGTATAAATGAAAAAGCCGTCAGAGTTGCTATTGAGAAAGGGTTGAAAAGCATGGAGAAATTTTTGAAAAAGTCTTAATTTCCAGTTCCGAATTTGCTTTTCAAATCACATGGCTATTAGAAGGAGTTTTTTCTCCATCTGCCGTTCTTTGACAACTGAATACAGATAACCCGGATACGTTCAATCAAAAGGGAGCCAAGCCACAGGGTACGCCAAAACCGCCCGTTGAAAGGGGGAAAAACCAAACGGAGCGTGAGCGATTCCTACCAACTGTGACAGAGCAGATATGGCAATCTACCCGGCGATAATCTTTTGATTGGTACAATGATACTTACGGTTTGAACGCGTCACAGTATTGACCGTCGCGCCATCAGCATGGGGCGGGGTGAAATTCCCATGAGGGCGGTTGCCGCCGCCTGTCCGGGTTATCCTCTTATTTACCATATAGGAGGCCGCGCCGGGCATTTCTGTCTAATGACAGCCCATTCTTTCCCGGCGCGGCACTCCCCCTATTCTGGCATAGGAGAATCGAAATGGAAAAAGATATGAATTTATCGGAAATACTGCCTGAACCGTGGAGCAACAATGCTTGTCGCGGCTATGTCATTTGGGCAATGGAAAGCTGTGGTTTTAGCTCTGATGATATTCGGCGCGTGGTTATGGAACTGAACGAAAGATTTGACTTCAAATCCATTCACGAAGCAGACGGGCATTACCGGAACAGTCCCTATTGACTTCGGGCCAACTCGGCCCGAAGTATGAGGAAAGATTAACAGCCATCACTTTTGCTTATAAAGTGGTGACTGTTTATGTTTCCTCATAGGACAGCAGGAAACATAAAGTACATTTTTCATTTGAGAAGGAGGCACAAAGCGATGGTAAATCTGGAACAGATCATCACAATGCAAGATGTGGATATTGCCACAGTGGATAAATCACAGTTGACAGATGTTAGCGGAATCGACTTTGATAACAGCCTGCCTCAAAGGGAACGTGCGGCACATATTTTGAAGCAGGTAAAAAACCCTTACTGCTTCCGTCATGGAGATACTGCGGTAAAGGTAGAGTTCCCGGAGGACGGCCCCCCCTTGCAGGATGTAATTACAAACTTTCTTATACGGCAGAAAAGCGGCCTGTAATCGGTCATGTCACTTCGGGCCAACTTGGCCCGAAGTCGGTAATATCAGCTATCTAACAGTATTTTTAAGCCCTCGACAACATTGTTCGCATTATGCTGAAATGGTATAATGTAAGTGTAATGTGATAGGAAGGAGGAAGCATGGCACGAACCAAAAACAGGGAAACAAATACTGCTGTTTCTCAATTTTCGTATAATCCTACACGGTGGAATCTTGCAAAATATATCCGGTTATCCAAAGAGGACTTGAATCGTGGCAAGGACGACAGCAACAGTGTCACCAATCAAAAAAAGTTGCTTGATGATTATTACAGACAGCACCTTGATGAATTTGAAAGCGCCGAAACCTATGTTGATGACGGTTGCACAGGTACAGACACGAACCGGGCAGATTTTCAAAGACTGCTGGCCGACATTTACGCGAAAAAGGTAAACTGCGTGATTGTCAAAGACCTTTCCCGTCTTTCCCGTAACTATACGGACGCCGGGAGCCTGATTGAAAATTTGTTTGTTCAGATGAATGTACGCTTTATCAGCTTGGCAGAGGGCGTAGACAGTTATTTGAACCCTGACAGCGTATCAAGTATTCTTGTTCCTATAACGAACGTAATGAACGACCAGTATTGTTACCAAACTTCAAAGAAAATCCGTCAGGTGTTTGACTACAAGAAACGTAATGGCGAATTTATTGGCTCCTATGCCCCCTATGGCTACATCAAAGACCCCAATGATAAACACGCTTTGTTGGTAGACCATGAAGCCGCCGAAGTGGTAAAGAAGATTTTTTCCATGTGTCTAAGCGGTATGACCGTCAGGGCTATTGTGAATCATCTGAACGACCACGGTGTTATGTGTCCTTCCGTTTACAAGCAAAGTCAGGGATTAAAGTACAAATGCCCCAACGGACAGACACAGCCCATGTGGAGTACCATTACTATCAGCAATATGCTGAAAAATCCCGTCTATGTTGGAGATATGGCACAGGGGCGAAACCGTGTGAAAAGCTACAAGATACACAAAATCGAAGCTGTACCTGAAAAAGACTGGATTGTTGTCCCGAATACCCATGAACCGATTATTGACCGCGAAGCCTTTGAAAAGGTTAAGCAACTGCTAAAGCGTGACACCCGCACTTCTCCAAAACAGAAACAGCTTTATCTGTTTAGCGGCTTTCTCCGCTGTGCGGATTGTGGCCGGGCAATGTCGCGGATAGCAAGCAAGGAATTGTACGTTTACTACCAATGCGGAACATATAAGAGCCTTTCTAAAAAAGCCTGCACTATGCACTCTATTAAAAGCACAAGGCTTGAAGCGGCTGTACTCTATGCAATCCGGCAACAGGTACATCTTGCAGTCAGCTATTCCGCCATTGTATCAAAAATTAACTTGGCTCCGCTCAAAAAAAGCCAGTCGATACGGCTGAATGAACTGATTACCGCAAAAGAAAAAGAGCTTACCAAAATCATGCGGTACAAGCAAGCACTTTATCAGGACTGGAAAGACGGTCATATCACACATAATGATTACCGCCACATGAGTGAAGATTATGAACAGCAAAATGAAGCCATTGGCACAGTGATTGCCAATCTGAAAAAAGAGCGGGACGAACTGGAAAATGGCATTGACACCGAAAATCCTTTTTTAGCAACTTTCCGAAAACACGAGAACATCGACAAGCTGACAAGAGAAATCTTAATCGAACTGGTTGACCATATCAAAGTATACGAGGGCGGCGACATAAGCATACGGTTTAAGTTTGCCGACGAGCTGCGCCGCATTATCCAGTATATCGAAGTCAACTCGCATTTACAGGTAGGATAAGACACCTACACACGAACAGAGCTTGTTGGTTTTCCTAATATATAACACTCATAATAACCTCTACACCAAAAATGTCTGTTTCCATACCTATATTTTAAATTTGCAAATTTCTCAAATATCATTAAACTACTTTTTCCTTTTAAAAACCCTACAAATCCTGATACACTCATTTTTGGTGGTATTGATACAAGCATATGTATATGATCTTTACATGCATTGACTTCTATTATTTCTACTCCCTTCCATTCACATAACGTTCTCAATATTTTTCCTATTTCTTTTCTCCATATATTTCTTTCCTTCTATATTTAGGCGCAAATACTATATGATATTTACATCTCCACTTAGTATGTGCTAAACTATTATTGTCCATTTTGGGCAATACCTCCTTTGATTTTAGATTGGCTGACGAAACCAATTCTATTTTATCAAAGTGAGGTATTTTTTTTCAACGCTTAAGCTTTTCTGAACACACCTGCATAGCAGGTGGTTTTATTTATAGACAAAAATGAAAAAAGCATAAAAAATTTATGCTTTTTTATAATTTATTCAATGTTTTAATCTATTTCCTTACAGTGAATATGATTATTAGGATTATTAGGTGTTTTTTGTATTTAAAAATCTAGGGTTTTCATAAAAATATTAATTAGAATTTTTATTCTTATTTTTAAAGTTAACAATAGCTATAACTACCGCAAATATTATTATACCTATATAAAAAACTCCATACAAAATTAACAAATTATCATATAAAGTATTAATTACTACAATCTTGTTTTTAAAGTAATTAGTAAGGAGTAATAGAGCGGTAATAATTATTATTAATATATTTAAAATTAGAATATAAATTTTATTGTTTCTCATAATTAACAATTATTGTTTCTTTTAAAAGAAACTCCAGTTACGTAATTATAACTTGCATCAAGTCCATTGCAATTAGAACAATACCATAAATAAGATGAACCTAGTCCCATAACTCCAGCAGCAACTGTTGTAGCTATTGCTTCCGGAACATGACCTGTTAGGCCTAATACCCCTGCAACTGCAGCACCACATTGGCGAGCAGAAAAATAGAAATCATATTCATACCATCTTTTAGTAATTACAGAACGTGTTTTAACTAGATTATCATTATGTTCCATAAGTTTAGTAATATCATTAAGTTTTATATCATAGTTACCAGTTGATGTTTTAACAATGGATACCTCATTGTTCTTTATCATTTCATTCATTTCAGTGTATAGAGAATTTAGTGTTTTAACTTCTTTATTTGTAAACCCTTCATTAAAAGCTTTATTTTTGTGGAAAATTATATTTAAATCAGTAATAGTAATAGTTCTACTAACTTTTTCAGTAGATTCTTTAAAATTATTAATATTTATAGTTTGTATCATATCAATATCTGTCATTTGTGCCATATCAATGTCTTTTGTTATCGGTTCAGCAGCATATACATGGGCAACATTGCCTCCTATTAACATAACTGTAGAAAATGCTAATGTGAACGCAATATTTTTAAATAAAACTTTCTTTTTCATAAAATCACCCTTTTTTTTTGAGAATTTCTAAAATATTCTATTATGATAAAACAATATTAGTAACTATTCAGCCATCCTAAATAATTACTATCTTTAGCAAACTTGTTAATACGATTGTATCACAATATATCCCATTATTGTATTTAAAATATTTAATATTACAAATATTTACTATGTTTTATAAAATAAAAAGCACCCATAAAATTACATTTTTAAACATAAAATCATAGGTACTTTTTTTGCTATTTTATTATAAAACGTATGTCAAACCGTTGATATATCTATTTTATATCTTATTCTCACTCAATTAAGCTATCCATAAATTAAACGTATTAGTTTAGTAAAAGCGTCTTTTTAGTGTGGTTTTTCTTCATATTATCCCTATTATTTTTGTTTCTCTGATTTTTTGTTATCAAAATGTTATCAGCGAATAGTTTTAAGTATGTCTAGGAAAGTCAGAACAAAAATGCTGAATGTTTGCCTTGACCACCTCACTGACCACCTTGTAAATGCCGTAAAAATCGGCTTTGGTGCATATCCCGACCACCTAAGCTGCGATAAACCGCAAATCTGACCACCTAAAGGAACTCTCGAAAACGTCGGCACTGCCGATGTTTGTGGCTGCGAGGGGTTGCTTGCCGACCACCTCGCTTTAATCCCGCACAGGGGCGAACACGGGGCAACGGGTTGCTGATTGCTACCTTTCACGTACTGATATTTGTATTCTATCCGTAACACCATACAAATCCATTAACTGCTTTGCATATACGCGAGCTCTATTAGAACTTATAACGCCTTCAGAAAAATAGCCCGTTTCTCCAATTGGTTTAGCTTCAAGAAGCAACGTACTTACTTGAGTTATAATCTGACTTACAGACAGTAAAAAGGGGATACTATCCAAGGTTTAAATTACCAATAAAAAAAGGGTTAAAAAAATATAGCTACCGCCTTAAAATATAAGTTATAAACAACAATAACTTAATAAAAAGGAGATAGCTATGACCAATTCACAAGAATATATTACAGCAGAATTAGAAAAAATACTATATGAAATATTACCCATAACAAGTAAACGGTTAAAGAATCTAGTAAATATAATCATAGGAATAATACTTTCTGAATCTGTAATAATATCGAAGATATCAGAGAAATTGAATGATTCTTATACTGATGCAACTGAAGCTAGTAAAATAAAAAAAATAGAGAGGTTTTTCACTTCAAAACCAATAAATCCAGATTATTTATATAGCTTTTTTATAGAAGAAATATTAAAAAAATATGTAAAGAGAAGTGCTAATAAGAAGATTGTCATAATGTTTGACCATACAACGATTGATGATAGATTTTTAATACTTAAATTTTCACTTAAAGTAGGTAAAAGAGCTATACCCTTGTGGTACAAAATATTTGAATATGATGAAAAATATAATAAAAATTTTAAACATGTAAAAGAAGGCATAGCGGAGCTTTATAAAATTTTCTCTTCCTATAATTATGATGTTATTCTATTAGGAGATAGGGGTTTCAAAAGTGTAGACTTATTTCAATTTATACAGGAGCTTGGATGGAAATACTGCATAAGATGCACAAAAGATTTACTTGTAGAGATACAAGGTAAAGGGAAGATTAAATATCTAGAGGACATAAAACCCTTAAAAAATGGAGTGAAAAAATTCAAATCTGTATTATTAACAGCTAAGAAATATAAGTGTAATTTAGCAGTTTGTAAGGATATTGATTCTAATGATACTTGGTATTTAGCAACTAATATGGATAGTAAAAAAGCAGTTAGAGAATATAAGAAAAGATTTGTTATAGAAGAAATGTTTAGAGATTTGAAATCAGCGGGTTTCAATATGGAAGATACTTGGACTGAAGATTTAACTTACTTTGAAAACTTATATTTATGCTTAAGTATAGCATATACTTGGATGATAATATTGGGAGCTGATTGCTCTAAAAATAAAAAAAGTAAAATAATAGGTGCAACTAAAAAAATTAAAAATAAAGTTGTTAGGATTTATAGCTTATTTAGAAGTGGATTAAAATGGTTTAATAGATGCTATACTTCTGATAGAAATAAGTACAAGCTTAAATTTGATTTTGTACTATATGACATATAATTTGGGGTAAAATTTAAAAAAATATTGAGTTATTATAGGATATTTATACATTTATTAATTTCCAATATTTTTATATTCAACAAATTTGAAGACTTTGAGTATATTTTTTTATATTATTCCATTTCAAATATAATGAAGTTCAAGTTAATTTATGAATAAAATCATGAATTTATCATATTACTGTCTGTAAGTCAGGAGTTATAATAGGATCTTTTTCAGGGTAATTGTTTTTAGAAGTCGCTTTATGTATTTTATTATCCCTAACAATTTTTTTAAACAACTCACAGTCTATTTCGTAAGCTATTTTACAAATTTCTGCAATGAAATCCTTCCATGTGGAAACCTCTATGTTCCTGCTTTCATAAATAACATATTCTAATACTGTTCCAGACATAGGAGTGGTTATATCCGAAATAGGATATATACCTGCTTCAAATTCGCTAGTAGTATTCTTCGTTTGATATTTACGAGTTCTTGCTAAAGGAGACGTTATTGCTTTGCAAGCTCTTTTAGCAAGTCTGTTATTTCTTTTTGTTATTTCATTTTCTTTCCATGCTATATTATCTACTATTTCAGAAGTAATTATAAATTGCACATCTTTTAAATTGGATTGCTTAATATCCCATGATTTGTTTGAGATTTTAGAGTTATAGCTTTGAGAAATAGGTGCCAAATTTCCAATACAATTAAGATATTTTTCATGAATTCTTTCTGCATTTTCTTGTCCACCTAAATTTTCTATCCACCAATCATTAAGCGTTTGTGGCATAATATGTTCTATTGTTACTTGCTCTAATGGAATAGGTATGTTGCTTCTTTCGCTCTCCTCTATCTTTAAAAGAACAACTTTTGCGTAATTAGTATTTACGGAATTAGTTAGTGCCTCTATAAATTCATCGTCAGTTGGAAACCTTCCTGAAGGAGCATTGCTGTTGGATAATTCAAAAAGTATTGACTGATAATTATTTTCTAGAATTCCAGAATTTAGACCTTCAAGTAATTGTTGCACAACAGAGCGTAGAGCACCACCTCCACCAGAAGGTGATACAATTCTATATCTTAACATAAAATCTGAAAGTAATGTTAGTATCTTTATTAATTCTTGTTTATTGCTTTCATAATGAGTATCAAATAAATACAAATATAATGGGTATACATCATCTGATTTCACATAGTTTAAAACTTTTATTAATTTATTAATTTTATCACTGGGACAATTTTCAAACTTCAACCACTCATAGTATTTTGAATATTTGTACATATCCCTTAGAATATCTATATGTAACGCTCCGGTGCTATTAAAGTGATCTTTGAACATCTTATATATATTTGAATCTGGCACATCTTCGAATATGTTCAAAATTAAATAGTCACGTGAAAACCTTGATATATTTTGGTTTTTTATTCTTTTTTCAATTTTTACCCAATAATCTTCGTATAATCTTTCTTGTTCAAAGGAGTTATTAGCTAACAGTAAAAAATTTCTAATCAAATCTGCGGCTGTTAATCTTTTTCCAGTTGAATTTATTTTTTCAAAGACTGTTTGTATTGCTCCCAAATCATTTTCAATTTGAAGATTTACATCTACGACTTCAAGTTTAGGAATAGTTTCATAGATTTCTTTAGCATTTACATCACAGTTAGATATTAACTTTTTAAAATAATTATAATTTTTAGTAACGTTATTATCATCATTTTCTATTGGTGTATCGTCAATAATTGACATAAAACTTCTTGAGTCATATGATGTTTGTTTTAATCTGATTCTAAATCGATTATCTCCTGTATCATTAATTAAATATCTCTTATTAACACTATCATATAAATTTTCATCTTTTATACTATCTCTCAATGCACATAAAAGCAGAAGAACAGTAGTAACACGTTGTTGACCATCAACAAGTATAAATTCATTATAAGATGCTCCATTGTTTTTACCAACATAATATACAATATTACCTAAGTAATGACTTTTTTTATTTTTATGAGATGCAATTATATCATTAAAAAGTTCTTCACATTGTTCATATGTCCATTCATAATTTCTCTGAAAAGGAGGAATTATAAATACTTTATCTAGCCCTCCTATAAAATTTAGTACATTTGTTTCTGTAGCTCGCATATTTAAATACTCCTCTCAGCATTCATCATTTTAATTAATAAATACTTATATTATAAATTATATCACCATAATTTTACAAAAACAACACATGTATTTCACTTGCGACGATGCGACGATATTTACACCCCACACACAGCTATAAAAATACTGTCATATCGACGCAAAAGGGTACTGTAAATCACAGCACCCTTTGAATTTAACTTGTGACTCCCCATTTTAGAGAGTCATGTTTTTATCTTTTCCAAGATAATTATTCCAAGGCAACATATATATTAATTAAATAATTCTCCCTTAAAGCCTTTTGCATTAATGAATTAAAGTTATTAATCTAATAATTTTCCTTCTAAGTAAGAGTACTTTAAATACTCTGGATTACTATAATACACAGATGAATTGAAATCTGAAATTTCATCACTTATAAATGAATTAAATACTTTGAATAGAGCATCCACTAAATTATCTTGTTCTGAAATTATACTTACTATTAATCTCTGATATACTTTTCCTATTGCTTGAACACTTGGAACATTGTATTTACATAATTTAACGGTATCAAAATCACCTTCGGGTATATTAAAATACTCTATTATTTCATCTGAAACTTGATCAAATGATAAGCAATGATTAACTTCTGCAATATCTAATTGTCTAGTTAATTCTTCCTTACCTAATATTTCAACAACTTTTGCCCTTCTATTTTTACTTTTTCTACCTATAAATTCTATAAGACAACATACATAAAGCAAATCATTCTTTTGAACATCATTCATTAATAATCTCACCTCTTTCAAACTTCAGACAATCAAGAGCTTTTAAAGTATGAAAACTTATCTGATGAGTAGGATGTTTAAACTTTGCTAGTTCCCAAAATGCCCCTCTTGAAATATCTCCTGCTAAAAAATCATTTACAAAATTCCATATTGTATCATCTGCCATAGGTCCTTCAACAATATCGTAATCATGTACAAAGCCACTTCTACATTTTGCAATAAAGTCTAACCATTCATCATTCATTTCTTCAAATTTTAATATTTTTAAAGAATTATTTTCTACATAAGTATAATAATTAATTATAGGATTCTTCCTATTTCTTCTTGCCCATTTTTTTGCTTGTTCAAAATTATTTGTACAATAAAATCCCCATGAAAAATCCTTAGTATACTTACTTTTTCTAATTTCGGGGAATTCAACCATTTCACCTGAAGCATGATATAACATAAGGTAATCTCCTTTCTACCGATAATAATATAACATTTTATCTTCCTAATTAAGCAAAGTTAAAACAATTCTCCTTTAAATGCTCTCTGCATTAATGAATTAAAGTTATTTTCTAATTCTTTTAAACTCTTCTCCATTTCAAATTTCAATTTAACTGACACTCTAAATCTCTGATTTAGTCAGTGGAAGTTACTCCTAGGAACGAATGTGAGTAGCGAGTTTCCTTAAAATAATTCACCCTTAAAAGCTCTTTGCATCAAAGAATTAAAATTATCCTCTAATTCTTTTAAACTACTCTCCATTTTTAACTTCAGATTATCGACCTTATTAACGAAGTCTGCAAATTGGTTTTGGAGTTCTATTGGTGGAGTTGGCATTCTAAATCCTTTTAATTGCTCCTTATTTACCTTTGGAATATTAGTTCTTCCACTAAACGCAAGTATATAATTTAAAAAAAATTCACTTCTTAGTACGTATCCAAAATAGTTTCTTTCTGTGATTCCATCTATACACAAAACAGGATAAGCATCAGCAGAACATACACCTTTAAACTGTGGAAGCGCTACTTTATTTAGATTCGGTCTTATTTTGCTATAAATAATATGTCTTTCATCAAATAAATACTTACCACTTTTTAAATTACTATATTTAACAAGTTGGTACTCTAAAATATTACCTGTATTTTTTTCTATACTGTCTATTCCAATATGAGGATAATCAGAATACTTATCAAAATCCTTTGTCATATTTGTATCTATTGTTGCAAAATCATCAAACGCAAGTATATTCCATTCTTTTGAATTTCTTTTTAAATCCCCAAACATCTCGATAAATCTCGATTTGACTAATTCGTCTAGTAACTTAATAGCTTCTTTTCTATTATCTAAAGCCTTTTCAGCACGTTCTAAAATCTCAACTATTTTCTTTTGAACTTTTATTGGTGGTAAAACTATATCAAACTCAGTAATATTGCCCATTTTGATATAATTTGTTGCTGATCCATACTGTTTATTATCATTATATCTTTTCCAGTACATTTTCATGTAATAATATAAATATTTTAATTCACCTGAGAACTTAGTTATTACATAAGTTCTCTGATACGCCTCAAACTTTCCATTATAATATAATACTAACCCCACATTAGCACCATTACCAGGCAAAATAATAGCTTCATCATCAAAACTATATGAATTAATTTTTATTGGTTCAGCAGCACATGTAAAAAATGGGTATAACCCGTCTATATCTTCATTATTTGCATCAAGCTTACCAGTATTTATTTCAACCAAGTTTCTTAACTTATCAATTTTCCATCCTTCCTGTAACTTAACATTCTTCATCCTACTTCACCATTCCTTTTATCACAGCTATATCCTCTAAAATTGATTTTTCTAAAGCCTCAATCTTTTCTAATATAACCTCTGGCTTTTCGTATACCACTTCTTCATACTCTATTTGCTTATACTTATTTATAGAAAGGTCATAATCATTACCTACTATATCTTCTTTTTCTACCCAGAACCACTTATCTTCTTTAGTTGGCTCTATTGAGTTATCTTTCTTTATTGCTCTCCATTTTTCTATTATATCTGGAATATCTCCATCATTATCAAGTTTGTTTCTCTTATCATCTAGTGAAAATCCATCACTTTGCATGTCATAGAACCATACTTTATTTGTTTCTCCACCTTTTGTAAATAAAAGCACCGCTGTAGATACACCTGCATAAGGTTTGAATACTCCTGAAGGCATTGATATTACACCTTCTAAGGCATTTTCTTCTACTAATGTTTTTCTTATATCTTTGTGTGCCTTAGTTGAACCAAATAGAACTCCATCTGGTACTATAACGGCGCATCTTCCACCTAAATCTAGTATTCTATTTATAAGTTTCATAAATAATAATTCAGTTTTTGTTGTTTTTGCTCCTTTTACTAATGTAGAATTTATATCATTTTTATCTATACTTCCTTTAAAAGGTGGATTAGCAAGAACTAATGTGTATTTGTTTTCTTCTTCATAATTTTTAGATAGTGAATCCATTCTTCTCACATTTGGATTATCAATACTGTGAAGCATAAGATTCATGGAAGCTATTCTAACCATTGATGAGTCAAAATCAAATCCATAGAACATCTCAGTTCTAAAATGCTCCCATTCCTCATTACTCATCATATCACCAATTCTGTTATGAAAATTTCCTTCTTCATCTGTAAATACACTTTCTGGTCTTGTATATTTTTCTAAAATATATTCTAAAGAATTGATTATGAATCCAGCGGTACCACAAGCTGGGTCGCATATTTTATCCTCTGATGTTGGGTCCATAAGCTCTACCATCATTCTTATTATGTGTCTTGGTGTTCTAAACTGACCATTTACTCCTGATGTAGCAAGCTTTGATAAAAGGTACTCGTATAAGTCACCCTTTGTGTCTGCATCGTCCATGTTTATTTCATCAATAATTCTTACAGATTCTTGAAGTAATGAGGGTTTTGGTATCATAAATACTGCATCCTTCATTTCAGCTGTAAAACTAGAATTATCTCCCCCTAATTTTTTTATAGCTGGAAATACCTTCTGTGATACAACCTGAAACATTTTTTCAACATCTAAATGTTTAAATTGACTCCACTTCATTAATTCCCAATCAAAATCAGATTTAATTATTTCTTCATTTTTATCTTTTAATTTTTCACTTAATTCTACGAAAAGAGATTTAAACGGTTTTCCTATTCTATTAGCTCTCTTTTCATTAGCATTGTCTATATCATCTAATCTCTTTATAAATAATAAATATGATATCTGCTCTATTACAGTAAGAGGGTTAGATATTCCCCCTGACCAGAAGTTATTCCATAGTTTATCAATTTTACTCTTAATATCTGCACTTAACATTATTGTCATTCCTTCCTACATTTAAGATATAACGCTTGCTCTAAATGGTGCTATCAAATCAAAAACATCATCAGCCATTCTTCCAAATATACCATCTACTCCGTTTGGATTAAAAGATGTATATGGTGGTGCGAATAATGCTGCAAAGGATATGCCTTTATTTTTCGCAATGTCATTCTTAATTATTTCTAAAGTTTTGATTTGTGTTGCATTCATCTTACTGTGGTGCTTTTGAATAAATTCTTCAAATCTTTTATTTAACTCACTCTCATCTACTCCCACAAACTTTCTAATAATACCAACTATGTCCTCTTTATCTATATCCGTTTTACTTGAAAGCTCGTCTATACTATAAACAAAATCTTTACCAAATATTGAGTAAATACCATCAATTTCAGTTTCAGAAAGCTTTTCCCCTTTTCTAATTTTATGAATTACTAAATGGTCATTTAATTTCTCTTCAATGGCTGTCTTTACTCTCTTTTCATAGGGCTCCATATTAGCTCCATAAAGTACTGTTCCAGCACTAATCTCCTTTGTTACTACGCCAGTATCCTTTATATCCATTACCACAAAAATTCCTGCTGTGGCTCCTTGATGTTTCATTAAATCTCTTAGATCTACTCTTATTTTTTCTAGCTTTTCATAGCTAAGCTTCTCCCAACCGCATGGTTCCAATAAAGATTTTACAAGTTTTCTTTTTCCATCAAACTGATTTATATTTAATTTCAGTCTTGCTAGCTTTTCCATAGTGGCATTAATTTCTCTAATTAACGAATCCTTGTCCTCAGTTTCAAAGCTTTGAAGTATTCTATAAATTGAATTGTCAAATAAAATAGCATCTGAATTATCTTTAGCTTCAATCCATTGTATTAATGGAGCTATCTCTAACTTTAACTTTTTCATAAAGTCCTGGCTTAAAACTTTCCAATATTCTTCCTTTTTAACCTGATCTATTTTCTTTCTATTCTTCTTTATCTCTATACTCTGTGATGGTAGTTCTTCAATATTTGCTTTTAACTTTGTTACAAAATCACTACATATGCTCTCTTTATCCTTTGACTTATATATCTCTAAAAGCTTGCACATAAGCTCAAATCTAACCTGTATAGATGTTTTTTGAGGTTTTGGAACAAATCCCTTTGGATTCATTTCAAAGAATTCAAAATTCTTATAACAATCAAAAATAGCAAACTCAGTTTTATCTACTCCATCACCAAATAAATTATCACATCTTCTTGTGCCTCTTCCTATCATCTGCCAAAACTTAACCTTTGAATAAATAGGCTTTGCAAATACTAGATTTACAATTTCAGGTACATCTATACCCGTATCTAATAAATCTACAGAAATAGCTATTCTAGGAAATTCTTCATTTTTAAAATCTTCTATAAGTCTTTCCTTATCCTTAATACCCGAGTAAATAACCGCTGCCATTTTCCCCTTATATTGAGGATACATTTCATTAAATAATGAATCTAATAAATTAGCATGATTTTTATTTTTAGCAAATATAATTGTCTTTCCTAAGTGGTCACCTACTTTAATCCCATTAACCATTAGTGTTTTTAATATATATCTATTGGTATCCTTATTTGTTATTTTCTTTTCTAACTCCTTTTTATCAAATTCAATTTCATCTCCATCATAACCTTCTTCATCAACCTGCTGTCTTTGTTCTTCTGTCATTTGACTATACTTTATGCCTTTTCTTAAAAAGTCTGTAGTAGCATCAATTACTCTTGGCTCAATAAGATACGGTGGAATATGACTCCAAGCCTGATCTACAGAAAAATTAAATGTAGGATCTTCTGTATCACAATTGAATAAATCAAATGTATTTCTTTCTATAAAATCCACTGGTGTGGCTGTAAGCCCTATAATGTGTGAGTCAAAATACTCTAATATATCCCTGTAAGTTTTGTATATACTTCTATGGGATTCATCACAAATAATAAGATCAAAGAAACCTACGCTAAAATTACTATAATAATTAATCATAGTTTGGTATGTTGAAAAATATAGTGTAGCCTCTCTATTGTCTGAGTTTTTACCCGTAAACCTACAGGATATTTGCTCCGGCATAAAGGTTTTAAAACTATTTTTGTCTTCTTTAGCTTGTCTCACAAGTTCATCCCTATCAGCTAAAAACAATACTCTTTTAGCCCAATTTGCTTCCATCATTCCTTTAGTTAGCGCAATAACAGTTCTTGTTTTTCCTGTTCCAGTAGCCATTACTAAAAGAGCTTTTCTAAATCCATTAGAATATCTTTCATATACTCTTTTAATACCTTCTATTTGATAAGGTCTACCTGCAATACTTTTATCAATCTCTAACTTATTTAAATCTTTCTTATACTTATGTTTAAAAAATAGTTCCTCTAAATCTTCTAAAGTATAGAATCCCCAAATTTGTCTTGGCTGGCTATACTTATGATCCCACATAAATATTTCATAGCCATTGGTATAAAATACTATTGGTCTTACTTTATAATCTCTTTCTATAGTACTTGCATATTCAACTGCTTGTTGACGCCCTAAAATAGGGTCAACAGAAGATTTTTTAGCCTCTACTACTGCAATTGGTTTGCCTTTTTTATTAAACAGTACATAATCAGCAAATCCTTTTTTACCCTCTTCTTTATGATTTTCCAGTGGAAACTCTAACTTAACTAATTCCTTATTATTAATATCCCACCCTGCATCCTTTAGCATTATATCTATAAGTTTCTTTCTCGTTTTTGCTTCATTTAAATCTAATGTTTGTTCAACTTCTTTTTCTAATTTTTTATCTTCTTCAGTTACAACAGCTTTCTTTACTTTTTCTTTAACTTCATTTACTTCTTTAATATGCTCTTCCCTAACTTCTTCTTTTTCCTTAGCATACTCTTCAATATTATATACAGGCGCTTTAGCCTTAACTGCCTTTGGTATTTTATATGTTAATGGTTTTATTGAAGTATCCTTCGTTGTCTTAATATAGAACCATGCAGCTACTTTATACATAGAAACTAAACATTCTAAAGCATCCTTCTTATTTTCATATCCTTCATGATTAGCCTTATTTCCATAACGTCTTACTATATTAAATAGATCTGGAATAGCTCCATTTAATCTTGTATTTCTTAAAAGTTTAATCTTATCATCTTGAGTTGCAAATCTTGAAGTTTCAATTTTTAGAGCTGCCAATATATAATCTATTGTTTGCTCACCAAACATACGCATCTTTAACATGGACGCATTACTATCCGTATGTAAATATTTTTCTGCCTGAGTGCCTAACTTAGCTAATGTTGGCCACTTCTTTTTTAAAAAAGTAAAATTAGACATTATACCCCTCCCTATATAAATAGTAACATTGTACTTTTTGATTTACAATATCGTATTTATTTATAATATTGTTTCATGATATTACTAAAAATTTATATGTTCATTTGTTTTTTAGACATAATAAAAGAACCTACCTTCTTCTATTTTAGTAGATTCTTAGCTAATCATATTTATAAAACCATTAACTAACTTTAATAATTTTTCTATTACTATTCATATATTAGTGTTTTAAATTTATCCGATAGATACAAATACTCTTCTCCAGTTTCATCAACTATTCTACACCATACTTCTTCTATAGATACTAGGTTCAATATATTTACATTTATAAAAGTAGCTGAATCATTTTCACCTATATATTTTACTTTTACTATAAACACCCACTTTTTAGATTTTTATATTATATTCATTGTTTAATAAACAAGCCATCCTTTTATGGATGGCTACAATCCTAATCTAATTCAAGATTAGTCTCTACTGCTGTGACTAGACAACAAACATATAGTATATATTATGTACATTGTTCTAATTTTAATACAACTTTTTATATAACAAAGGAAGCCTATGGCTTCCTTAAACAAAACCTAATCTAACCTAAGATTAGTCTCTACCGCTGTGACTAGACAGCAAACATATTTAATTTATACTATAATCTTATCATAAATTTCATCTATGGACAAGCGTTTTAAAAAAGCACTTGTAAATTTACTTAAAATCAAATGTAAATAATAACCTTTTTTTTAATAAGTTCATATCTTGTGGCTCTATGTTTCCAATATGTTCTTGTATCCTAACCTTATCCACCATTCTAATATCTTCGCATTTGATGCATGAGTCATCATCTAAAAATCCATACTTCGATTTCCATAAAATTAAATGATTATCATATTTAGGTGCAATTTTCCCTTTCCCGTGAGTCTTTGTTTTAAATTTAGTTGATAAAGGTATTACAACCACTGTATCCCCTATATTAAGTTGGTTTCTACTAATAACTAAACATGGTCTTTTTTTATTTTTTTCACCACCCAAATTACCTACTCCTAATTCCACATTAAAAATTCCACCTCTACAAATAGTTTGATTAATTGAATTAATCTTATTATATGATTTTAACTCTATAAGCTCTACCTTTCTCGATAACCAACAAGCAGCATCTCTAATATTCTGCTCTTTACTCCAATTGCCCACATATTACCCCTCCAATTATTTTAATTTCTAATACATTATTCTACTACTTTTTATTATCTTTTTCTACTATTTTTCGTATAAAATAATGTAGTAGCTATAAATCTGATCTACGGACAGTAATTTACATAAATCATGTTTAGACTCAATAATAATCATTATAAGACTAATATTAACATTGTAAATTAAGAAAACACTATCTTTAATCAGAATCATAGCATCTATTGAACCATTTTATGCCACAACTAAATAAGCTATATATTCTAACCATTTTGTTCTTTAATTTCTTTGTAGCTCCTATGATTTTGCTTTTCTTATTCTTAGAGCAATCTGCCCCTAATATTATCATTCATGTATAGGCTATACTTAAGCATAAATATAGATTTTGAAAATACACAATATCTTCTGTCCATGTGCCTTCCATATCAAATCCATTTGATTTTAAATCCCGAAACATTTCTTCTATAATGAATCTTTTTTTATATTCTCTTTATCTTACTTGCCTCAGTTGCACTTGTGAAATCATCCTTTAATTTCTCAGATATATCTAAGATTACAACTGACTTTGATAAAATTATTCCTAGGATTATATAATATTGTCTTTCAACCTTTCTTTTACTGTAGTTTCTAACTTATTAGTAACTACTTTTTCTAATGTTTCTAAGTTTTTATTTGTAGTTTCTTCATTTTGTCCAATAAAATAATCTACCAAATCTGTTAGTAGACCTTTTTCTGTTGCTATTTTAAGAACTTTATTAGTTAACTCTTTTTTTAGTGCTTCTTTTTTCATGTTTTCCATTTCAAGTTTAAGTTTTGATAACTCTGTATCCTTAGGATCATCTTCTGGATAAAGTTCTTTTACTTTTTCATCAATTAATTTTTGTAAATTATTAGACTTCCAAGTTTCTAATCCTTTAGTTAGATGTTGGTCCTTTAAATTATCTATAAAAGATTTAAAATCCTTATCATCTTCAATATCTTTTATTAATTCTAATAAATCTTTTTTAACATTTCATTACCTCCATTTTGTCCCTTTAACCTATACATACTAAAGACACTCTTAATTTTTCATAAAATAAAAAGCCTTAGTTTCCTAAGACTTTTTAAATTTTATTTTTTTCTATTAATTCATCATCAATATATTGTACCAATATTTCATAATGTGATGCTTTATCATAATACCTTCTGGTTCTAAATAATATAAATGCCGCTAATATCATGCATCCAATAGCCGCATAAGTCAGAATTTTCATTATTTCATCAAACATCTCTTTTTTAAAATCATTAAGTTCTTTTCTTTTATTATTGATTTGTTTCACTTTTTTAGCTCCTTCATTTTTAAAAACATCTTCTTGTTTAATAATTTCCATTCCATGATTTAAAACATTATCTAACTTATTTAACGAATCATTAGTAAATTCCGTGGCAATAGGTATAGTAATACTTACTAAGCTGATGAAAATTGTTATTAATATACTAAAACTCTTGAAACTATCCCCCGAATTTTTGGATCTCTTTGCTTCCGTTATATATGTGTATTTAATATTAAGCAACTTATCACTATTCATTACTTTTAAATTATTTATATCCTCTTCAATGTCATATCGTTTAAATAAATTAATAACGTTATTTCTAAAACTACATATTAAATCTTCCTTTCCAAATATAATAATTAATAGCGCAACGACCGCTGCTCCTACCACACCACCTATAACTCCTATTTTCATTTTAAGTTCCTCCTAAAAGTAAAAATTTTATTACAAATTTCTACTTTCTATAACAACACAAGAAAAACCTCTATAATTACTTATAACATAATAAATGCACCTACTATTTTTATTTAGTAAGTGCTTTTATTGTTTCTCTTTACTTTTTTCCTTTCCTTCTAACCTTTTAATTTCTTTATCAATTTCCTCTAGAGTCATGTCCTCAATTTCTTGTGGTATTCCATCATAATATTCTTCATATTTGTTACACATATTACAACACCTCGAATTTTATACCAAATTTTTGTTTAAATTCATTTAAAGTTCTCATGTATGCATCTTTTTCCCTTAAATTATAAGGGAATTTTTTATATTTATCAACATATAAATAGAATAATTTTCCTTTGAAAGGCTTTTTCCCTGCTTTATAAGTATATATGTTTCCATTATGACATATGATAATTCCCTTTTGATATTTATTATGCTCTCTTCTAAATTTATCCTCTTATCTTTTTGTTTAAATAACATATACTCGAAATACTCAACTGATGAATTTACACTATCTAATTCTAAACCAAACGTAATTTCTATATTTTCCCCTAATGTTGTAGAAATCTTATTAAATCTATTACCAAATTTTAAAATTCTCACATAAACTCTTTTGTCATCTTCTCTATACATTATTTGAATAGTTCTTACAATTCTTTTTTCCTTATCTGAACCTATTCCAAAGATTTCTTCATCATACAGTTTTAAGGTCTGAATTAAACATTGTAAGTCCTTTTCAATACTCTTATTTTTTCCTTCTTGTTTCATTCCATTAACACCCATATTTTTAAGAACTTCTTATACCTCCTATTTTAAAGACTTAATCAATTTTTTCTAATGTTTTATTTAATGTTTCAATCAGTTCTTTATTTGATTTGATCTTTTTATAATCAGAAATGGTGTCTATAACTAATAGTGGAATCAAGATCGCCGCTATTATTAACCACATAATTTAAACCTCACTTTCTTAATATTAGACATAATAAAAGCACCTACTATTTTTATTTAGTAAGTGCTTTTAGTACCATGCTACTACTCCTTCTTTTTTAAATTCTCCATTTAAATTATATTCTTCAATTCGTCCGAGAGCATGAGACGCATATCTTTTACCAAAATCCTCAAAAGAATCTTTCGAAAAAATTTTTTCTTTAGTTCTAAAGTTTAAAGCAACCTTCCCAGGATACTTTTCATTACCTTCTGGATAATATTCATAAGTAACCATTTCATCATTTAATTCTATTAATTTCAACGTAAGCATTCTCATACCTCCTATTCTAAATTATTCTTCTTTAAATACTTAACTTAACTTCTTTAATTTTAAAAGCTAAAAACCCAAATATAGATGTAAGTTCTTTAATAGGAATATAGTTACAGCATTTAATTCTATACTTTCCCTATAAGTAACTTACAAAATTTTTTAAGAAACTAATTTTAATTCAGCAAGTATTGTGTCTAAAGGTATATCATTTTTAGCTTCCTCATAAACAAAACGCACCAATTCTTTAGCCGATAGGCTTTTTATAGACTTTATAGTATCACCAATGGTTTCAAGTTTTTTAGGATTATATAATCTATAAATCTCTAAAAAATTGATTGCTAAAAATGTAAGTAGAAAATACCTCTCGATAGAGAGTATACATTGAACTTTATATTCGTCAAAACCTAAGTGTGTTTTAAGATATTTGTAATTAGTTTCAATGTTCCATCTATATAGATAGTATTTTATTATAGCTTTATTACTAAGTTCTATGTCTGTAGACATTAGATATACTGGTTCTTTAAAGCTGTCCCCATCAACTTCATAGCAAATTAAGGCTAATGCATTTTCAATCTTTGAAACTTTGCCTTCGTATTTATATACTCTATAATCCTTACCTTCGACGGTAACTACATCTAAGGTAGATGGATTTATATATTTAGCAAATTCCTTAATTTGCATTGAAATTCCTAATGGAGAGATTTTTCTATTAGATTTTAAAGCCCCAATAAAGTTAAAACCTTTTAAAATACAACCATTAATTAACTTTTCGCTAGTGTACCAACTATCAGTAAGACAATATATTTTATCGCAGTTAGAAGGTTTTTCAAAAGAATTAATAAAACCTAAAGCTATATCTGGTTTACTCATAAATTTTTTATTATGATTTTTGCAGTTTTCTTCGTTAAAATAAGACTTATAGTTTAGCGGAATAGACATATCCTCTGCTACAAAATTAGAAGTAACTACACAGTGGGACCAAAGATTTTTACCTTCTGTATGGCAATGATTATAGCTTAATCCTTGCATCTTCTTTGCTTGAGTTTTTGGATTAACAGTATCATCTATAACTAAGAATCCTACGGATTTAGGCTTTATGAGTTTATTAAAATGTAGTTTTAAATAATTAATACGATTTCTATCTATGAGACTATCGTCCCATTTAGAGTTACTCAAAAATCTATATATGGAACTGCTGCTTTTAGCAGCTAGTATATATTCTGAAATCTTTAATAAAGATTTAGTGCCATCTAAATTTATTAATCCATTAATAATAGTGGATATATGATGAAATTGAGGTTTACTCATTCCATAATTTACATCATTTAAGTAATTGTAAAGTTCATCATTAATGGATACAATATGATTAGTAAATTTACTTGGCATACTGACAACCTCCCGTGTTTTAATTGAGTAGTAACTTTTATATATCACGGATAAGGTCAGTGTGCCATATTTATTTTTTGGTAATACTACCAATTTAACTTTTTATTTTGCAGAAGTTAAGTACTTAATTAAAGCCTTAGCATAATTATATTTATTCTCAGTTAATCTATGAGCTTCTAGATACTTCTTATTATACCTATTCATTAATTCATATTCAAGCCTTTCATGATTTAACATAATCAGATCATGCTCTTGAATATTTTTACCTTCTCTTAGCCTTTGCCATGATTGTGCCATATCATAATCTGGAATAAAATTATCATATCTATGATCTAAATCGTATTTATTTATAAAACCATGATTATATACTTTTTCAATTGTTTTAGGATTTAATCTAGTATTTTTAGCTATAGCCGAAATTTCTTTTTTAGAATTTCTTCTACGTACTGCTTCATAATATTGTTCCGCGTGTTCATCCCTTCTCTTAAAATCCGGGTCATTCTTGCCAGTAAGTGCTCCACTTTTAGCACCTGAGTTTATTTTAATAGTATCTTCATCTTCAACAGTATAAAAACAATGGCATAACGGATGCCTTGGTAATTCTATTTTATCCTTCAAATCAAATACTTTGTCGTGATTAACCATACATTTATCACAAGTGTTACATAATGTAGCATTATATCTTACTTTTTTAACCCCAGTTTAAATGCAAAACCTATCAAAGGCATTGCTAGAACATCTGGACACTTCCGTTTCCACAAGTCTTTTAGCATTATAGTCATTTGTATTATACGTTTTTTCTATATTTTTTTATCTGATTAACATTTATCTTACCATCAAGAAAATTTTTCACTTTTAGGTATTATAAAAATACCTATTATTTTATTTAATAAGTGCTTTCTTAAATAAACTTAACTTCTTTATTTAAAAAACTTTTTTCTGATTCTATTGCTACGCATCTTGGAGCATCATACACTGGTACAATCTCAAACTCTAATCCATCTATAAAATACTTAGAATATTTTTTTAATGGTTTATCTTGATTTAATTTTAACACAACATAATTTTTAATTCTAAACTCTGAAATTACAGTTCACATATTATTCACCCCTCGTAACTTCTTTTAATTTATTTTTATAATCGGATTGTTCCCTTTTAATTATCAACATTTTCTAACGAATACTAACTAATTAATATCCGTTAGTTCTCTTGCTATGGCTAAATGGCCTTGCTTTGTATGTTTAACATATGATAGAAGTAGACCTAGTTTTTTATACAATCTATACACTTTCTTAGCATTGATTCTTAATCCATGCTTCTTACGAAGAATTTTCGTGATTTTCTTATATCCATAGAAAGGATATTTTTCACATGCTTCATATAAGAGTGTTTCAATAACTGAATCATCTACTATGCAATTATTTAACCATATGAATACCCTGGTACAGGTCTTCTTACCTTAGCGGTAGCTTTATAATCTTTTGATTCAGTAGCATTTATTACAGCAAGCTGTTTTTTAAATACACTAAGTGTAGATGATGATATTCCATATTTCTTACAAACTTGAGCATTAGTTAAACCACTATTTAATTCTTCTATCATTCTTATTTTTTCTTCTAAAGTGTATTTTCTTCTACTCATATTTTCTAACCTCCATATGATATTCTTATTTTATCATGGTCGTTATATACTGTCGAATACTGTCATGGGGTTACAGAGAGTTTTTTTCCGAATTGTCAAGTCCCTACGACTTCTCCACGCTTCATTTCTAAAACACCTTCTTTTTTAGCACAAAAGGCATAAAAAAGTGCTTACAATTTACTTATTCTAAAAGTAAATCATAAACACTTTTTATATCATCTATTCCTTGATATTACTAAGTTTCAGCTATTCCCACTCAATAGTTGCTGGTGGTTTTGAAGTTACATCGTAAACAATTCTGTTTACTCCCTTAACTTCATTAACTATCCTACGAGAAACTAGATCTAAAACTTCATATGGAATTCTTGCCCAATCTGAAGTCATAGCGTCAGAGGAAGTTACTGCTCTTAGGGCTATAGTGTGGCAATAGGTTCTTTCATCTCCCATAACTCCAACAGATTGGATGTTTGGAAGGCATGCAAAGTATTGCCATATAGCCTCATCTAAACCAGCGTTAGCTATTTCTTCTCTGAAAATTGCATCTGCTTCTCTAACTATTTCTAGTTTATCTTCTGTAATCTCTCCTAAAACTCTTATAGCAAGACCTGGGCCTGGGAATGGCTGTCTCCAGACTAATTTATGTGGAATACCTAGCTCCTCTCCTACGGCTCTTACTTCATCTTTAAATAGCTCTCTTAAAGGTTCGATTAATTTAAATTGCATATCTTCTGGAAGTCCACCTACATTGTGATGGCTTTTTATTGTAGCAGAAGTTTTTGTTCCGCTTTCTACTACGTCTGGATAAATAGTTCCTTGTACTAGAAAATCTATATCTCCAAGCTTATTAGCTTCTTCTTCAAATACTCTTATGAATTCTTCACCTATTATTTTTCTTTTCTTTTCAGGATCAGAAACTCCTTTTAACTTTCCAAGAAATCTCTCTTGAGCATTTACACGAATTAAATTCATGTCAAACTGCTTTTTAAATATTGTTTCTACTTGATCTCCCTCATCTTTTCTAAGAAGACCATGATCTACAAATATACAAGTCAATTGCTTTCCTATAGCTTTATGCACAAGTACTGCTGCCACTGATGAATCTACACCACCAGAAAGGGCACATATAACTTTTTTATTTCCAACCACTTCTTTTATTTTGCTTATTTGTTCTTCTGCAAAAGAAGACATGGACCAATCGCCTTTTAAACTACAAATATTAAATAAGAAATTGTGAAGCATTTGTTTTCCGAATAAAGTGTGTTCTACTTCTGGATGGAACTGTACTCCATATAGTTTTTTCTCTTCATTAGCCATAGCTGCACAAGGGCACTCTTTTGTAGTAGCTATAACTTTGAATCCTTCCGGCGCTTTAGAAATATAGTCTGTGTGACTCATCCAACATTGATCTTTTTCCTTTACACCTTCAAATAATAAATTATCCTTATCTATATCTAATTCTGTTTTTCCATATTCTCTTTTGTCAGGACTTGTAACGTCACCGCCTAAGCTGTGAGCCATAAGCTGGTCACCATAGCATATTCCAAGTATTGGAACACCCAACTGGAATATTTCCTCATCCACTCTAGGAGCACCCTCTGCATATACACTGTTTGGTCCACCTGTAAATATTATTCCCTTAGGATTTTTTTCTTTTATCTTTTCTATAGAATAATCGTAAGGAATTATTTCACAATAAACTCCATTTTCTCTTACTCTTCTAGCTATTAATTGATTATACTGCCCTCCAAAATCTACAACTAATACTAATTCTCTCTTCATAGGTTACCTCCAATTATCTATTTACACTATAGTTTGGTGCTTCTTTTGTCATATTAATATCATGTGGATGACTTTCTCTTAGTCCTGCAGAGGTTTGAACTACAAATCTTGCATTTTTATATAAATCATCTAAAGTCTTAGCTCCTAAGTATCCCATACCTGAACGTATTCCTCCAAGCATTTGGAATATAGTCTCAGATACATATCCCTTATATGGGACTCTTCCTTCTATACCTTCTGGAACTAATTTCTTGCTATCCTCTTGGAAATATCTATCTTTACTTCCACACTGCATTGCTGCCATAGAACCCATGCCTCTATAAACCTTATAACTTCTTCCTTTATATATTTCAGTTTCTCCTGGTGACTCTTCACAACCTGCAAACATAGATCCCATCATACATATTTTAGCTCCTGCTGCAAGGGCTTTAACCACGTCTCCAGAGTATTTTAATCCGCCATCAGCAATTATAGGTATATTGTATTTATTAGCTTCCTCTACACAATCCATTACTGCTGTAAGTTGTGGAACACCTACTCCAGCTACTACTCTTGTAGTACATATGGATCCAGGTCCTATACCTACTTTAATACAATCTGCTCCAGCTTCTATTAAATCCTTAACTGCTTCTGCTGTAGCCACATTACCGGCTATTATTTGTAGTTCTGGATACTTAGCCTTTATAGTCTTTACTGCATCTAAAACTCCTTTAGAGTGTCCGTGAGCTGTATCTAAAGTTATAACATCTACATTAGCTTTAACTAAAGCATCCACTCTAACCATCATGTCTTTAGTAACTCCTACTGCAGCACCACATAAAAGTCTTCCTTTTGAGTCCTTTGCTGCATTTGGATATTTTTTAACTTTTTCTATATCTTTAATAGTAATAAGTCCAACTAAATTGTTGTCATTATCCACTAATGGAAGTTTTTCTATTTTATGTTTTTTAAGTATATCCTTGGCTTCTTCTACTGTAGTTCCTTCTGGAGCTGTTATAAGATTCTCTTTAGTCATGACTTGTGATATTTTTTTAGAATAATCATTTTCGAATAGTATGTCCCTATTAGTTATTATTCCTTGAAGTTTTCCGTTTACTGTAATAGGCACTCCTGATATTCTATATTGACTCATTAAAGATAGGGCATCATCTATAGTATTCTCTGGTGATAAAGAGAATGGATCAGATATTACACCATTTTCCTGTCTTTTTACTCTATCCACTTCATATGCTTGTCTTTCTATGCTCATATTCTTGTGTATTATTCCTATGCCGCCTTCTCTAGCCATAGCAATAGCCATTTTAGATTCTGTAACAGTGTCCATACCTGCACTCATAAGAGGAATGCTTAGCTTTATAGTTTTTGTTAAATTTGTCTTTAAAATAACTTCCTTTGGTAAAACCTCTGATTTATTTGGCATTAATAAAACGTCGTCAAAAGTATATCCTGTCTTTAATATAATTGCCACTTTACGCACACCCTTCCATAATTTTTATATTTTTAATAGTCACTCACAATGTTTAGCAATTCATAACATGCTCACATTTATAATAGCCAAAATGGTATAGTTTTATATCCCTTTAATAAAGAAAGCACACTAAATCACATCAACGGTACGAGTGAAAATAGTATGCTTTCGCCTACCATAATCACTCATAGTCGGGAATTTAAGGCCCCCGGTAGAAACTCCTTACCATATTTAAGGGATATATGAGCGAATATTTATCATTTTTTTTAACGATTCTGAAAAACTTATTATTAACATTCTATTTAAAAATACTCTATTTGTCAACAACTAATTAAAATAAAATTGCATGTTTTTATTTTTTTGCATGTAAAATTGCAAATTCGCAATGTTTTATGAAACATTAGTATCAATTATAATACTTTTAATAAAATAAGTTTCATATATAATATGCTAACACTAAATTATATATTTCAAACATCAATAAAAAATCCATTAATTTCTAAATTGTATTGAATATAAAAATATTATGTGAAACTTACAAATTTATTTATAAATATTAAAAACTAGAGCCTTCCATTCAATGGAATAACTCTAGTTTCTATATTCTACAACCTTGTTCTTTGATTAGTCAATTATCAACTATTCAAGTAAAAGACTTTTTTACCGCAATTCTATAAAATATTTTCTGAACAAAGCAAAGGAAAATCTTCCTCCCCTAGCCCACTGTTTTGGCCCTCTAGTCCTCTGACACACTAGCCCACTATACTGGCCCTATAGCCATAAATTACTTGTAATTTATGCTATTAGTACATTCCGTCCATGCCCATTCCTGGTGCTGGCATTGCTGGTGCTGGGTTCTTTTCTGGTATATCTGCTACTGCTGCTTCTGTTGTTAAGAATGTAGATGCTACTGAAGCCGCATTTTGAAGTGCTGATCTAGTAACCTTAGTTGGATCAACTATACCTTTTTTCATCATATCTACATAATCACCATTTAGAGCATCAAATCCTATATTTGCTGCACTTTCTTTAACTTTTTCTATTATTACTGAACCTTCAACTCCAGCATTAGTAGCTATTTGTCTTACTGGTTCTTCAAGAGCTCTTCTTATGATGTTGATACCGATTTGAATATCTTGTACGCCATCTTCTAATTTAGCTACTTCTGGTATTACATCAACATATGCTGTTCCACCACCTGGAACTATACCTTCTTCTACAGCTGCTTTTGTAGCTGCTAAAGCATCTTCTATTCTCAATTTTCTTTCTTTCAATTCTGTTTCAGTAGCTGCTCCAACTTTAATTACAGCAACTCCACCTGCTAATTTTGCAAGTCTTTCTTGAAGTTTTTCTCTATCGAAATCTGAAGTAGTTTCTTCAATTTGTCTTCTTATTTGTGCTACTCTATCATGGATTGCTTCTTTATTTCCTTTTCCATTAACTACTGTAGTGTTTTCTTTAGTGATTTTAACACTTTCAGCTGTTCCAAGCATATCTAAAGTAACATCTTTTAAATCTCTTCCTAATTCTTCTGAAATAACTGTACCACCAGTCAATATAGCTATATCTTGAAGCATTTCTTTTCTTCTATCACCAAAACCTGGTGCTTTTACAGCAACACAAGTAAATGTTCCTCTTAATTTATTTACAACTAATGTAGCTAAAGCTTCGCCTTCTACATCTTCAGCTATTATTAATAGTTTTTTACCTTGTTGAACTATTTGCTCAAGTACTGGAAGTATTTCTTGTATATTTGATATCTTTTTATCTGTAATCAAGATATACACATCATCTAATGCAGCTTCCATTTTTTCTGCATCTGTTACCATGTATGGGCTTAAGTATCCTCTATCAAATTGCATACCTTCAACTACATCTAATTCAGTAAGCATTGATTTAGATTCCTCTATAGTTATAACTCCTTCATTGCCTACCTTTTCCATAGCATCTGCTATTAGCTTTCCTATTTCTTCATCTGCTGCTGATATAGCTGCAACCCTAGCTATGTCTTCTTTTCCATTTATAGGTTTTGATATTCCCTTTATTCCTTCTACAGCTTTATTTACAGCTATTCTTATACCATTTCTTATAAGAATTGGGTTAGCTCCAGCTGTTACATTTTTTAATCCTTCTCTTATAATTGCTTGAGCAAGAAGTGTAGCTGTTGTAGTTCCGTCTCCTGCTACATCATTAGTTTTAGTAGCAACTTCTTTAACAAGTTGAGCTCCCATATTTTCATATGGATCTTCTAATTCTATTTCTCTTGCAATAGTAACACCATCATTTGTTATAAGTGGTGAACCAAATTTTTTATCTAATACAACATTTCTTCCTTTAGGTCCTAATGTAACTTTTACAGTGTCAGCTAATTTATCAACACCAGCTTGCATAGCTCTTCTAGCTTCTTCGCCAAATGTAATACTCTTTGCCATTGTAAATCCCTCCTGTATGTAGTTTTATTTTTTAACTACAATAATATTTATTATTCAACTACCGCTAATATATCTTCTTGCTTTAGTATAGTGTATTCTTCTCCTTCAAATTTAACTTCATTACCTGAATATTTAGAGAAGATAACTTTATCACCTACTTTTAGTTCCATTTCGATTTTCTGTCCGTCTTTACACATTCCTGGACCTACTGCCACAACTTCTGCCATTTGTGGTTTTTCTTGTGCTGAACCTGGTAGCACTATTCCACTTTTAGTAGTTTCTTCTGCTTCTAATCTTTTAATAACAACTCTGTCTCCAAGTGGTCTAATATTCATTTAAACCCCTCCTTATTATATTTAAACATATTATTTATCATTATCTGTTAGCACTCATTAATATCGAGTGCTAATACAATTATTATGATAGTTAATGAGGTTGATAATATCAAACCTCGTAATTTCTTAAAAATGGCATTTTAACCACGATATATGGATTTATAAATATATATTTGTATTTTTCATACTTTTTCTTCTTTTATCTATTCTATACAATAATTAATATTTATTAAAGCCCTTTCATCCTCCAAAGAACAATGAAGGTGTCAGGGCATCTTCTATAAAGCTTTTCTAATTTTTTAAATAATATTGAATCTATTATATACTTTAAGTATATTTTAATGTATTATTTACATAATAAAATATGAGTTTTCTTACAACTCATTAGCTTATATACTATATTTTATATTCACATAGGATGGTGACTTTTGAGTGAAAAATATTTACAAAATTATAACTTCTACTCTAATATGTTTTATTATAATTTTATGGAGCATATTGTTTACTGTAAATTTTAAACCCATTTACTATTTTTCCATTGATAAATTTCAAATTCAAAACACCTCGTCTCTAGAAAAAAATGAAATAAAAAATAATTATAATTATCTAATAGATTATTTGATGTATCCTAATAATAATGAATTAGATTTACCTTCTTTTTCATCTTCTAAAGAAGGAATTATGCACTTTATTGATGTAAAAACTATTTTTCAAAATATAACCACTAATTTTTATATATTCTATTTAGGTTTTTTATGGATGTATTTTTTACTTTTAAATAAAAACTTAATAAATACAAAGGAAACTTTAAAACTTTCCTCTACATTTCTATTAAGTCTTATGGGTGCTATAGTTCTAGTCTATATGAATTTTCAAAAGGGTTTTGATATTTTTCATAAACTTATTTTTAAAAATGATTATTGGATGTTCTCTCCTGAAAAGGATCCAATTATAAACATACTTCCAGAAAGCTTTTTTGCTTTATGTCTTTTTTTCATACTATTATTAATATCCATAAACTCCATAATAATGCTTATTTTTAGCAAAAAGCTTAATTAATTTTCTTTTTCTTTGACATTTTTTTTAATATACTATTACCTTTAATGGTGCTTATAATAAATATTATAAGCACTACAATAGATATAACTACAATAGAACCTATCTCCCCAACTTCAATTCTATTTCCAAAATATGTAGATATAAATATAGCTGGTATTCTTCCAAGGGTAGAAAATATTATAAAATCCTTAAAGGAAACATCCGCTATGCCACATATATACGCCAGGGCATCCTTGGGAATACCTGGTATTAAATACAATAAAAATATAATCTTTACATGACTACTTGCATCTAATATTTTATGAAAAAGCTTAAATTTATCCTTGGAGACCATCTTCTGAACTAGATCTCTTCCTAAATATCTAGATATATAATAAACCATAAAACTTCCAATTAATATGCCTAATATGGAAAATGCCCCCCCCAATACAGTTCCATATATGTATCCCCCAGCAATTTGTATTATTTCTCCTGGTATAAAAAAAACCACCACTTGAATTATTTGTAACATCAAAAAAACTAATACACTGTAATTTCCATAGGATAGTATGGCTTTTTTTATCTTTACTGGATCCTTTAAAATATTGAAATATTTATAATATTCATAGGATATATATCCAAATATAAGTAAAAATATTATGGACACAGTTGTCTTTTTATATTTTATTAAAAAATCTAAAAATTTCCTCAAATTTCTATTTATTTTTTTCATAAGCTCTCCAACTTTCATAATAGACTTAACCCACATAATTTATCCCATAGTTATCTAACGTAACAATCTATATAAAATCAACAACTTTATTTAAGCAAATTTTTTATAAATTAATATGTAAATATTATACTTCTACTTATTATATAGTTTTGAAATTTTTCTGAATACTATACTTTATATTTTAAAAATTAATATTAAATTTTTTAAGTTTTAGCTACAACTCTATATGTAAATACGGACTTTCTTTATAACTAATACTATTTTTAAAACTCACTACACTTCTACAAAGTATTATATAACTTAATTAAATATAATAAGTTAAAAATAGTTTACATATTTTTAAACATTCATGGGATTATCTAATATATTAAGAATATAAAAATAAAAGCATCGGTATTATATTACCAGCGCTTTTATTTTTGACGAACCTTTTGACCAATCACCTTTCAAGCCCATTAAGCCTTGATAAATCAAAGATACTATATGTCTATTTTATTTTCTCTAGCATAGTAAAATAAATACTGCTGAGCAAATCCTGAAAATTCATGAAATTTTTCTCTAGCAAACTCTCTTATTTTCTTTAAAGATACATCTGGCGCTAGATAAAAATAATGCATTGCTCTTTTAACCCAAACATCTACAGGAAATGCTGAATACTTTTGCATAGAAAATAGCATAACACAATCCCCTACTTTTGGCCCCACTCCAGCAAATTTTTGAATCTCTTCATGACATTTATCATCATTTAATTTTTTTATTTCCTCTAAATTGAGTTCACCTTTATATAATTTTTCAACTGTGTCTACAATATACTTTCCTCTAAAACCAACTCCACACTCTTCCAATTCTTCTATAGTGGCTTCATGAAGTTTTTCTATTGTAGGAAAAGTATAATACTTTTGTCCTTTATACTCTAATTCTTCTCCGTATTTCTTACTTATACTATTTATTGCTCTCTTTATCATAGGTATTCTATTATTAGCAGATATTATAAAGGAGATAAGCATTTCAAAAGGATTTTGCTTTAATATTCTAATACCATCTCCAAATTCCACCGCTTCCTCTAAAACTGGATCCCTTTTTAAAATTTCTTTTATAGTTCCATAATCTCTATATAAATCAAAGTATTCCGCCCAAATATCTTTAAATTCTCTTTCATTAGAATTGTATATTATAATGTCATTTCCTGATTTCTCTATTTCTGCTACCCTTCCCAGAGCTACTCCTATATAATTTCCGTTTTCTTGCTGAATCCATCTAAAACACTGTCCACAATCAAATACATGAGCAAGTTCAAAATTTCTAACATTTTTTATAATTATTCTATCCTTTAATTCTTCCACATATTCAAAATCCACATCTTCACCTTCTCTTTATATCTATTTACAGCTTTTATATTAAATCACATGTATTTATTATACCAATTTAAGCTTGCTTCATGCAAATTCTATATATTGTAGTATTTATTCTTAGTTGACAACCCATTAATTTATATTTTATTAAAACTCTCAAAGGAGTTTTATACTTAAGCTCAGATTTACTATTACTATACTTTAATAACTAATTTTAGTAACAGTATCTATAACTAAATCATATAATTTTATGGAAGAGCAAATTTCTATGGAGGACTTTTATGTATAATTGTTATTGGCCTTGCATGCCTTACATGAACATGTATGATGACCATGAAGATTTAAGGAGAATGTACCCTAGAATCTATCATAAAATTTATCCTATGGTTATAATGCATTGTGACATGATGGAAAGAAAATATGGATGGATGTATACACCAAGTGATAAAGACTTAGATGAAGCTTGTGAAAATATGTATGAAAATATTAAAGATCACTTAGAAGAAATGGACGAAGAGTATGAACATAATGACCATAAAGATTATAATAGGAAACGTCATTATGGTAGGAGAAGAGCCTTAAATGACTTATTTAGAATACTACTAATTAGAGAACTTATAGGTAGGCGTAGAAGGCGCAGAAGACCTCATTATGGGCATGGTGGATATTGGTATTAATAAAATTATAAAAAGCCTTAGGTTATACTTAACCCAAGGCTTTATACATAATTTATTTTTCGCTTAAATACTTATCTATAGCTGCTGCTGCATTTTTACCTGCTCCCATAGCAAGTATAACTGTAGCTGCACCTGTTACAGCATCTCCACCAGCATATACTGCTTCTCTTGAAGTAGCGCCAGTTTCTTCTTCTGCAACAATACATCTTCTCTTATTAATTTCTAGTCCTTTTGTTGTTGAAGGAATCAATGAGTTTGGAGCTGTACCTAATGACATTATTACAGTGTCTACATCCATCACGAATTCAGATCCTGGTATTTCTATCGGTTTTCTTCTTCCTGATGCATCTGGTTCACCTAGTTCCATCTTTATACATTTCATTCCTTGAACCCAGTTATTTTCATCTCCAATTATTTCTACTGGATTTGTAAGTAGGTCAAAGATTATTCCTTCTTCTTTAGCGTGATGAACTTCTTCAACTCTTGCTGGAAGTTCTGATTCAGATCTTCTGTAAACTACATGAACTTCTGCTCCTAATCTTAAAGCTGTTCTTGCTGCGTCCATAGCAACGTTTCCGCCACCTACTACTGCAACTTTTTGTCCAACTCTAATTGGAGTATCGTATCCTTCTTTGAAAGCTTTCATTAAGTTGTTTCTTGTTAGGAATTCATTAGCAGATAAAACTCCATTTAAGTTTTCTCCTGATATTCCCATGAATTTTGGAAGACCTGCTCCTGAACCTATAAATACTGCTTGGAAGTCTTCTTCTTCAAATAATTGATCTATAGTAATAGTTCTTCCTACTATTACGTCTGTTTCTATTTTAACACCTAGTTTTTTAACATTTTCAACTTCAGCTTTAACAACTTTTTCTTTTGGTAATCTGAATTCTGGAATTCCGTATACTAAAACTCCACCGGCTTCATGTAAAGCTTCGAATATAGTAACGTCATAGCCCATTTTAGCAAGATCTCCAGCACATGTTAATCCTGAAGGACCACTACCTATTACAGCTACCTTTTTACCATTCTTTGGAGCTGTTTCTGATAAATCTACATTGTGCTCTCTTGACCAATCTGCTACAAATCTTTCAAGTTTTCCTATAGCTACAGGCTCACCTTTAATTCCAAGAACACATTTTCCTTCACATTGTAATTCTTGAGGACAAACTCTTCCGCAAACAGCTGGAAGTGCACTGTATTTAGCTATAACTTTTGCAGCTTCAGCAAATTCTCTATTTTTAACATGTTGAATAAATCCTGGTATATCTATTGAAACTGGACATTTAGGTCTACATAGAGGATTCTTACAGTTTAAACATCTTGATGCTTCTTTTACTGCGTCCTCTTCATCGTATCCAAGACATACTTCGTCAAAATTAGTAGCTCTTACTTTTGGATCTTGCTCCTTTACTGGAGTTCTTTTCATTCTATCTACTTTTTTCTCATCTAGAAGTTTACAATTTTGATTAAACTCTTCAGTTTTTTCACATTCTTGTGATTTATACATACCTTGTCTTTTCATTGCTTCTGCAAAATCAACTTTATGTCCATCAAATTCAGGTCCTTCAACACAAGCAAATCTAGTTTTTCCGTCTACAGTAACTCTACATGCGCCACACATTCCTGTTCCGTCAACCATTATAGAGTTTAAGCTTACTATTGTTCTGATTCCTAATTCTTCAGTTAACTTACATACAAATTTCATCATTATCATAGGTCCAATAGCTATAACTAAATCGTACTTTTTACCTTGATTTTCTACTAGATCTTTTAGTAAGTTAGTAACTAATCCCTTATATCCATAAGAACCATCATCTGTTGCTGGATATACATTTGCAACTGATTTCATTTCATCTTCAAGGATCATATAATCCTTAGATTTAGCTCCTATGATTACATCTACTTCTACTCCGCGCTCATGTAACCATTTAGCTTGTGGATAAACTGGAGCTGTTCCAACTCCGCCAGCTATAAATACTATTTTCTTTTCTTTTAATTCTTCTAAATTTTCATGAACGTATTCTGAAGGTTGACCTAGTGGTCCTACAAAATCTGCGAAGCTATCTCCTTCTTCGTATTGAGCCATTCTTGTAGTTGAGCAACCAATTGATTGGAATACTATAGTTACAGTTCCTGCTTGTACATCGTAATCACAAATAGTAAGAGGTATTCTTTCTCCCTTTTCATCCATTCTTACGATTATAAATTGTCCTGGCTGTGCTGCTTTAGCAACTCTTGGTGCATGTATCTTCATAAGATAAATTTGAGGTGCTAATAATTTTTTCTCTACTATCTTAAACATGGTAATTCCTCCATATTTTATTATAATTTTATTAAAATTTTTTATTAAAAAAACACACTAGTTTTATTATATCACAATTTTTTCATTAATAAAGTTATTTTTATTGTAATGTTAATTCTAAAATTTGAATTTTTAGACTTTTCTTTAACTACTCTAAATTATTTTTAATTTGTTTTTTCATATTATGTACAAAAACAATGTTTTTTCGATAACTTTTTAACATTTTACTTGAACTACATTCACCATAAGAGTATGAGGTTTGATAACTGTAAACTAATGATTAATAAAAACATGTTAACATTTAGTTAATATTTTATCTAATTTTTAATCCTGTTTACATAAAAAAATTCATTATAGATTTTTCGAATAGATACTATATTATCTATTTATATAATAATTTTTTTAAAAAAGAAATCCTCCACTTGGGAGGTTTCCTTTTATTTTAAACTAAAACTCTACTTTATTTCCGTAGAAAGTAGCTTCAAATACTTTCTTCATCTCATCTACTGATATAGCTCTTGGATTTGATGATGTGCAAGCATCTGCAACTGCATTTTCTGATATAAATTCTAAGTTAGCTTTAAAGTCTTCTTCAGTTACACCATATTCTTTCATAGTTAATGGTATATTCATCTTCTTATTCATTTCTCTTATCATATCTGTTAATGAATCTATTAACTCATCTTGAGTATTTCCAGCAAGGCCTAATTTCTTAGCTATTTTAGCATATCTTTCTCCACAAGCCTTCTTATTAAAATCTATTACATATGGTAAGAATATAGCATTTGCACATCCATGTGGTATATGGAATACAGCTCCTGTTTTATGTGCCATACTATGAGTTATTCCAAGCAATGCATTAGAGAAGGCCATTCCTGCTAAACATTGAGCAATGTGCATTTCATCTCTTGCTTCATTGTCACCTTCATATGATTTTAATAAATTTTCCTTTACCATTTCTATAGCTTCCATAGCTAATGGATCTGAGAAAGATGATCTTAATGTAGCAACATATGCTTCTATAGCATGTGTTAAAGCATCCATTCCAGTATGTGCTACTAGCTTAGCTGGCATAGTTTGAGCTAAATCTGGATCTACTATAGCTACATCCGGTGTTAAATTAAAGTCTGCTAAAGGATATTTTATCTTTTCATTATAGTTTGTTATAACTGAGAAAGCTGTAACTTCTGTAGCAGTTCCACTAGTTGAAGGTATAGCTACAAATTTAGCTTTTTGTCTTAATTCAGGTAATCCAAATGGAACAACTGCTTGTTCAAAAGTAAATTCTGGGTACTCGTAGAATATCCACATAGCTTTGGCTGCATCTATTGGAGAACCTCCACCTATAGAAACTATCCAATCTGGCTGGAATTCTCTCATAACTGCAGCACCATTCATAACTGTTTCAACAGATGGATCTGGTTCTACTCCTTCTATTAATTTTACTTCCATTCCAGCTTCTTTTAGGTAAGCTTCTACTTTATCTAAAAATCCAAATCTCTTCATTGAGCCTCCGCCCACAACTACAACGGCTCTTTTTCCTTTTAAAGTTTTTAGTGTTTCTAATGAACCATTTCCGAAATAAATGTCCCTTGGCAATGTAAATCTACTCATTTTCCATTCCTCCTACCTATATACTTTGTTTATACATAGTTTATTATGCTTATTTTCTATACTTATATTCTTAGCAATTATCATGCCAAGATTGTATTGTCATAAAAATATCAATGTAAACCCCTGTTTTGTTAATTTTAAATCATTTCATAAAAAATGAATAAAATAAAAGTGTAAAAAAATATTACACTTTTATTTTATTCACTGTTAAATTTCATTACATTGTCATTTTTTTTAACACATTTTGCATTTATTTATGTTAAATTAAACTCATTTATTTGTATAAAAAAATTAAATTTATAACATTATTTTGTATTTTTTCATCTTTGTATATAAAGTATTCCTACTTATCCCTAAAGTATTTGCTGATTTAGATACATTGCCTTTAAATTTCTCCATACAAGCTATTATAGCTCTTCTTTCTAACTCTTCTAACGAACATGCATAATCTAAATTGTCAAGCACAAAGTCATTTTGTGTTTGTTTTATTATAGTTTCTTGCTTTATGTTAAATGATGTGTTTCCTCCTAAATTTACTATATTTTCCACAAAATTTTCTAGTTCTCTAACGTTTCCCGGCCAACTATACGACATTATGTCTCTATATAAATTTTCATCTATAATAGGAATATTTCTTTTTAATTTAAAAGATTTAATTTTCAAGAAATGCTTAAGTAAAATATCTAAATCTACTTTCCTTTCTCTCAAAGGAGGTATTTCAATAGGAATTACACTTATTCTATAGTAAAGATCACTTCTAAAAGTTCCTTTTTCTATCTCCTTTTTCAATTCCTTATTGGTAGCGACTATTATTCTTACATCTATAGGTATATACCTACTGCCACCTACTCTGGTTACACATCTCTCCTGAAGAACTCTAAGAAGATTAACTTGCATATCTAATGGCATCTCTCCTATTTCATCCAAAAACAAAGTTCCTCCATTGGCAAGTTCAAATTTACCAGGTCTCCCCCCTTTTTTTCCTCCTGTAAAACTTCCCTCTTCATATCCAAATAATTCACTTTCTATTAAATTTTTAGGTATAGCACCACAATTTATAGCCACAAAAGGTCCTTCTTTTCTAGTACTGTAGTTATGTATAGATTGCGCTAATACCTCTTTTCCGGTACCACTTTCCCCTTGTATCAATACTGTAGATGGGCTTAAAGATATAGTTTTGGCAAATTGTATTATCCTTTTCATTTCTTTATCTTCACAAATCAAATCATCAAAAGTATATCTAGCGTTCATTCCACTGTATTTATTAACCAAATTAAAAACCTTTTGAATTTCTTTTATAGTTATTACAACTCCTATAAGTTCACCACTTTCATTTTCAATTGGATGTATATCTTCACTATATCTCTCTTTCTTTTGTCCAACCCTTATAATTACATCATTTTCTTTGTATACCTCTTTGGTATGGCATTTTTTTAGTATATCATTCCAATTATCTAAAATAATACTTACAGGTTTATCTTCACATTCTACCTCTTTAACATTAAATATTCTACAAGCAAATTTATTTAAATTCTGTATTATACCATGATTATTTACTGCTATTACACCATAAGTCATAGCATCCATTATGGTATTCATATAGTTATATGCCTCTACTAATTTATTATTTATAATTCTATTATTAAGCTCATTCTCTATGGAATTCACCGATGCTACAACCAATCCAAGAGTATGAGAATGTACTTCACTGCTTTTCCCCGTTAAATTTAAAGTACCAATAATTTCTCCTTTTTCATTGTGAATGGGAGCTGCAGAACAAGTCCATCTATGATAAGCATTTATGAAGTGTTCCTTTGCAGAAATTTGAATAGCCATATCTTCACTAATAGCTGTACCCATTGCATTAGTTCCAATGCTCTTTTCATCCATATAAGCTCCTATAACCATATCCATATCCTTAGCTGCTTTTAACATATCCTTATCGCCTATTATGTTTAGTATACATCCATCTCTGTCTGTCAATATTAATAAAAAGCCAGAACCAGCCACAATTTCATATATCTTCTTTATAAAAGGAGCAGCTATCTTTAGCAACCCTCTGTTATTTCTTATATTATTAGATATCTCATGTCTCTTTAATATCTTTTTAGGGCTAATCCTTTCTTTTTCTATTCCATATTCTTCACTTCTAATGTGCGAACGCTGTATTATTCTATTTATATTATCTTTATCATATTGCTTTGTATAATTCATAATTAATACCTCACTTATAAATTGTGAATTAGTAAATTAATTATAACATAATGAGGAGATTTCTAAAAAAAATAAAAATCTGCCTTTAAGTTTATAATAAAGGCAGATTTTCCACATATTTAGTAAGTATATTTAATTTTATTTAGTTAAATATAAGTATACTAATTTAATTGTATTTTCAAAAGCTTTGTAGTGAGTTCTTTCCATACCATGAGATGCATGAACTCCTGGTCCGATAAGAGCTCCTCTTATATTATTACCACCACGAAGCGCTGCTCCTACATCTGAACCATACATAGGATAAATATCTACTACATAGTCAAGTTTATTCCCTTTGCTTAGTTCAACTAAACGAGTTACCATGTTATAATCATAAGGTCCACCTGAATCCTTTGCACATATAGAAACATCATATTCTGTACAATTAAGGTCGTCACCTATACATCCCATGTCTACAGACATCATTTCTGTTATATCTGAAGGTATATTAGATGCTCCATGTCCAACTTCTTCATATACAGAAATAATTATTTTAGTTGTATAATTTGGAGTAATTTTTTCTCTGCTCATTAATTCTAGTAATCCCATTAAACAAGCAACACTACCTTTATCATCTATAAATCTAGATTTTATAAATCCACTTTCTGTTATTGTAGTTTTAGGATCTATAAAAATATAATCTCCTGCACAGATTCCTAGCTTTTCTACATCTTCCTTAGATTTAACTACTTCGTCAATTCTTATTTCCATATTTTCTGGATCACGTTTTTTTGAACTACTATCAGCGAAAACATGAATAGCAGGGCTTGTACTTAAAAATGTACCAGTATATGTTTTACCCTCTCTAGTTCTAATTTGGCAATATTCACTATCTAATGAAGGAACTATAGGTCCGCCAACTAAAGTAAATTTCAATGTACCATGAGAAGTAATAGATCTAACCATAGCACCTAAAGTATCAACATGGGCAGATAAACCCATTACTTTATCATTACTCTTACCTGGCACAGTAATGATTCCACAACCCTTATTATTAGTTTCAAAAGTATAACCAAATTTCTCTGCTCTTTCCTCAATAGTTTTCATTATATCAAAACAGAAACCACTTGGACTATTGAATTGAAGTAATTCTTTTGCTGTGTTTAAAACATATTCTTTATTAATTGATAACTCCATTCTTTTCCCCTCCTGATCTTCATTATTCCAATTGTAATTATAACACTTTTCCCCCATCTGGGATAGCAGATTCATAAAAATTTTTAACTATATTAACCATTTCCTCCGGTAACATCCCATATACTTCACTAATAATATATTGTGGAACTTTTTTGTAGTAAGCTTCTGCAATTCCCCCTGTCATACACGCAATAGTATCACTATCTCCTCCAATTGAAACTGCATTTCTTATAGCATCTTCGTAATCCTTAGATTCTAAAAATGCTCTTATAGCTTGAGGAACACTACCTTCACAAGAAACATCGAATGCATACCATTTCCTTATGCTGTATAAACTTTCATCTAAATCATAATTAAATCTTTTCTCTATAAATTTTTTTATTTCCTCTTTTCCATTGCCTGTTTTTGCTAGATATATAGAAGTAGCTACAGCTTGAGCTCCTTTAATTCCTTCTATATGATTATGGGTCACTTCTGCACTTTCCTCTGCTTTTAACATAACCTCTTCAATAGAATTATACACATAACCTATAGGACTCACCCTCATAGCTGAACCATTTCCCCAGCTATTATATGGTTTAATATCTTCTGAGGTCCCCCATGTGTAGAATCTCCCTCCAAATCCTACATCAGGATATTTTCTAAACCATTCTTTATAACTTTTAGTAAAAGATTTACCATTCAATATGGAATCCATAGTTGCAATTGTTAATACTGTATCATCAGTAAATCTTGAATAATGACTAAATAATTGAAATTCCTTGCTTTTTATATTCTTTCTTTCAAAAACTGAACCTATTATATCCCCTGATATTGCACCAATCACTTTTACAACACTCTCCCCTTATAATCTCTAGTTTTTTAATAATTTTTTCATAAATCTCATTAAGATTTATATTTTTTTCATCATATTTATCCTATAAATAAAAAAAATCACGTATACATTTATTTTTATAGGAACATACTTCTTATTAATCCCTAATTTACAGTCTCCAATCCCCATAAAAGACTTTATTTAAATGCTTTATTTAAAAAATTTAGTTAAATATCACCACAATTTAAAACTTTACTTTGAACTCTATAGAGACTAGTCCTCAAAACCCTGTACTTTACATTTAAATTATACTTGTCTATATAATAAATTACATTTGGGATTGGCCACTAGAAGTTTCTATTATATAAATATATATTTTTAAAATTATATTATGACTTTTTCTCATTTATAGTTATATTTATTATAATTGGTGTACTGGAAATTTATTGTCCACATAGCGAGAATAATTGTTAACATTCTGTTAATGATTCAAATTTATTTTCAATTTAAAAATGCACCCTAAATCGGGTGCATCCTTTTTCACTAATTAGATTTATCTTTTTTATTTTTATCCTGAGAATTTTCTTTATTTACATTAGATTTATTATTTACATTTCCTTTTGAAGTTTCACTAGATTTACCATCACTATTTTTCAAATTACTATCTTGTACCTTATTGATGCTAGCTTTTTTTTCTTCCCCTTTACCTTTTTGTGACTGGGTATTTTTATTATCTTCTCCTGATTTAATTTCATTTCTATCTATTTTCTTAACCTGTTCTTTCTTTTGTGACTTATCTTCTACTTTATTTTGTTCACTATTTTTCACTTTGCTCTCTACTTTATTTTCATTATTTTTATCCTTTACTTCATTATCTTTTTTATCTTCATTATCTTCTTTATCCTTTTTTAATCCTTTCTTTGCTTTAACAGCTTCTACTTTTTTGGCAATAGCTTCATCTAACTCTTGTTTTTTAACATTAAGTGCTTCTTCAGCTTTTTCAAGTTCTTCTTCTGCTTTCTTTATAGTTTCTGCATCACCTGAAGCTTGTGCATTTTCTAATACAGCCTTCGCTTCATTATATGCCTCTTTAGCATCGTTAAATTCATGTCTTTTTTCCACCATAAGTCTTACTGCTTCTTTTTTATTTTTTTGCATTTCTATTACAGCCTCTATATTTGCTTTAGCCTTTTCTGGTAACTTTTCCTTTACACCTTCTAAAACTTTTATAGAATTTTCTGTATTTTTAGCAATAGCATCTTCCACTTTATCTATTTCATCTTGAGTTTCCTCATTTTCTTCTTCATTAGCATTATTTTCATTTTCTTCTTTTAATTCATCTACTGTATTTTGAACTTCTTCCATAGTTTCATTATAATCTTCTAGAGTTTCCTGTACTAATTCACTATCTTCCTTTTCACCCATAACTTCTACTTCTCCAAGTCTTTCTTCTGAAATACTTAGTAGCTTGTCTGCTTTATTTTCATCAGAAGTAAAATTTAAACTTATTTCTTCTAAGGCTCTATCAACCTTGTAAAATATACTATCCGGAGCTATGCCCGCTTTATCTTTATATGACACTATTTCCTCTGCCTTTGCGACTCCTCCTAAAGCCAATAAAGCTGTAATTGTTAATATACATATTTTTTTCATATTTTTCTCCTCCCCATATAAAAATTTAATATTAATTATTCAACTTTCGCAGTCATAAAATAAAAATATAAATTTTAAATGAAGAATAACGCTCTTTTAGAAATTAACTATAATTGAAATTTGCAGATAAGTAGTAGGTAAATAGGTAATAGCTAAGAACTAAGAAGTAAGAGTTAAGGATAAAACTCAAAGAGTTTTTTATAATTAATTTGTAAGTAATAGTTGTGCTGAAAATTCAGCCTTGCTGAATTTTTTCAAGCGCTCTTCCTTTTTACCTATTAGTTCTTACCTTTTCACTCTTACTTCTTACTTTTTACCTCTTACCTATTCTACAAATTTGTATTTTACATTCTAAATTTTAAATTAAAAACCCTTATTAATCTAATGTAGAGTTTAAACTTTATGTGCGAAAATTGAGTTAATTATATCTACAATTATATTTACGATTAAAAAAAATTTTTTTAAGGGGTATAGTACCACTTTAAAATTTTGTGGTTAATTCGTATATAATAATGTATACTATTTTCTATGATTCGAGGTGATTTATATGGAGCTAGATTTCTTAAGAAAAGAAAATAGAGATAACTTTATAAAGGAAAGTATGCATTTTATATATAAAACAACAAATAGAATTTGCAAGAGAAATTTAGATAACAAAAATGATGATGAAATAAGCATAGCTCTTATAGCTTTTAATAAAGCCTGTGATACTTATAATCATAAAAAGGGAAGTTTTTTTAATTATGCTTCTGTAATAATTAAAAACTCATTAATAGATTTTTTTAAAAAATCAAATAAAGTTCCTCTTGTAACTTGGAATGATGAGGATACCCTCAAATTTATTGATAATGATATATCTATAAATAATTTTAATATTGCTTCTGAGAATTCTATAAGAATGGAAGAAATAAAATTGCTAAATGATGAATTAAAAAAATATAAATTATCCTTCATGGATATTGCTAAAAATTGCCCCAAACATAAGGACACTAGAAATAACCTATTAAACATAGCTTTAGCTTGTGTACATGCCAAAACTATAGTTTCTAGCTTAGAAAATAAAAGACAACTACCAGTCAAAGAAATATGTTTAATTACAAATAGTAAAAGAAAATTAATAGAAACCTGGAGAAAATACTTAATAGTACTAATTATAATATTATCTAGTAATGACTATCCTTATATCAAAGGATATCTTAATATTGAAAAGGCAGGTGATAATAATGATTAAAAGAGGAATAGTAATGGAAATTAATAAAAATAAAGTTGGCATCCTAACCCCCGGTGGAGAATTTATTTATGTTAAAAATTCAACTCCCTCTCCCTCAATAGGAGAAATATATGAATCAGAAGAGTTTACTAAAAAATCATCTATTTACAAAAACACAAAAAAACTTTCTATAATTGCAGCTTCCTTGCTTATTATATTTCTATGTACAACATTTTTTAAGTTTTACAATAGCATAGCTTACGCAGTAACTATAGACATAAATCCATCTATTAAATTAGAAGCAAATATGTGGAACAAAATAATTAAAATTACAGCTTTAAACACTGACGGTAACAATGTAATAAACAAGTTAAACTTAAAAAATCAAAACTTAGAAAAGGGAATTCAGTTAATACTTAAAGAAGCCCAAAGTGAAAATTATATAAATGATAATTACAAAAATGGAACTAAATCTATAAATTTAAGTTTTAAAGGTGATACAACAAAATTAAACCTTAGCAATATAGAAAATGAACTTAAAAATTTAAAAGTAAACTACAATATCGAAACTTCAAAAGGCAATAAAACTAATTCTAAAAAAAATAGAACACTTAATGGTGACATAAAAAATAATAATTCTAATGATATAAACTCTAAAAGTAAATCAAACAAAGGTGTTAATAACTCCAAGAATGAAAACAATACTTCTAACAAAAAAACTAACAATTCATCCAATGAAAATAAAAGTAATTCACCAACAAAGAAGATTCAAAATGACACGAATTCTAAAGGAAAAAGTAATAGTAATAAAGATATTAAAGTTAATAAAAATTTAAAGAATCAGGGAAATATTAAAATTCCTCCTAAAAGCACAAAAAATTCTCCTTCTCAAAACAAAAATAAAAATAATACAGGAAAAGATAATAAAGAAAATAATAAGCCTTAAAAAAGTAAGTATAAGAATGTTGTTGACATGTGCATTTTTAAATATTATATTAAAATTAAGGTATGGAGATCATTTTATAATCTCCACACCTTCAAAATTTTATCATAGAATGCTATTTACAGAAAAAGTTTCATACTATCGAAAAATCATACTATTTTAATTTGTTTCCATCTAAATTCCAAATATTCATCCTGTATATAGCATGTCCTTTTATATTGCATATAGAAATGGTTCCTATATTTCTACTATCTTCACTATTACATCTATTATCCCCTAATACAAACACTTCTCCTTTGGGTACTTTTACCTTCATTTCTGGTTCAGTTATAGTATTATTAGATAAGTAATTTTCCTCTAATTCATTATTATTAACATAAACCTTTCCTTTTGATATTTCCACTACATCTCCTGGAAGCCCTATAATCCTTTTAATATAAAACATTCTTTCATCTTCATAAGGCTTAAATATAATTACTTGACCTCTTTTATAATCCTTAGTAAACCTACTTATTTTTTCAACTATAACTCTATCACTACCATTTTTAGTATTCAGTGTAGGTTGCATAGATACTCCCTGTACCTCATTTATTCCTATTACACAGGTTTGAATTAATATTGCAAATAAAAATATAACCCCAAATTGTAATAAATCCTTAAATTTTTGTTTCACGATTTATCATTAGTGAGAAAGTATACTATAGGTATCTACTCTCACTAAAACTCCCCTCCTTTCATTTTATACACTTTTTAACGTCCAATGAATTTTTAAATCTCTTTATAAGAACATTATACCATGAAGATCTATCCTTTATTTATCTTCAACCCTAATCCTTTTTTTTGAATGATATATGAATGTACATTTTCTTTTTCACCTTTAAGTATACCAATATCGAACTTTGATAAATCCAATAATTATTATATTTTTTATTTAATCAAAGATTTTTTGTAGCATAGCGGAGAAAAATCATCCTTTAGTCGGCTTTTCTTCTCCTTTAATAGCTTATGCACGAACCGAAAAATCTGTCTTTAAGGTAACAATAAATATATTTTTTTAGACTATCGAGCTAGCCTTAGAAATTCTTTGTTTTTAAATTTCAATACCCGTTAAGAAGCTTTCATGTTTGAGCGCCATTAGAAGCGAGTTTGAAAGCTTTAGGGTATTGAAATTTGAAAACATTAGAATTTCTTGGCGTATTGGGAGCAGTCTTAAAAAAATATATTTATTGTGGACTTAAAGACAGATTTTTCTTATTAAACTTGCGTCATAATTTTCTTATTTAGAGTAGTCGTAAAATCCTTTTGATGTTTTTCTTCCAAGCCAGCCAGCTCTAACGTATTTTCTAAGTAATGAATGAGCTCTGTATTTTGTGTCTCCTGTCTCATTATATAGAACATCCATTATAGCAAGACATACATCAAGTCCTATAAGGTCACCTAATGCTAGTGGTCCCATTGGATGGTTTGCTCCGTATTTCATAGCTTTGTCTATATCCTCAACTGAAGCTACCCCTTCAGCATATATTCCAATGGCCTCATTAATCATTGGTATAAGTATTCTATTTACTACAAAGCCGGGGGCTTCTGCCACCTCTACAGGTTCTTTGCCTATGTTTATAGCTAATTCTTTAATTTTTTCAAAAGTCTCTTGAGATGTAGCCATACCTCTTATTACTTCTATTAACTTCATAATAGGAGCTGGATTAAAGAAGTGCATTCCTATTACTTTATCTGGTCTTTTTGTAGCGGAAGCTATTTCTGTTATAGAAAGTGATGAAGTATTAGAAGCTAGTATTGCATCTTCTTTGCATATTTCATCTAATTCAGCAAATATTTTTTTCTTTATTTCCATATTTTCTATAGCTGCTTCTACCACCAAATCACAATCTTCTGCTAAATTTAAGTCCGTAGTTCCTGAAATTCGTGTAAGTATTTCTTCTTTAACCGACTCGTCCATTTTTCCTTTTTTAACTAATTTAGAAAGGTTTCTATTTATATTTTGTAATCCTCTGTCAACAAATTCATCCTTTATATCTCTTACTAAAACCTCATGACCATTCATGGCAAAAGCCTGTACTATTCCAGAACCCATGGTACCAGCACCAAGTACACATATTTTCATATTTTACGCCCTCCTTTAATATTAAAACCCCAAGATAATTTTATTATATGATTATCCCACAAAAGTATTAAATTACTTGAATTATGAAGTTTTTCTGGAATGATTTGCATAATAAGCAAAGGAACTGTTTAAAATTATTGTTCCGAGCTCTTATGCAAGTCATGAAAGATAAATTTCATAATTCCACCACATTGTACCTTTTTGTAGTTTAATCATTATATAAAATATTTTGCTCTAATATAACATTTTTACCTATGGGCAATTCCTCGAGCTAGACAAGCAAGTGTAGGTTTATTGCCAAATGTATAAATATATCTTTAGAGCAAAATATTCATTTATTTATATAGTTTCTATAAGCTAAATAACCGTAGAGTGAAGTTTTACACTTTTCCAAATTATCAGTCTTTTTAAATTATTTCTTTAGCCTTAGCTATCATTTCTGGTATAACTTTATTTAAATCTCCTACTATTCCAATATCAGCTACTTTCATTATTGGAGCGTCTCCATCTTTATTTATAGCTATTATAAAATCACTATCTTGCATTCCGGCTAAATGCTGTATAGCTCCTGAAATACCGCAAGCAATGTATATTTTGGGTCTTACAGTTTTTCCTGTTTGACCTACTTGAACAGCTTTATCTACCCAACCACTTTCTACTGCTGCTCTTGAGCCACCAACTTCTCCACCTAGTGCATCCGCTAACTCTTTTAATAACTTAAAGTTTTCACCGGCACCTACACCTCTACCGCCAGATACAATGATCTGAGCCTCACCTATATCTACTGTTTCTTTAGCTAGCTTAACTACTTCTTCAACTTTTGTTCTAATATCACTCTCATCCAATTTAACAGTGGCTTTTTCAATTTTACATTTACCATTTTCATTTTTTAGTGATTTTTCAAAAACTCCTGGTCTAACAGTAGCCATTTGTGGTCTGTGAGCTCCACATACTATTGTAGCCATTAAGTTTCCACCAAAAGCTGGTCTTGTCATTAATAGATTATTATTTTCCTCATCTATATCTAAAGCTGTACAATCTGCAGTAAGTCCTGTTTCTAATCTCGCTGCAACTCTTGGTCCCAAATCTCTTCCTATATAACTTGCTCCTATAAATAATATTTCCGGCTTTCTTTCCTTTATTAAATCACATATAACTTTTGTATATCCATCAGTAGTATAGTTTTTTAATAATGGACTATCTACTACTAAAACCTTATCTGCACCATAATCAGCTAAATCTTTTGCCATAGAATCTGTATTTTCGCCTAACAGTAAAGCTGTTAATTCTACTCCTAATTTATCCGCAATCTCTCTTCCTTTTCCTAATAGTTCTAATGCAACCTTTTGTATTTTTCCATCTCTTTGTTCCGCAAAAACCCAAACGCCTTTATAATCTTCTATGTTCATTTATTACCCCTCCGATTCCATTAAATATAATGTTTCTCTTTTAATTTTCCAATTGCGTAAGCTGCAGCTTCCTTGGGTGGCAAGTTAATTACTTCTCCTGCTCCTTTCGTTTCCTTAGTAGCTGACTTCTTAACCTTTGTTGGTGAACCTGATAATCCTAGAAGGGATTTGTCTACATCTATATAATCTGCATTCCATAGTTTCACTTCTTTATCAAAAACTCCAAATATATTTCCTATATTCATATATCTTGGATGATTCAATTCTTTTATAGCTGTTAAAAGTACTGGCATTTTAACTTTTATAGTTTCATATCCATCTTCTAACGCTCTTCTAACTTTTAATTCTTCTCCATTTACTTCTATCTTTTCAACATATGTTATTTGTGGAAGATCTAAGTGTTCTGCTATTTCAGGACCAACTTGAGCTGTATCTCCATCAATAGCCTGTCTACCTGCAAATACTATATCATAATCTAGTTTTTTAAGTGCTCCTGCCAGTGCACGAGAAGTAGCTAGTGTATCTGCTCCTGCAAAAGCTCTATCGGATATTAATATAGCTTCATCCGCTCCCATAGCTAAAGCTTCTCTTAAAGCTTTTTCAGCTTGTGGTGGCCCCATACTTATAACAGTAACTTTAGCACCTACCGTATCTTTTAAATCTAAAGCTTCTTCTAAAGCATTTTTGTCATCTGGATTTATTATGGATGGAACTCCTTCTCTTATAAGTGTTCCTGTTTTTGGATCTATTTTAACTTCATTTGTATCTGGTACTTGTTTTAAACAAACAACAATATTCATCTCAATGCCCCCTATCTTAATATACTGCCTGCTATAACCATTCTTTGAACCTCTGAAGTTCCTTCATATATCTCGGTTATTTTTGCATCTCTCATCATTCTTTCCATTGGATATTCCTTAGTATATCCATATCCACCAAATAGTTGAACAGCTTTCGTAGTAACCTCCATAGCTACTTCAGCAGCATATAATTTTGCTCTTGCAGCATCTACACTGTATGGAAATCCTTTATCTTTCTTCCATGCAGCGTTATAAACCAATAACTTAGCTGCTTGTATCTTAGTATCCATATCTGCTATCATCCATTGTAATCCCTGGAATGAAGATATAGATCTTCCAAATTGTTTTCTTTCTTTTGTGTATTTAATAGCTTCATCAAATGCACCTTCTGCTATACCAAGTGCCTGTGCGGCAATACCTATTCTTCCTCCATCTAAAGTTTTCATAGCTATGGAGAACCCTTTTCCTTCCTTTCCAACTAAGTTTTCCTTAGGAACTATGCAATCTTCAAATATAAGTTCAGTAGTTGAAGATGCTCTTATGCCCATTTTATTTTCAAGTTTTCCTATAGAAAATCCTTTATAACCTTTTTCTATTATCAAACAAGATATGCCTCTAGTCCCCTTACTTTTGTCTGTCATAGCAAATATACAAAAAACATCTGCTGCTCCACCATTGGTTATAAATATTTTTGAACCATTAACTAAATAATGCTCTCCCATATCAACTGCTACAGTTTGTTGTCCTGCTGCATCTGTACCCGCATTGGGCTCTGTAAGTCCAAAAGCACCTATTTTTTCTCCTTTAGCAAGCGGTATCAAATATTTTTGTTTTTGTTCTTCTGTTCCAAATTGTTCTATTAAAGATGCACATAAAGATGTATGCGCTGAAAGAATAACTCCTGTAGAAGCACAAACTTTAGAAAGTTCTTCTACAGCTATGATGTATGATAAAGTATCTCCACCAGCTCCCCCATATTCCTTAGCAAAAGGTATTCCCATCATTTTGTACTTAGCCATTTTCTTTACATTTTCCATAGGAAATTCTTCTGTTTCATCAATTTCTGCTGCTAATGGCTTAACTTCATTTTCTGCGAATTCTCTTACCATTTGTTTTACTAATTCTTGTTCTTTTGTCAATGCAAAATTCATTTACTTTACCCCCTTATTTATTTTTTGTTTTATTTATTTTTAAAATTTTTATTTCTTTTTTCAACAAAAGCATTCATACCTTCTTTTTGGTCTTCTGTTGAAAAGCATTCCCCAAATATTTCCGACTCATATCTTATAGCAGTGTCAATATCCATCTGCATACCATTATTTATAGCTTCCTTACTTAGTCTAACTGCTATTGGTCCATTTTTAGCTATAACTTCAGCTAATTTCATGGCCTCATCCATAAGTTCTTCTGGTTTATACACTGCATTTACAAGTCCTATACTCAATGCCTCTTCTGCGGTAAAAAATCTGCCTGTAAATATCAATTCCTTTGCCATACTGGTACCCACATATCTAGCAAGTCTTTGAGTTCCACCAAAACCTGGTGTTATTCCTAGACCTACTTCCGATTGCCCAAATTTCACTTTGGAAGAAGCTATTCTAATATCACAAGCCATGGAAAGCTCACACCCTCCACCAATAGCAAAACCATTTATTGCTGCTATAACTGGTTTTGCTAATATTTCTAATTTTCTAAAAATTCTATTTCCAAGTATGCTAAATTTTCTTGCTTCAATAGTTGTCATATCTTTCATTTCATTGATATCTGCTCCAGCTACAAAAGCTTTGCCTGCTCCAGTTATTATAATTACATATATATCCTCGTCCTTCTCAACATAACTTATAACTTCATTAAGTTCATTTAAAGTTTCGGTATTTATAGCATTAAGCACCTTAGGCCTATTCATAGTAATTATCCCTATTTTTTCTCTCTTTTCAAAAATAATGTTTTTAAGTTCCATATTACTCCTCCCCATATCTATATTAACATATTTTAAAAAAAATATATATTATATTATTATATTTTTAATTCATAATTTACGTTACTATCATTACTAATTCAAATGTAAAATTTAACATAATTAATTATCAATAAAATTTGAAATTGCTCAAGAACTTCTTTATTTATAAATTTATATCTTCAGAAGCCCTTTAGAGTTTTATCTTTAAAATGAATAATATGATTAACCCACAATAAGGTACAATGTAATGGAATTATGAAATTTCTTCTCCATAACTTGCATAAGAGCTTGGAACAATAAATTTAATTTAAGAAATTCTAATCTTTTAGCCATATAAAATTATCTAACGCTCACATTCAGCGTCCTGCCTCAGGTTCGCTAGCCTGGCGTCCTTTTAAGGGTTACGATAATTTTATCTGTCTAAAAGAAGAATTTCTAAAATTAAATTTAAACAGTTCTTTTGCTTCTTATGCAAGTCATTCCAGAGAAATTTCATAATTCAGGTAATGTAATGCTTTTTGTGGGATAATCCTAATATTACATAGATTTATTTTTTTCGTTATTTTATTAACAATATTATAAAAAAATAATTGAAGCTGAGCTCCAATTATTATTCTATCCCCATAATAATGTAAATTAAATATAATAAACATTTTTTGTTTACCCTACTATATAAAACTAAATATACCATTAAAATTTTTTAAACCTAATTAATATCATCATTCATTAAACAACTAAGTGTTAGCAAACTTTCACTCAAATGGACATTTTCTACTACTATATCAATATCCTCTGATATCTGCAAATCTACAGGAGCAAAATTCCATATTCCTTTTACTCTATTTCTAACTAATATATCACAAACCTTCTGAGCACTATTCTTAGGTACACATATTACACCTATATCTATATTGTTTTTTCTTAAAAAATCATCTAAAAAATCAATATCTAAAACTTCAACATCGTTTATTTTCAATCCTATTATTTTAGGATTTATATCAAACATGCCCTGAACGCTAAATCCCACTTTATCAAAATAAGTATAGTTAACAATAGCCTGACCTATATTTCCTGCACCTATTATTACAGTTTTATAAATTTTAGTTAATCCTAATATGGCACTGACTTCATTGTAAAGTTCCTTTACATTATATCCATACCCTTGTTGTCCAAAGTCACCAAAATTATTTAAATCCTGTCTTATTTGAGAAGCAGTAAACCCTATTTTTTCACTAAGTTCTTTTGAAGATATTCTATCTATATCATTTTCAATAAGCTCTCTTAAATATCTATGATATTTAGGTAATCTTTTAATTACCGCCATAGATATATTTTTTTTCTTATCCAATTTCTACACCTCCCTACTACGAAAATTATCTTATATCTGCCTTACTACAGTATTTGTATAACAACATAATTTATACCGTAATTATAATACTATTATTCTATTATATACCCTGTCAATAGTTAATCCTAATATTATTTTATGTAATTATGTTTTTTGTATACATCCCCCTATTTTAACAGCATCTTGATTAGGCTATATTAATTATATTATTTTTCACCAGGTTTTTGCAAGTTAAAATATTCCTTTAGCCTCCAAATGGAAACATGTTTAAAGGTGAACAGAATCCGTATTTATCTAATGTTTTAAAGTTATCTGTGACAATTGAGTCATAATAACTATTGAACAAGAGATAATACCTGATCATGTTCACCTTAAATTCAATCTCCATAATCTTATCATATAAACAACGGAGAATTTATAAAGTTATTTATAAATTATACTGTTTTAACTGCTTCTATAATATCTTTTGTTGTTAACCCATAGTGTTCTAATAATTCAGCTGGAGTTCCTGAATGACCAAACTTGTCCTTTACACCAACCATCTTGACTTTTGTTGGATATTCTTGTACCAATACTTCTGCTACAGCAGATCCTAACCCACCTATAACACTGTGTTCTTCTACAGTAACTATTTTGCCTGTTTCCTTAGCCATCTTGATAATAAGTTCTTTATCTATGGGTTTAATGCTTGGCATGTTTACGACATTTACTTCAATACCTTGCTTTTTCAATTCTTCTGCCGCTTCTAAAGCTACAGATACCATTATGCCTGTTGCTATTATAGTTGCATATTTTCCGTCTCTCAATACTTCACCTTTCCCTATTTGGAATTTGTAGGTTTCATCATGTACAATAGGAACTGCCATTCTTCCAAGTCTTATGTACACAGGTCCTTGATGCTCTACTGCAGCAAAAATAGCTTGCTCCGTTTCCACAGCATCTGCAGGATTTATTACTACCATATTAGGTATACTTCTCATTAAAGATATGTCCTCTATAGCTTGATGCGTAGCTCCGTCTTCACCTACAGTTAACCCTGCGTGAGTTGCCGCTATTTTCACATTTAAGTTTGGATATGCTACAGAATTTCTTATTTGCTCAAATGCTCTTCCTGTAGCAAACATAGCAAAAGTGCTTGTAAAAACGGTTTTACCACTAACAGCAAGTCCTGCTGCTGTTCCTATCATATCCTGCTCAGCTATTCCCATATCAAAAAATCTCTCTGGTGCTGATTTTGTAAACTCTATGCTCTTTGTGGATTTTGCAAGATCAGCATCCATAACTACTACATCTTTATTAATTTTACCTAGTTTAATTAAAGCTTTTCCATATGCTTCTCTGGTTGCTACGTTCATGCTATTTATCTCCTTTCAATTGAGCTAAAGCTTCTTCTTTTTCTTCAGGTTTTGGAGCTACACCATGCCATGATGCTTGATTCTCCATGAAAGACACTCCTTTACCTTTTACTGTCTTAGCTACTATTGCTGTAGGCTTTCCTTTTGTAGCTTTTGCTTCATCTATTGCATTTTTTATTTCATCAAAGTTATGTCCATCTATGTTTATTACATGCCATCCGAAAGCTTCAAACTTCTTATCTATTGGATAAATATTTTTAACGTCTTCATTTCTTCCATCGATTTGAAGTCCATTATTATCTATAAATACTACTAAATTATCTAAATCATAGTGTGAAGATGTCATAGCTGCTTCCCATATTTGTCCTTCTTGTATCTCCCCATCTCCAAGAATTGCATAAACTGTATAGTCTATTTCATTTAACTTTCCAGCTAAAGCTATACCATTTGCTGCTGACAATCCTTGTCCTAAAGAACCTGTTGTCATGTCAATCCCTGGTGTTGAATGTATATCAGGATGACCTTGTAAAATAGAACCATATTTTCTTAATGTACTTAAATGTTTTTTATCAAAATATCCTTTTTCTGCAAGTGTTGCATATAAAGCTGGAGCAGCATGGCCTTTGGACAACACTAATCTATCTCTTCCTTCCCAATGAGGATTTTCTGGTTCTATATTCATTTTATCAAAATATAATGTTGCTAGTATATCTGTACAAGATAAAGACCCACCTGGATGTCCAGATTTAGACTGAGCTATCATTTCTATTATGTCTATTCTAATCTGAGTAGCTACTTCTTTTAATTTTTCATTATTCATTATTTTATCACTCCTACAATTTAGTTAAGATTCAATAACAACTTTCATAGCCTCTCCGCTCATAACTTTTTCAAAAGCTTCTTCCCAATTATCTAAACTATAAATATCTGTAACCAATGCTTTAGCATCCACTTTCCCTGTTTTAAGTAAATCTAATGCCTTAACCCATGAACTTGGTTTTTGACTTCTGCAACCTACATAATTAATTTCCTTTTGTATTATTTTCTCCTGATCTAATTCATTTAATGACTTAACAAATAATCCAACTTGCACTAAAGTACCTTTTTTCCTTAGTAAATCTAGAGCAGAATTCACTGCTGGTACAGCCCCTGAACATTCAAAAACCTTGTCCACCCCATATTCATTTGTTAATTCATTAACAATTTCTTTTAGGTTTTCCTTTTGAATATTTACGGTTTTGTCTATACCTAAACCTTTAGCAAACTCTAATCTATCCTTGTCCTTATCAATGCCTGCTAATATTACATAAGCACCGTTAGCTTTAGCCACTTGAGCTGTGAAATTACCTATAGGTCCAGGTCCAAAGATTAATACCTTTTCTCCCTTTTTTATTGATGTTTTTTCCATTACAGCATGTGTTGTACATGCTAGTGGTTCAGTTAAAGACGCTGATAATAAATCTACTCCTTCCGGAAGCACATGCACACTTTCTTTTCTGGCAATGACGTATTCTGCAAAACTTCCATTTTGTTGAGTACCCAATCCTTTTCTATTAGAGCATAGGTTGTAATCTTTATTTTTACAGTAGTCACATTTTCCACATATATAAAATGTAGTTTCACTAGTTACATTATCTCCGATTTTTATCCCCTGTACGTTTTTACCTACACTTACTACTTCTCCAGAAAACTCATGTCCTAAAACTACAGGAACTTTAGGATTTTTGTATTCTCCCTTATACGTATGTATATCAGATCCACATATACCTGAATATTTCACCTTTATTTTAACTTGTTCTTCATTAAAATCCGGTTCCTTTATATTTCTTAACTCCATATTTCCGTAGCCTTTTTCATATTTTAATAAAGCTTTCATCCTTTATCACCCTCAATAATTTAGTTATTACTTACTATCCCATGAATACCTACTACCGCTATATTCTATACTCTATGAAAATGGGACATAACAATAGCTACGCCCCTAAATAAAAATTGCAAACTCTCAAATCGAGAACATTCTACCCGAAATAAAGGGCTTTGTTTATTGATTTTCATCAGTTAATATCATTACTTTGTTATATTCTTCTGTTCTAGAACCTATCATTTCAAAAGCTTTACTAGCTTCACTTAATTTATATCTATGTGAAATCATTTCTTTCAATTTAATTTTTCCATTTTTAACATATTCAACACTCTTTGTCCATTCTTTTCCTGGGAATGGTGCTGAGTATGAATTCCAAAATCCTTGTACAGTTAATTCTCTTCTAAATATATTTTCAAAAGCTTTTTCTCTTAATAAAACATCTGTATAAGCTATTCCTAGATAACCTACTTTTCCACGTTTTTTAGTTATTAAAAGACATTGCTCTTCAGTTATTTTAGAACCTGCACATTCTATAGATATGTCTACACCCATGTCTTCTGTTATTTCGTTAATTCTTTCTACTGGGTCACACTCTTTTGCATTTATGCAAGAATCTGCTCCTAAAGCTTTTGCTTCTCCTAGTTTAACTTCTGATATGTCTACTGCTATGACTTTTTCTACTCCATATATTTTTAACCATTGAATAACTAGCTGTCCTATAGTTCCAGCCCCCATAACAGCAACTGTATCTCCAACACCTGGCTGAAGACCTAAAACTCCATGCAATGAAACTGCTAATGGTTCTATCATTGCTGCGCTTTCAAAATCCATATCATATACTTTTATTAAATTTGTTCCTGGAACTTTTGCATATTCAGCAAATCCTCCATAAGACTTAGCTCCAAGCATTCCATGATTTTCACACATAGAATATAAACCTGATTTACAATAATAGCATTCATTACATGGTATAAATGGTATAGCCGCTACTCTATCCTCTATTTCAAATCCTTTAACATTGCTTCCAATTTCAACTATCTCCCCTGAAAACTCATGTCCTATTATAGCTGGTAAATCATATTTCCAATTTTTCAATACTCTTGGAGGATCTGAACCACAAATTCCACTGGCTTTGACCTTTACAATAACAGAATCATCATCACATTGAGGCTTTGGTACTTCTTCATAGCGCATGTCTCCCACCCCATACAATACTGATGCTTTCATTTAATCATCTCCATTCAATTATCTATTCTTATTTTGTGTTATAATATTAATGGTTTATTTTTTTAATATTAATGGTTGAATTTGTACTAATCTTGTATTTCAATAAATATATCAGCAATTTTCATGCCATTTTTATTAATTCAATTTATTTTTAAGGGTGTTTATAAAAACACCCTTCTTTTTATTATTTAATTTAGAATAATCCACCTATTACTTGGAATATTTTTATAACTATCCAGTTTAAGAAGTTTCCACCCATATCTAAACTTGACACTAAAGTGGTTCCTTTTGGTATAGCAAAATGTGCTTGCTGTGCCATCATTGTGTGGAATGATGCTATATTAGTTGCCATCAATAATGATAATGCCATGATTATAGTTCCAGTTATAACTGAGTGAACTATGTTTCCCTTATGAGCACCAACAACGAAGGCTATGTAAAACGGTATTGTAGCTAAATCACCAAATGGTAATACTTGATTTCCTGGTAATATAACTGATAATAATAATGTTATAGGAACTAATATTAATGCTGTTGCCATTACTGCTGGATGTCCAACAGCAACTGCTGCGTCAAGACCTATAGTGATATCGACCTTTTCACCAAATTTCTTTTGTAAGAATTCTCTTACTGATTCTGATACTGGTATTAATCCTTCCATAAGTATCTTAACCATACGAGGCATCAATAGCATAACACCAGCCATTGAAATACCCATTTGTAGTATCTTACCAAAATCATATCCTGCAAGTGCACCTAATCCTAAACCTAGTATTAAGCCCATCATCATTGGCTCACCAAATATTCCAAATCTCTTTTGTATAGTCTCTGGGTCTGCTTTCAAATTCTTGATTCCTGGAATTTTGTTTACAACCTTAGCTATTGGAATACCTATTAATCCAAAAGCTGTAGTTGAACCTGTTGGTAGTGAAACTCCTTCTAATCCAAAGAAATTTTCTACCATTGGCTGAGTCTTGTCTGCAATCTTTAAAACTGCTATTTCATATATGATTCCACCTAGTATAGCTAACAAATAGTTACCATTTGTTAAAACAAATACACTAGCTGCCGCTGCAGTAAAATGCCAATAATTCCAAATATCTATATCCATACATTTTGTTGTTTTTGTAAGTAGCATTACTATGTTAACTGCCATAGCTATTGGTATCATAATAGCTGCTACTGGTGATGCCCAGCTTATAGCAGCAGCTGCCGGCCAACCCATATCAATTATGTTAAGTTGCAATCCAAATCTTTGAACCATTTGTTGAGCAGCTGGTCCTAAGTTATTAACAAGCAATCCTACTACTAAATTAATACCTACGAAACCTACTCCAATGGTAATACCTGATTTAAAAGCTTTTTTAAATCCTTGTCCAAAAGCCATTCCTACTATTGTTATTGTAAGCGGTAATATAACTGTTGGCCCCAGGTTTAAAATATATTGTACTACCGATAATAATCCATCCATGTTTTTTCCCCCTTAATATTTATTTTTTAAAACAATTGGATTAATTCTAATGTATTGGTTTACATTTCAAACTGAACTTAAAGTAAAAATTACTTTAAGTAGTTTATTATTTCTTGATCTATTTTTGCTGTATTAATGTTTGTTAAATAATTCATAGCTTTGATTACTGGAAATTTGTATTGTCTTGGAGGAATTGTTGTTGTAACAAGTAAATCCGCCTCATCTTCTTTAGATGCTACCTCACCCATTTTACATTGAATAACTCTTGCATTTAAGCCATTGTCCTTTATTAATTGTTCTACCCTGTTTGCTACTACAGTTGATGTAGCTATTCCTGTTCCACATGCTACTAAAACTACTTTTGTTTTTATACTCATTTTACTCTCTCCCTTACTTTGTATATTTTAATAATTTATATATAAACTAATTTAAATTAATTTATATTTCTTCTTAAGTTAGCTAGTCCTTTATTTATCCAACTCTTCAATAACCTTTACTATTTCGTCCACATTTGCTGCCCCAACCATTTTTTCAAGAGTATCTTGATCTTGAATTAATCCCATTAATTGTTGAAGCATCATAACTTGACTATGTGGCTCATTTAAAGCCATCATAAAAACAACGTTTACACTTACCTTTTCATCCATATCACACATATTGCTAAACATTACTGGTTTTTTTAATGTAGCTAAAGCTACAGCTGGAGTATTTACATGTTCAGCATCCGTATGTGGAATTGCTACATTGTACTTTGTCAAAGTTAATCCTGTAGGAAATACCTTTTCTCTTTGAACTAACCCATTAAAAAAACTTTCTTTTACATATCCCTCTTTTAATAATACATTAGACATCTTCTGAAAAACTTCTTCTCTATTTTCTGCTTCCAAATTACATATAATTAATTCCTTTTTAAAATAATTTTTTAAGTTCATGTTAACGTTTAACCTCCTGTATGTTATATTCTTTAGCAAGTCTCGTGCCACTTTACCGGCTAATTGTGTAGTTTTTTATAAAAATTTATTAAACATATATTTTCAATAATTATTAAAAGCAATTTACATGCCAATTTATATAATTTGATCAATTATTTTTTCTTTCATTTCCGCAACATCTTTACTTTTCTTTATTTTATTAAGCTTGTTTGGAACAGATATAACACTATGTAACTCTAATATTCCTTCTTTTTCATTTTCATTTATAGCTAACATACATATAAAATCTACTTTTTTCTCCTCATCCCACCATATGCTTTTTTCTAGTTTCATTATGGCTATGGCTGGTTTTATAACATATTCCGGTTCTCCATGGGGTATTGCTACACCATTACCCATAAAGGTAGCTCCCACTATTTCTCTTTTATACACACTTAGTGTAAAATCTGATGATACATAACCTTTTTCTTGAAGTAAACTACACAATTTATCTATGACTTCATTTTTGGTAGTACAATTTTCTTCTAATAATATAATTTCTTCATTTAGTAATTTTTCTAGACGTCTCTCCTTTTTCCATTGCAGTTTTTGCTCATTCTTGGATGCATTTACACCTATAATCTTTTTTATTTTATTAACTCCTATACCATTTAGTACTTCTTCGAAAGATATAAAAGGTATATTATTCACTTTAGGATTTACTGTTCCTACCACTGCAATTATATTGCTTTTAGAAGATAACTTTTTAATTTCTTCTTCCACATGGCATTCACCTATAAGTCCCAAAGACACTACATTTATATCATCATCAAAATTGTCTGTTAAATCTTCAATATATTTTTTTATTTTTAAAGCAGTTCCATGCCCTGTTATACAAAGAGCTATTATAGTTTTAGGATTTTCACTAGATTTTTGTACTCCTTCAACTATTCCTACATAATTTTTATCACCATCTAATGCCTCTGCGATTTCATAAAGATTACTGTCCGGTATCATAGCACGTCTCACAGCTTCTAATACCATCACTGTGTCAACTCTTCCTATAACCCTAGTAGGAATCCCTGTGTCCTTAGTTATAATTTCACCAAAAGTAACCAAAGAACCCATATCAACTAATATCAAACATCCTTTTCCTTCATCTATTTTCTTAACAACTTCTATTGTTCTCTTTAAAGCTTCCTTAGGACTTTCATCTAAAGACATTTCTATTCCTACAGCATGATTCACTCCTAGAAGTTTATTGGCAACTTCCGCCATAGCTCCAGCCACTCTACCGTGGGTTAGTACAATTATAGCCACCCTGCTCTCCTTGCTTTTCTTATCATTAGTAAATGTTTTCAAATACATAGCTAAAAATCCTATTTCATCCTCTGGCAACTCTATATTTAAATCTTCATTTATTTGATTAGCCATAATCTTTGCCACTTTATACTCCAATGCATATTCAGATTTTATATAATCTAGTTGAGGATTTTTTATTTTCTTGCCATTATTTAATCTTTCATATGTAGAACTTAAGTGTATAGCTACACAATAATAGAAATTTTTCTGTACATTATCATAGAAATTTCTAGCTATCTCTACAGTTTTCTCTACAGCATTTATTATTTTGTTTCCCACTACAGCACTTAATTTCTTATTTACATCTATAGACTCTAATTCATTATTCTTTACAAAATTATTTAATTGAAATTCAACTTTTTCACTGACTATTTTATTTATTGTTTTTTTATCTAACCCTTCTTTTTGAAGTTCACTAAACTTTTCTTCTATAAATTGATAGATATTTTGTGGCAAAACATATCTATCCTTTTCCTTTGTTTCTTCATTTAACATATTTGGACTTACATTTATATTACTATTAAATAAATTTTCAATTTTAGGCTCTCTTTTATGTATTTCTAGTATTTCTTTTTTAACATGGGAGGGTAATTCGTTTATTCCAACTATTATTCTATTTAAATTGTTAATTTTAGCATGAAGAAGTCCTCTAGCACAAGCTACTTGAATATCACTTCTTAACTGTCCTACGTTTCCTGGGCACTCATACAACATTAAAGATTTAACAGCTTCATAAGTAACAGTAATATCTTTTCCCACTCTAAAAGATTCCTTTGAAAAGAAATCACTTATAAGATCATATCTTTCTTCTAAAGGCTTATCTTTTATAGAAGGAAGCTCTATTACCATAGGAATCCTTCTTGTAAACGTAAGAAGTAGAGATGTTTTTGGTTCCTCTGTAGTTGCAGCAATAATCATAACATCAACAGTTCTAGTACTTTCAGCTTCTCCAAGCCTTCTATACATTCCCTTATCTAATAAATAAAATAGTATTTCTTGTCCTTCACTAGGCAATCTATGAACTTCATCTAAAAACAGAATTCCTCCATGAGCCTTTTCTACAAGACCTTTCTTATCTCCAACAGCTCCTGTAAAAGCTCCTTTTGCATACCCGAAAAGTTGAGCTAATAAAAGTTGTGGATTATCTGAATAATCTGCACAGTTAAAGATTACAAAAGGAGCATCTTTTTTAAAATTTCCTGACTTTATAGCAAAATCATACATAGCTTGAGCAAAAAAAGTTTTTCCTACTCCAGATTCTCCTAAAAGTAACGTATGTAGTCCATGAGGAGGATATAATATAGCAGCTTCTGCTTGGCTAACTTGAACTTTTAATGATTTGTTGTATCCCACTATTTTTTCAAAAGCTACCCCATGTTGCTTCACATGCTTCTCCACATTTAATTCCACCTTTTCATCCACTTTTTCTTCCACTGTTTTGCCCATTTTTACATCCTTCTTTAGTTCATGTTCTTCATATGCCTTTTTATCACTATCTATGGAACCACCCTTATTATTTTCCAAAATTTCCTTTTTCATTTGAACTGCGGAATATCTAGAAATTTCATACCCCATTTCTTTTAGTTGACCTGCCAATTTTCTGTCAGATATATTTACATCTTCCAATAGTATTTTTTTAATATCCTCATATATAAACTTTTCTCTTCTCTCTCTAGAATTAGGTATTCCCTCTTGAATTCGAATTTCAGTTACTGCTTCCCTTGCTATATTGAGTTTTTCACCTATCTCTTTATCAGTAAAAGGATTTCTTTTATCTTCTCCCTTTATTATTTGGATAATATCTACTTCATTCATACTTTTTCTCCTTTCACAAAACAATTTTACTTTATTAATTATTCCATTTTATATTAGCTAAAATTTCTGATATAATTATTAAGGGTATTCCATTAATGCTAAATGTACCAATGATCAATGATCATTTATGCTACAATACAACATTCAAAATTTAAAATGGAATTAATATAAATTACCAATTGTAATTAAATTCTATAATCATTAATCTTGCAAGATTTAAACTGAACTCTACAGGATTTAAAATATTTTTTTGGTAATTAGTACCCATTATTCTTTCATATTTTTAAGTTACATATTTAAAAATATACCATAAAATCAAATTTCTTTTCAATGTTTATGAATTTTTAGTGTAGGATAATTTCAATTAATATAGATATATCCATTTAGCAAAAACTAAATGAAATTTTTTTAGTAGCTTTCATCAATTAGCAAATTATTATCCAGTGTTCTGTCTGCCATTCCTATTTTTTATATATAAGATGAAGTTATTATGATAAATAAAACAAAGTGAAATAAATAGAGAATAGAGATGAGCATAATTGATAAAAAATCAAATGATTAAAGTAAAATAGTTCCAAATTTTCTTGAGCGGAGCTTGTTGAGAAGAATTTGAAGTAGAGATTAATAATAAAAAAAGCAAAAAGGGCAGACTACTCCCATAGTAAAAAACAATGTTAAAAAATGTATTTTGATTAAGCTGTTCTTTTAAATCCCGATAGGGATTTGGATTTATCTATACAATCAGATTTTATAGCAGCAAGTGCAACGGTTAAAAGGCAAATGTGTCCAATAGTATTTAGATTAGTAACAGAGTTAATATTTCTAACATGAGCTTGTTCAGTATTGAGATTTTTCCATCTTGAATTGTATCTTTCAGATTCAGTTCTTAAGCTATATATTTTCTTGAAAAATATAGAATCACGATTGATAGAAGCTCTATAATCAGTTCCAATGCTTATGTATTTTACACAACCTCTGTTTTTCTTACCATTAAAATATTTTTTATGCTTACATGGACATAATGAATCATCTTTTGATTTTCTATAAGGACAACAGAATTTTTGCTTAATATAGGAATCAAAGTATTGTTTGCCATCTTTATGCATGGCTAAACCGCCATTGCATATAACATTACCTGTAGATGTTAAACTATTTTTCTTAGTGCCACGCTTATTTAAGGCAATGAAAGCAAGCCCTTTAAGGGTGTTACGAATAAAATCATGATTTTGCTTTGAATCATATCCTTTATCAGCAATAATGTAACTGTCTTTTAGTGAAAACCATTCATTTGTAGCAGTAAGAATTTCTATAAAATTAGAAATTTCATTGATATCGGCAGTTGTAGTAAATTCAGCAATAGGAAGACCCGATATAGCATCACAAATAACATGATTTTTGTATCCCCAGTAAAATTCATAATTTTTCTTTGATTTATTGGGTTTATCCTCTGAAACTTGAACATTCAAGGAGTTATTAGCAGTATGAACTCCTAGTTTACAATCTTTATCAGAAGATGGAGGATTCTTTTTAGAAAACTTGTTACTTGAAAAAGATTTGGGATTATTAAATTTAGTATTAGCTTTAACAGGAGTGGCATCAACAGATACAAAATTGTTATCAATAAAACCTAACTCCTTAAGAACATTAACTTGATTTTTCATGATTTCTTTAAGATAAGAGTTAGATAAATTTTTAATAAATCTCTGAAAAACCCAGTATGAAGGTAAAGATTTAAGAATGTTAAAACCACAAAGTTGGGCTATAATTAAATTATTTTCTAAAAAATCTTTAAGATCAGTAATTTGGGCAAACTTCTCACATTTCATGACGATGAAAGCTCTAAAAAGAGCATGGCGTGAAAATCCAGTAGGGCCATATTTAGAAGGAACCCTATCGGGTAATGGAGATAAATCAAGATTATCAAAGATTTTTGTATAAAAATTGATAAGCTTTTGAGAAGTAAAAAGTTCAATTATGTTAAAGATTTCTTGACGTTGGTACATAGAGGTTTCCTCCTTATTGTTTTTATATTATGTGTGGTAATATAGTATAATTCGACAAAAATGTGAGGAAATCCTATGATATATATTTGAGTGATTAAAAAAAAATAGCCCTACGTGGCTAGTGATATCAAGGCCTTAGAGTTATGCTCAAGGCTAATAGAGAATTTTAAGAAGGTGATTATAATGATTATTTTAAGTTGTAAAGATATACATAAAAGTTATGGAATAGATGTTATTTTAAATAAAGTATCTTTTAATATAAATGAAGGAGACAAAATTGGATTAATTGGCGTAAATGGTGCCGGAAAATCCACCTTATTTAAAATACTTACCGGAGATATTGAGCAAGATAGTGGGGAACTTTTTATAGATAAAAATAAAAAAATAGGATATTTATCTCAGCATTTATCTCTAGAATCTTCACTTAATATACATGAAGAAATGCTCACTGTATTTAAAGATTTAACCGATATAGAATCGAAACTAAAAGAACTAGAAAAAAAAATGAACGAACCCTATAGTGAAGATAATGCACATTACCATGAAAAGGCTATAAAAGACTATACCACATTAACAGAAGTTTACAATCATAGAGGTGGATATGTATACAAAGGTGAAATCAATAGAGTATTAGCAGGATTAGGCTTCCTAGAAAGTGATTTCCATAAACCAATAAATATATTAAGTGGTGGTCAAAAGACTAGAGTAGCACTATGTAAATTACTTCTTGTAAAACCCGACATTTTATTACTTGATGAACCTACCAACCATTTAGATTTGGATGCTATAGAATGGCTAGAGGAATATTTAAAAGATTATAAAGGTTCTGTACTTATAATTTCTCATGACAGATATTTTCTTGATGCAGTCACCCATAAAACCTTTCAATTAGTAAACGGCTGTATGAGCATGTATAATGGGAATTATTCCAAGTCATTAGACTTAAGAAAAAAAGACTACGAGGTTCAACTAAAAGCTTATAACCTTCAGCAACAAGAAATAAAAAGACAAGAAGACATAATAAAAAAGTATAGGTCTTTTAACAGACAAAAAAGCATAAAAGCCGCAGAAAGCAGACAAAAAGCACTGGACAAAATAGACCGCTTAGAGAAACCCGATGAAGATACAAAGTCAGCTCGAATTACTTTCGAAACCAGTATAAAAAGTGGTAATGATGTACTTCACATAGAAGATTTAAGTAAGAGCTTTGGAGAAAAACATCTTTTTAGCAATTTAAATTTAGATATTAAAAGTGGAGATGTATCAGCTTTAATAGGCGAAAATGGCAGAGGTAAAACTACACTTTTTAAAATAATAATGAATAAGCTAAGCCCAGATTCAGGAATTAAAGTTTTAGGTAAAAATGTATTCTTAGGATACTACGATCAAGAACAATCTGATTTGAATTTAAATAAAACTGTTATAGATGAGGTTTGGGACACTTTTCCGAATCTAACTCAAACAGAAATACGAAATTATCTAGCTGCTTTTCTCTTCACTGGTGATGATGTTTTTAAAGAAATTCATACTCTTAGCGGAGGGGAGAAGTGTAAAATAAATCTTTTAAAACTTATGTTATCTAAATCCAATTTTCTTCTTCTAGACGAGCCTACGAATCATTTAGATATTATGTCTAGAGAAGCTTTAGAAGATGCTATACTTAACTACGATGGCACCGTATTATTAATATCCCATGATAGATACTTCTTAAATAAAGTAGTACACAAAATATATGAATTAAAAGAAGATGAATTAAAAGAATATCTAGGAGATTATTCTTATTATATAGAAAAGAAAAAAAATCCATTGAGATTTGAGCTAGAGGAAGAAAATGATGGTAAAACAAAAACCCAAATAAAATTAGAAAAGAAAAAGAAAAGAGAAGAGGAAAAACTGGAAAAGCAAAAAAAATTAGATATTAAAAAAATAGAAGAAGATATATCCAATAAAGAAAAGCTTCTAGAAAAACTGCAAAATGAATTGTGCAAAGAAGAAGTATACTCCAATCCAGAAAAAAGCGAAAATGTAAATAAAGAAATTATATCTTTACAAGCTGAAATAGATACACTTTATGGAGCCTGGGAAGAATTATCTGGTTTGTAAATATTAAACCATAAGTGCAAATATTAAATTTGCAGATAATTAATAGATAATAGAGTAGGTAATAGCTAATAAGTAAGAAGTAAGAGTTAAGGATAAAACTCAAGGAGTTTTTATAATTAATTTGTAAGTACTAGGTAAAAAGTAATAGTTGTGGTGAAATTAAGCCTTGCTGGATTTTTTAAAGAAACTCTTACTTTTTACCTATTACTTAATTATTACCTTTTTCACAAATTTACATTTTACATTCTAAATTAAGAACTTTTATTCATCTAATGTAGAATTTAAATTTAAAGTTGGAATTCTTGAAGTTTTGTCCTATTTTACTATTATAGGAGAAGATATTCCAATCCTCCCTTCCTTTTGAATAACCTTAATCACATACCAAGCATTCTCTCTCTCTAATTTAATTTTAGGTTTCCACAGACACTTGTAGTCCTCAATATTTTTTTCTTCTAAAATCACTGCACCATTAGTTATTATTTGGAGTTTTTCTATGGGTATTTTTTTATCTTCACACTCCACAGTAAACTGTATAATTTCACCTTTTTTGTATTCCTTCACTATACCTCCCATCCAAATATTTCCTAACTTAAATTTAAGCTTCATGGTATTACTTTCAGTAGAGTAAATCCTCCTGTTTCTAATAGCTTCAAAAATATACTTATCCTTCAATTTAGGAGCTAAAATCACAGTTAAATTGTCCCATTTACCCCAATCCCTTTTATGATTATCTTGACCATTTACAGCTCCCAAGTGCCACTGTTCATCTAACATACCATAATAATATTTCTCATATCTATTGTATTTTTCCCCAAAGCTTCCATTGCCAACTTCCATAATGCATATATTCTTATTTAAGTGTTTTTTATCTTTTAAATTATATATAGATTTTCCTGGATGATTTATACATAATATTGCATCATTATATTTATCAATTACACTTTCTAATTTGTCTAATCTATTTATTTTTAATTTATCCATATTATCACAATTGAATAAATTTAAATGCCCAATACCCTTTACACTTATTTCTTTTCCGTAAATAGCCAAATTCCTTTTATGTTTTTTATTAAATTTACTAGAAGTACTCATGTATTTCTTCCATTTCTCATCACTGTTAAGAGCTCTAGAATGATCCGTCAAAGCCCAAAAATCCATTCCCTTGTTTTTAGCACTATCAAAAGCTTCTGCCGGAGTGCCTTGTCCACTTGAATAAGACGTATGCGAATGAAGATTTCCAAAATAGTAATTAAAAGTTTCTTTTTCTTCTATAGTAAAATTCCATGAATAATCATAAGATTCTCCACTAGAAACCATTGCTGAGATCCTTATAATATGACTTCCTATTTTAAGTTTATTTTTAGGTGTATATTTTATTTTTTTATCACTAACTTTATACTTAATAGTTTTACCATCTAAGTACATTTTTATATTTAAAAAATCTTTTTTTACATTATTAGAATTTAGATAAATCTGTATTTTAGGTTTTCTGTTTTCTATTTTTTCATCTTCTAAAGGCTCTACCTTTTTTACTATTTCTTTTTGTTCAAACATTTCCTCACCCTCTTAGCACATTATAAACAAATATTATCTATAATCTTATAATATTTATTTAAATAATTAATGTGCTTAAGTCCGCAAAGATTTTAATCCCCAGTGCCTACCCAACCTCTACTAATTTAAGGTTTCGTCATGGACACTGAGGATTATTTTACATTATCTTAGTGATCTAAGAAATACTATAAATATAGCTATTGGACATACGTACTTTATTAAGAAGAACCAAACATTTTTCAACCTAAATTTTACTTCTCCACCATTAGTTATTTCCTCTGTACACACTTCTCTATTCCAAACCCATCCCACAAATACGCATAGAAGCAGACCACCTAATGGTAATAATATATTACTAGATATAAAATCATACGTATCAAAAAATCCTCTATTACCTAGTAAATGAATATTGCTCCATATACCTTGTGATAAGGAAGCTGGTATTCCCATTAAAAATATAACCGAAGCTATAAATATTGAAGTTTTCTGCCTAGAAAATCCCCACTTATCAACTATATATGCAACTACTACTTCTAGTAATGAAATAGAAGAAGTAAGTGCAGCAAACAATACAAGTATAAAAAACAATACTGCAAATATTGTTCCAAAAGGCATTTTAGAGAATACTGCTGGTAATGTTACAAACATAAGTCCTGGTCCTTGATCTGGTTTAAATCCAAAAGCAAAAACCGCTGGTAAAATAGCAAATCCCGATAACAAAGCTATTGCTGTATCTATTAAAGGAATTATAATTCCACTTTTAGGTATATTAGTGTCTTTTCCAAGATAACTTCCATAAGTTATCATACACCCCATACCTAAGCTAAGAGAGAAAAAAACCTGTCCCAGTGCATCAAGAACCACATCCATTGTTATTTTTGAAAAATCCGGAATTATAAAATACTTCACACCTTCCATAGCTCCTGGTAATGTAACAGAACGTATTGCTAAAATAATAATTATGACAAATAAAGATGGCATCATTATTTTACTTGCTTTTTCTATTCCTTTACCAATACCTATAAATACTATAGCAAGAGTAATTATCATGAAAATCCCACTATATACTATAGGCATAGTAGTAGAAGACACAAATCCTCCAAATATCCCCTTTAGAATTTCTGGATCACTTACTTTTAAAGCTCCCGTTGCTGACTTTACTAAGTAGTTAATAACCCATCCGCCTACAACACTATAGAAAGATAATATAAGAAAAGCTGCAAAAACTCCAAGAGCACCTACCCAACCCCATTTTTTGCTGATTTTTGCATAGGCACCTATAGCATTCAACTGAGTATGCCTTCCTAAAGCAATTTCAGCTATCATCAAGCTAAACCCTAACAATAAAACTATAATTACATATACAAGTACAAAAGCTCCTCCTCCGTTTGTTCCTGCCTTATAAGGAAATTTCCATAAGTTGCCAAGTCCTACTGCCGATCCTGCTGCCGCCAATATAAAGCCAAGTTTAGAGCCCCATTGCTCCCTTTCTTTAACCTGCACTTCTTTGCTCATAAACATACTCCCTTCCTTTTAAATGTTACATACTATTATATATGAATTTTTATTAATTTAAAATACCTTTTTTCAGAAAACTCTTTATTATTTTTTTAACAATTTTATATAGTAAACCCTTTATATATGGTTCATTGTATGTTTTACCTTTTAAAGGAAGTAAACTTATTCACATGTCTTTTGCAAGTTTTTTATTCATTTATTGCTTAGAATGTATGATTAGATTTATATATATAGATAAATTCATTTTGTTTTAATAATTTTTCTATAGCTTTGTACTTTTATAAATCATTTATAAAAATACTAAATAAAAAGAACAATTATAGTCACTTTAAATTAACTATAATTGTTCTTTTACTTTGTTAATATTTTATTTTTTTAATATTTTTCTTATACTTTTAAAGAGTACCGGTTTCATATTATCTATATTATCTGGCTCCTCTAATATTATACCACTGTAACATATAGAACTTGTTAACTCTAATATTATAAATAGAGTTTTTCCCGAGTCTTCTATATCATATTCACCAGAATTTATATTTTTCATAAATATATCTACTAGTCTTTTCATATCCTCATTAGTATCTATATCATACACGGCTTTTCTGTATATGCCCCAAGATAAGTTCTTATGTATTAATTTTAGAAGCATTTTATTATTCTTAAAGTATTCAATTAAATAGTTTATAAAAAATATTATAGCCTCTATGAAATCATCAAATTTTTCTTTATTTTTCTCAGTTTCTGACATAGCTTCTTTAATTACTACGGAGCTCTTTTTTAAAATTATTTTATCAAATATGTCATATTTATCCTTAAAATATAAATAAAAAGTTCCCTTTGCTACTCCAGCTTTCTTTACTATATCATCTATAGCTGTATTGTTTATCCCCTTAGTTATAAATAATTCATATGCTGCATCATACAAACTATTCCTTTTAATAGTTTTATTCTCTTTTCTTTTATTTCGCTTTAACGAAGGTTTTTCTCCCACTGATGATTTACCGTTAAAAGTTTCTTGTAAACTTTTAAAGTTTACACCTTTTAATATTTACTAAAAAGTTTAGAAACTTATAACGTTACCTCCTTTCTCAGTAATAGTATTATAATTATTAACTAATATCTAGTATAACATTAATATAAAATTATTAGTAACCAAAAACTTAAAATTTATTATTTTTATATTATGATTAAACCACAAAAATGTAAAATGTAGTGAAATTTTATAATTAACCATTTTAAATTTTACATAAAAACTCTCTACATTAAAATATTAATGGGAACTACCACTTACAGTATACTCATTAAATCATTTGATTAAAGAATACATAAGTGCTATAATCATTTTGTAAATTTATTAAATAATTAATATTATAGGTACTATGATGTTTAAAAGGGAAATGAGTGAAAATCTCATACGGTCCCGCCACTGTAACGAAGAGTCTATTGACTATATGCCACTTAATTTAATTTAGGGAAGGCGCCAATAGATGATGATTCTAAGTCAGGAGACCTGCCTATAATGGTTTAATATTAGCTTGCGCGGATAAAGCTGACATTGGTTTGTTTTTTGTAACCATTATCTTTTTTACGCAAGATAATGGTTTTTTATATTGTTAAAATTAAAAATATTAGGAGGATTCGTATGAAAAGATTTAAAAAGTTTATAGTAAGTTGTTTATTTTTAACAATGCTATTCTCCCTAGCAGCCTGTAGTAATAAAAATTCTAACTCATCTAAAACCAAAGATGATACGAAAATTTCTTATCCTTTAAACATAAAGGATTCATATAATAGAGATGTTACTATAGAAAAAGAACCTGAGAAGATAGTTTCCTTAGCTCCGAATATAACAGAAACTATTTTTGCTCTTGGAAAAGGAGATAAATTAGTTGGAAGGACGGATTATTGTGATTATCCAGAAGCTTCTAAAAAAATTCAATCTGTAGGAAGTCTTAAAAATCCTAATATAGAAAAAATAGCTGAATTAAAACCAGATTTAGTTATTGCTTCTACTCATTTTGATAAAAAAGTTTTACAAAAGCTAGAAGCATTAAATATTAAAACCGTAGTACTTTATGGTAAAGATAATCTAGATGGAGCATATAGTACCATAGAAAAATTAGGTACTATATTAAATTCAAAAGAAAAGTCAAATGAAATAGTTTCAAATATGAAAAAGAAAGTAGAATCTATAAAAGAAAAAGTTAAAGGTAAATCTACACCTTCTATATACTATGTAATATCCTATGGTAAATTTGGTGATTACACCGCTGGTGGTGATACTTTTATAAATGAACTTATAGAAATTGCTGGTGGAAAAAATATAGCTTCTGACGTTAAAGGTTGGCAATATAGTATCGAAAAAGTTATAGAAAAAAATCCTGATATGGTAATATGCTCTAAATATTTCGATTCTAAAAAAGGAATACAAAATACAAATGGATATAAGGATTTATCTGCTGTTAAAAATAACAAACTATATGAAATAGATAACAATCTTTTAGATAGACAAGGCCCTAGACTTGCAGACGGTCTTGAAGCATTAGCAAAAATTATACATCCTGAATTATTTAAATAAACAGCTATAAAGGACTATTGACACCTAATACAAATGGTTGTATTGTCAATAGTCCTTTAAAGAATAATTTGAAATGGAGAAAAATCATGCATTCTATAGAAAAAAAGAAACACTACAATATATTATTTATTACTCTCACTACTATTTTGTTTTTGATTATAATATTTTGTGCTGCATTGGGTGCTGCTGATATAAACTTCTTTAAATCTATGAAAATTTTATTTTCAAAACTTCCTTTTATTAATAATTTAATAGATACTTCTACTATTAAAGCTTCTGAAAGCTTAATAGTATTAAATATACGTTTACCTAGAATACTAATGTCCATAATAATAGGTATAGGTTTATCTGTAGTAGGTTGCTCTTTTCAAGCTATATTTAGAAATCCTATGGCAGACCCCTATATACTAGGCATTTCATCTGGTTCTGCTTTAGGTGCTACTGTAGGTATAATATTAAATTTTTCCTTTTGGAATAGCGTTATCGGGGTATCATTTTTCGCTTTTTTAGGTGGTACATTAACTACTTTATTTGTTTACAATATTGCAAGAGTTGGAAAAAAGCTTCCCACAAATACACTACTTTTATCTGGAGTAACCATGAGTTTTTTGCTTTCTTCCATAATATCAATACTTATGCTCTTTAATAGAAATCAATTAGAAGATATATATATGTGGACAATGGGTAGCGTTTCATCTGCTAGTTGGAAAGAACTAAAAATAGTAGTACCTATAATATTAATAGGTTCCTTTATAATAATATCTTTATCCAAAGACTTAAATATTATGTTAACTGGAGATACTACCGCCGAAAGTCTTGGAGTAAATGTAGAAAAAACAAAAAAAATAATACTCCTAACATCTTCATTAATAGTTGCTTCCTGCGTATCAGTTACAGGTATAATTGGATTTGTAGGACTTATAATTCCTCATATAGCTAGATTAATAGTGGGACCTGACCACAGAATTTTATTTCCCTTTTCAGCACTATTTGGAGCTATATTTTTAACTATTACAGATACTTTAGCACGAACATTAATAAATCCTTCTGAAATACCTGTTGGAGTAATTACCGCACTATTCGGTGCACCATATTTTTTATATTTACTATACCAAAATAAAAAGAAGGTGCTATAATGATGATAACTGTGAAAAATTTAAATTTTAAGTATGGAGAAAAAAGCATATTAGAAAATATAAATTTTAACATACAAAAAAATAAATTTTACAGCATACTTGGTCCAAACGGTTCTGGCAAAACTACTCTTTTAAAAAATATCAATAAATCCCTTGAACAAATAAAGAATACTATATTTATTGAAAATGAAGATTTGTATTTTATTAAGAATAAAGATTTAGCTAAAAAAATATCCTGGGTTCCACAAAACACTTCCATTGATTTCGACTTTTCAGTTATGGACATAGTACTTATGGGAAGAAATCCGTATATAAGTAGATTCTCTTCTGAAAGCCATGAAGACTTGACAATTGTAGAAGAATCAATGAAAATAACTAATACATGGAATTTAAAAGATAAAAATATTAGAGAATTAAGTGGTGGAGAACGTCAACGTGTAATTATAGCACGAGCTCTTGCCCAAAAAACAGATATACTTTTACTAGACGAACCAACTTCTAATTTAGACATACACCATCAAATTGAACTTTTAGACACTATAAAATTTGTAAATTTAAATATGACAATAGTAGCTGTTCTACATGATCTAAATCTTGCATCACAATACAGTGACTATCTTATACTTTTAAAAGATGGTAAAATAATATCTATAGGCACACCAGAACAAGTATTAACTAAACATAATATACAATTAGCCTATGACATAGATGTTAACATTATAAAAGACCCTATAACTTTAAGACCTCATATAATACCTATAAGTAAAAAATTAATAGAAAATCAAAATAACTTGTACAAAAACAATATTACTTATTTGTAATTTCATTATAAAATTCAACAACAAGTTTTATTTTTTACGTATTATTTATGGTATTATTTTAAATATATTATTTTAAAAAGTTCATCTTAACTTATTATACAAGGAGTGACTGTTTTGATTAAAAATAAAAAAATACCGTATTTAAATTTAATACCTATATTAGTTATCTCTTTTTTACTATTTAAATTCATTGACAACATTGATTTATTTGCAAAATGTCTCAAAACATTTTTTTCCATAATCAGTTCTTTCATATGGGCATTTTGTATAGCTTATATTTTAAGTCCTGCTGTTAACTATTTAGAAAAAAAATTTAAACTAAAAAGAGCAATTAGTCTACTGATAGTTTATACATTAGTACTAGGTAGTATAATACTATTAATAACAAGAGTCTCTCCTAAAATAACTCACAGTATTAGTGACTTAGTTAAAAACATTCCTGATTACATAGATAAGACAAAACATTGGTTAGATAATTCTAATTTAACTTTAGATTTTCTAGACAAGCTTGGAATAGATATAGATGAAAAGATAACTGAACTTGCTGGTAAATTTACCACCTCCATAGGAGAAGGCTTAAATATAGCTTTAACAAAAGCTATCACCATTACATCCTCATTTTTTAAAGCTATCCTAGGATTTATAATTTCTGTATACATACTAAAGGATAAAGAAAAATTTAAATATGGTTTTAAAAGATTTTTATATGCAACATTAAAAGAAGAAACCGTGGATAGAATTATACATATTTCAAAAGAAATAGATAATATTTTTCTTAAATACATAATTGGTAAAGCTATAGACTCTTTTATAATAGGCGTACTTTGTTTTATAGGTTTAGCTATACTGAAAGTTCCCTTTGCATTCTTTTTAAGTTTCATAGTAGGTTTGACTAATATGATACCTTACTTCGGACCTTTTATAGGAATGATACCAGCTTTTATAATCACCTTATTTTATAATCCTATAAAAGCTATTTGGGTAATTATATTTATATTTGCACTTCAACAATTTGATGGTTTATATTTAGGGCCTAAAATTTTAGGTGATAAGGTAGGATTAAGTCCTTTCTGGATAATTTTAGCCATAGTTGTAGGTGGAGGAACTTTTGGTGTTATAGGAATGTTTTTAAGTGTTCCTGTTATAGCAGTATTAAAAACATTTTTAGATAATTTTATAGCAAAAAAACTCTCAGAATAAGCATAAATTACGAAGCAAGTGCCATAAGAAAAATCTGTCTTTAAATCCACAATAAATATATTTTATTAGACTGTTCGCAGTACGCCAAGAAATTCTAATGTTTTCAAATTTCAATCCCCTAAAGCTTTCAAACTCGCTTCTAACGGCGCTCAAACATGAAAGCTTCTTAACGGGTATTGAAATTTGAAAACAAAGGATTTCTAAGGCTAGCTCAATAGTCTAAAAAAATATATTTATTGTTACCTTAAAGACAGATTTTTCGGTTCATACGTCCATTACTTATGGTGTGGAGACGGCCTACTAGTGGAGAAGGTAAGAAGTAAAAAGTAAGAGTTAAGAGTTAATGAGGATTTTCCTCCACTATGTTACCGAAAATCTTTAATTAAATAAATGGAATAGTTATAGTCTTTTTTTAAGCGCTTTAAAAATCTCTTATTGGCGGCAGCCAGCCTAAATACATAGGCATGATTAGGATTTATATATAAGAATATATAACTTTAATTGTTAGATAAATTTAAAATCTATAGATAAGTAACAGGTAATAGCTAAGAAGTAATAGTTGTACTAAAAATTCAGCTTTTCTGAATTTTTCGAGTAATTCTATTTTTTACCTGTTCTCTTGTTACTTATTCATAAATTAATCATAAAAAACTCTTTGAGTTTTATCCTTAACTCTTACTTATTACTTTTTACCTATTACCTTTTACCTTTTACCTGGTCTACCCTACAAATTTAAGGTTTATACAAGCTAATGCCTTACGTCAAAGTATTATTAGTAACCGGGAATTAGGGCTTAAACGAACGGCTACGCCTAGCTTGTTTTTATCACTTCTATTCTTCTCCTTTAACTACAACTTTTGCATTAGTATTAGCTTTAATTTCTAAATTTCCCTTGGCTTCTGCACCAACCGCCTTAACTCTGTACTTTCCGCTTTCTAGTGTAGTTTTATAGTTTCCTTTTCCTTTTCCCTCAACTATTACCTCAATTTTATCCTCTGGGTTAATAAATACTAATTTTACTTTACCTTTATTGACTTTTATATCATACGTAAGATTTAATTCTTCTTTGCCATCGGAATCAATCTTCATAATAGTATCGGTACCAGAAAATGTTTTAAAGCTCATTTTAAAATTAGAATCTTCTCCTTCACTATCTCTAAAAAAATAATTAAATGAATCATACTCTTTTACTATTGACCCATTATCATTGTATAATTTAGACTTTTCGTCTTTTGATTTTGCTTCACCACAACCACTTAAAATTAATATAGCTCCCATAATAATTGCTAAAACTAATTTTTTCATTATCTCACTCTCCATCTATTATTATTTTAGTCACTATTCTATAATACTACTTTTTAACCAAGTCTCACCCTTTTTTTGCCCAATGTCATCAAGTTAATATTCAATACTATGAAATATATATTGCGATTTTTATTTTATTAGGTTAATTTATAAAATATTAAAATTGTAAAATGTATTTAAAAATTGAATTATTAAAAAATATAACCCTCAGACACATACTATCTAAAAATTTTTAATATTAGTTTTTTACTTTACAATATGAAAATATTGTGTATTAAGTTTGCCGTATATTATGCTTATTTTCTTCACTTTAGGATAGCATTAACATAATAAAATTTTTCCCTTCGATGGTTATGCGGGTTGAAGCCACTGTAAAAATACTCTGTATGTTTTATGAGCTCTATCTTAAAATTTACTAAAAGTTCTTTGATATCATTTAAATCGGCGTAGAAATGAGGTATACCTTTTTCAAGTTCATCTCGGCTTATAAGAGTATTTTTGTCTAATTTGTTAGATCTATTCTCAATAAATTCTGTACTTTCTTTTGAGCAAAATGACAAATATACCTCACCATTTGGTTTGAGCACCCTTTCAATTTCTGCAATTGTTTTTTTCATGCCAATTGAATCAGTATGAGAAAGAACATGGTAAGCAAAGATACAGTCAAATGATTGATTGGAGTAATGTAGAGATAGCATATCACCAATCTCTGCATTTATAGGCAGATTTTCTTTTGTAGCCCATGTTTTTAAGTATTGAACTGCATAATCAGAAATATCCATTGCGGTTACATTGAACCCTTGTTTTGAAAAATAAATAGCATTGCGACCAAGTCCTGTTCCTAAGTCTAAAAGATCAACATAACCTAATTCCCTCCATTTATTTGCTAAGTAAATGCAATTATCTACAGGCTTAAGCTGTGGCGATGGGTCAATAGCCCAATTATGTCCTTTAAGGTTGACGATTTGCTCATTCTTGTTATACATTTCGTAATCCATTTCAATATCTCCTTTTACTGTGAGTAGAAAAGTGATACGTGGAAATAGATTAAGCTGAACACCTTTCTTACGTGCTGCTGATGGTGATATCCCATGAATCTCTTTGAAAGCACGAGTAAATGACTCTGGCGATTCATAACCATATTTCAAGGCTACATCGATGACCTTTATAGAATTTGTTTGCAATTCAATAGCAGCCAATGTCATACGCCTTCTGCGTATATATTCATATATTGACATATTCATAAATATAGAAAATGTACGCTGAAAACTAACTATAGATTGACACATTATATTAGCAACTTTATCTAAATCAATGATGCTATCTAAGTGTTCTTCAATATAGTCAAATGCTTCGTTAATTCGTTCATACCAGTTCAAACGTATCCCTCCTCTCTAAAAACAGTATAGTAGATTAATAAATTAAATTCCTTGCACTTTTGGTTTCACTTATGCAAGGTTAATTGCTCAGAACATAATTAATTGACAGTTCCCATTATTCTTATTTTCTCTTTTCGCTTATGTAAAGTCCATACATGGAGATTCCTGACAAAACAGCTAGGCCCAAAACTAAAGTCCAGGATAATGTAAATCCGTAATTCTCTAAAATTCCACCCATTATATATGGTGCTATGGCATAGCCCGCTCCAGATATTATAGGTATAAGGGCATTAAATCTCCCCCTATGTGACATTGGGCTATGATTTGCTATGTATACTCCTGAATTTGTTGAGCATAAAATCTCTCCTACTGTCCATACTGCTGTAGAAACTATAAATAATGGATATGCTTTTATGACAGATAACATTCCGAAACCTACAGCATAAAAAACTCCTGCCAATGCAATATTAAATACAGACTTATTTTTCTTTGTAATATGAGTTATAACCGTGGTGAAAAATATTACTGTAAGAGCATTTACAGTCATTAAATATCCGTATAATTTTTTGGAAGCCATACTTCCAAAAATATCATTTACTTGAAGTGGTATTATATAACCAGCTTGAGCATAAATGAATGAATATACAATAGAAATTAAAGTGAATATAAGTAAATTTGGTCTCTTGATTAATGCTAAAATAGTAGAACCTTCTTCACCTTTTTCGTCATCATTACTTACTATTTCCATTTGCTGTTTTTCAGGTATAGATTCTTTTACATACAATACTACCAAAATTAATGATATTATTGTAGTTATCCCATCTCCTATAAATAAAATTCTCATATGATCATTGTATAAAAGCCCTGCAATTAATGGCCCTATGGCAAACCCTACATTTATACCTAAATATAAAAGAGAGAATGCTGCTTTTCTATTTTGCTTATTAGTGACATCAGCAAGCATTGCACTATTAGCAGGCTGAGCTGCACCATTAAATATTCCTGATAAAATAAGTAGCCATATTATAAAATGCGGATTATTTAATATGCCACATAAAATTAATGAAAAAGCAGCTAAACCTTGAGATATAACTATTGTACGTTTTCTTCCTGCATGATCAGCTAACTTTCCACCTGCTAAGGCTCCAATACCGCCGCATACTGCAGTTATTGTTATAAATACACCTATTTGTTTAGGCGACATATTTAATCTATCCTTCAAGAAGAATGTCATAAATGGATAAACAAAATTTCCAATACAATTTATAACTCTAGCTATAAATAAAACATATATTTCCTTCGGCAATCCAGAATAAGTTTCTAATAAAGATTTAAATCTTTCCTTTTTATTTATCCCCAATTTTTCACCCCCACTATTCTAAGTTTTTTATCTTTCCCCTAATTTTAAATTTGGAATGGCATTTAAAGTTAACGGAGCTATGTTTCCCTTCTTATATTCAAAGTAAGCAGCACTACCTATCATGGCTGCATTATCTGTGCATAAAATCATTGAAGGAAACAATACCTTTATTCCCTCTTTTTCTCCTCTTTTAATCATAGTTTCTCTAAGGCATGAATTAGCAGCTACTCCACCTGCAATAGCTATTTTATCTACATTTTGATTTTTACAAGCTTCTATAGCATTGTCCACCAGTACGTCTACCACTGCCTTTTGGAACGATGCTGCCACATCTTCCCTCACTATCTCTTCCTTCTTCATTTCTTTATTATTTAAATAATTAAGTACTGCAGATTTAACTCCACTAAAGGAAAAATCCAAACTATCATCATGAAAATTAGCTCTAGGGAATTTTATCGCTTCAGCATTTCCTCTCTTTGAAACTTTATCTATTTTAGGTCCTCCCGGATAGCCAAGGCCTATAGCTCTTGCAACTTTATCAAAAGCTTCTCCTGCTGCATCGTCTCTAGTTCCACCTAAAACTTCAAATTCACCATAATCCTTCATATATACTATGAAAGTGTGTCCTCCAGATACCACAAGGCATACAAAAGGTGGCTCTAATTCTTTATATTCTATAAAATTAGCACTTATATGTCCTTCTATATGATTTACACCTATTAATGGCTTGTTTAACGCATAGCTAAGTCCTTTTGCATATTGAAGTCCTACCAGTAGCGCACCTACTAATCCAGGTCCATAGGTAACACCTATAGCATCTATATCCTCAAATGTAACATTAGCTTTATCTAAAGCCTCCTGAACCACTGCACTTATAGCTTCTATGTGTTTTCTAGAAGCCACCTCTGGAACTACTCCTCCAAATTTAGTATGTATATCTATTTGAGAAGCTATTATATTAGATAATACCTCCCTGCCATTTACAACTACTGCCGCTGCTGTTTCATCACAACTACTTTCTATGGCTAATATTTTTATATCTTCATTCATAATAAATTCCTTCCTTTACTGTATAGTATTTAAATTTTATATTAAAATGCAAAGTATAATAAGTAATAGTTAAGAGCTAAGAAGTAAGAAGTAAGGATAAAACTCTAAGAGTTTTTTATAATTAATTTGTAAGTAATAGGTAATAAGTAATAATTGTAGTAAAAATTCAGCTTTGCTGAATTTTTTCAATATCTCTTACTTTTTCACTATTAGCTCTTACTTTTTCATTATTAGTTCTTAACTTAACTTCTGCAAAATAAAAAGTTAAATTGGTAGTATTACCAAAAAATAAATATGGCACACTGACCTTATCCGTGATATATAAAAGTTACTACTCAATTAAAACACGGGAGGTTGTCAGTATGCCAAGTAAATTTACTAATCATATTGTATCCATTAATGATGAACTTTACAATTACTTAAATGATGTAAATTATGGAATGAGTAAACCTCAATTTCATCATATATCCACTATTATTAATGGATTAATAAATTTAGATGGCACTAAATCTTTATTAAAGATTTCAGAATATATACTAGCTGCTAAAAGCAGCAGTTCCATATATAGATTTTTGAGTAACTCTAAATGGGACGATAGTCTCATAGATAGAAATCGTATTAATTATTTAAAACTACATTTTAATAAACTCATAAAGCCTAAATCCGTAGGATTCTTAGTTATAGATGATACTGTTAATCCAAAAACTCAAGCAAAGAAGATGCAAGGATTAAGCTATAATCATTGCCATACAGAAGGTAAAAATCTTTGGTCCCACTGTGTAGTTACTTCTAATTTTGTAGCAGAGGATATGTCTATTCCGCTAAACTATAAGTCTTATTTTAACGAAGAAAACTGCAAAAATCATAATAAAAAATTTATGAGTAAACCAGATATAGCTTTAGGTTTTATTAATTCTTTTGAAAAACCTTCTAACTGCGATAAAATATATTGTCTTACTGATAGTTGGTACACTAGCGAAAAGTTAATTAATGGTTGTATTTTAAAAGGTTTTAACTTTATTGGGGCTTTAAAATCTAATAGAAAAATCTCTCCATTAGGAATTTCAATGCAAATTAAGGAATTTGCTAAATATATAAATCCATCTACCTTAGATGTAGTTACCGTCGAAGGTAAGGATTATAGAGTATATAAATACGAAGGCAAAGTTTCAAAGATTGAAAATGCATTAGCCTTAATTTGCTATGAAGTTGATGGGGACAGCTTTAAAGAACCAGTATATCTAATGTCTACAGACATAGAACTTAGTAATAAAGCTATAATAAAATACTATCTATATAGATGGAACATTGAAACTAATTACAAATATCTTAAAACACACTTAGGTTTTGACGAATATAAAGTTCAATGTATACTCTCTATCGAGAGGTATTTTCTACTTACATTTTTAGCAATCAATTTTTTAGAGATTTATAGATTATATAATCCTAAAAAACTTGAAACCATTGGTGATACTATAAAGTCTATAAAAAGCCTATCGGCTAAAGAATTGGTGCGTTTTGTTTATGAGGAAGCTAAAAATGATATACCTTTAGACACAATACTTGCTGAATTAAAATTAGTTTCTTAAAAAATTTTGTAAGTTACTTATAGGGAAAGTATAGAATTAAATGCTGTAACTATATTCCTATTAAAGAACTTACATCTATATTTGGGTTTTTAGCTTTTAAAATTAAAGAAGTTAAGTTCTTAACTTAAAAAAATACCGTAATACAATATTTTCATATAGCCTAAAATATTACTACATTTAATTTTATACCTTAACTTCTATAATACAAAAAACTTTATATATCATCAAGGAAAACCTAAAAACTTTCAAAACTCATACATTTTATATTATATTCATATTATGATATAATTCTTTTGATAATATAAAAAAGGAGTTTGTGTATGATTTGTAATTACGCTAAAGTTATAATTAAAGGATCTCCCATAACTAAATCTAATTTTAAACTTTCTAATAATCGAGGACGAGCCATACTACCTTATAATTCTGGAAAATACCACGATAGATACGCTCTATATGAGCAGCAGATAGCTTATGAAGCTAGATGTCAAAATCCTAATACAGTGCTTAATGAATCATTAATAGCTATATTAAAAGTATATTATAAAAGTAAAAAAAGACATCCCGATACCACAAATATAACTAAAAGTATTTTTGATGGAATAGAAAAAAGCGGATTGATTATAAACGATGCTCAAATAAGAAGATTAATTATTGAGGAATTTTACGATAAAGATAATCCTCGGTTTGAATTAGAACTCTTCCCTGAAAGTGAATATTCTATGGAATACTCTGTATTCAAAAAAGAAGAAGCTGAAAAGCCTATAATCTACTCACCACCAGCAAATAAAAAAAATAAATTAATTTCTTGCCAATGTAACAAAAAAAAGATTTCAGATAATCCTAGTAATGAATTCTGTGAAATATGCGGCAAACCTATAAAAACTCAAGAAGGACTATCTATTAATAAAGGCAGTTCATTTATTTGCAATAATTGCTTTAAAAAACTTTTTTAGTGCTGTACATTTGATGTTTTGTACAGCACTAAAAATTTAAATAGTCTCTTTTAATATTTTTACATATGCAGCTGCAAACTTGCCAGCTTTATTTCCTTCAAAAACTACATGATTAGTATTATAATTAATCTTAAGTAAGTTTCCACAAGCAAATATTCCCTCTACAGATGTACACATATTCTCATCTACTACTGGTCCACCCCATGAGTTATTTAGTGAAATTTTAGCATCCACTGTTATATCAGTTTCTGGAAACAATTGTACTGATAAAAGTAATGTATCACATTCCACATAACATTCAGTACCCTTTATTACTTTTCTATCTTTATTTAGTGAAGCTAAAGTTAACCCTTCTACTCTATCTCTTCCTTTTATATCAACTATATAACAACTTTCCTTAAAGGGTATATTAAAGTCATCTATACACTCTTTAAAATATTCTTTCTTTCCTATGGGCTGTAGATTCTTTTCTACCACCATTTTCACATTTGCACCTTCTAATTTCATTCTTCTAGCAGTTAATAATGCTAAATTACTTGAGCCATAGACTACAATTTCTTTTCCTGGTAGATATCCGTGCAAATTCACTAGTTTATGAGCTGCTCCACAAGTATATATACCAACACACCTATTTCTTGGTATATTTATAGCACCTATAGACTGTTCTCTACATCCTGTGGCTAAAACTACAGCTTTAGCTTTTATATTTTTTATACCTTCTTTTTCACTTACATAAGTTATTTCTTTATCTTTAGTAAGCCTTAATACGGTAGAATTTATTTTAGTTTCTATTTTATATTTATTTACTTCATCTACAAGTTTTTGTATATACTCTGGACCAGTAACATATTCTTCAAAATCTTCTAAACAGAACCCATTATGAATATTCTCGTTTAGCATTCCGCCTAAAGAATTCTCTCTTTCTATTATACAAACCTTACCCATTCCTTGCTTTTTAGCAGAAATAGCAGCGGATAGGCCTCCAGGCCCTCCTCCTATTACAATAATGTCATATAATTGCATAGAATCTGCTACTCAAAATATGGTCAAATGTATCCATATTGAGATTCTTACTGCTTCAACGTACTCTGCCTTGCCTAAGCTACTACAGTTTGTATAGCACTCCACAGTCGTTAATTCCCCAAATAGCCTTGGGTACACATATAAGTGCTTGTTTAATTAAGCTATCTTATATTCTTTAGCATTAGCTAAATTTATTGATGCATTTAAATCTCTATCAATAGAAAGCCCACAACTGCATTTGTAAACTCTATCAGATAGTTTTAAATCTTTCTTATATGCTCCACAACAGCTACACACTTTACTACTTGGATAGAATCTATCAACTATTCTTACTTCAATGCCATTTTGTTTAGCTTTTGAAATAAGTTTAATTCTAAATTCATAAAACTTTTGCCCAGCAACCGCTTTAGCTAAATGTCTATTCTTCATCATTCCACTTACATTTAAATCTTCGATAGTTATAAAACTTGGTTTTTGTTTTATTAACTCATTCACTGTTTTATTTATGTAATCAGTTCTTATATTTGTAAGTCTTTGATGAAGTTTTTGTACCTTGACTATTTGTTTTTGGATAATTTGACGAGTAGCTTCTCCTTTCTCTTTTTTATTTCTTAATTTTAAACTTTCATATTTCCTTGAAAGTTTTCTTTGCTCACGTTTTAGTTTCTTTTCTGCTTTTTTAACTGTTTTAGTTTTGTTAATATTCTTTTTAGATAAACCATTATTACAAATTGCAAAATTCTTTAGTCCAAGGTCTACTCCTATTCCTTCTGAATAAGGTTTATTGTCTAAATTAATAGCTTCTTCAACTAAAATTGAAACAAAATATCTATCTGATTTTTCACTTACTGTACCACTTTTAACTATGNCTTGATTTTTCTTTTTCTTAAATTTAGGAAAACTTGCTTTACCATCAAAAAACTTTTTAAAAGCTTTTTCTCCATTCATAATGGCTTGTTTAGTAGCTTTAGAGGATACTTCTTTAATCCAAATTTTATCGGTATTATTAGGAATATACTCATTATTAAGCCATTTAGAAAAATCCATACCACTAATAAATTTTTTCTCTTTTTCATAAACTTCTTTATTATGAGCAATATAAAAATTTTATATAAACCTACTTACACCAATAGTTTGATGAATTTTAGTTATCTGTTCTTCTGTTGGCTTAATTTCTATTTTGTATGCTTTTTTCAACTTCTTCATCTTCCTTTATCTTTTTCTTATATTTTCTTAAGCCATAAATTCTGCAACTAAAAATATGCAGTATGGAAATTATATCTTGAACTAATATAGTTCAATCCACTTCCATAATCCTCTATAATTTCATCTACAATAATTCCTTTTGCATTAGCATATTGTTTAAGAAACTCAACTTGATTTTTTAGATCATCTTTTTCATTAGAAGTTGAAACCCTTGTATATATAATTGTTCTTTTTTCAGAAGATGATATTCCTTTAAACTCTTTATATTGTTCGTAAGTATAATATCTTCTATTTGTTGTTGTTCTAAATGCTTTTAATATTCCTTCGTTATTCCATCTTTGCAATGTTCTAACTGATACACTTAATTAACTCTACAACTTCATTTGGTTTATAATTATTATTTTTCAAATGTACTCACTTCCTTTTCATAAGTACATTTTACTATATTTAATTACTTTTATCTATATTTTAAATAACTAAAGATATCTCCTCCAAATTTAAAACAAATAAACTAATGTCTCTAATCCATTTTATCAGTTTATGTAAAGTATGTATATATTGGAGACTATAAAATGGAGTGTTTATTTTCCTTTAATTTTATTGAACACTTCTACTGCATTATATGAACTTCTAACTAAAGGAGCCGAAGCAACGTATTTAAATCCTAAACTTTCTCCAATTTTCCTATATTCCTCAAATACATCTGGATGAACATATTCTACTACATCGTGATGTTTTTTAGATGGTTGTAAATATTGTCCTATAGTAAATATGTCACAATCTACTTTTCTAAGATCCTTCATAAGACTAACCACTTGTTGTTTTGTTTCTCCTAATCCTAGCATTATTCCTGATTTAGTCAAAATAGAATTATCCAATTTCTTTACATTTTCTAAAACCTTAAGAGATCTTTGATAAATTGCTCTTGGTCTAACTCCTGGATATAAATCTGGTACTGTTTCTACATTATGATTTATTATATCCGGCTTCTCATCTGCTACTAGTTTAAGAGCTTTTTCATTTCCTTGGAAATCAGGTATTAAAACCTCAATAGTTACATTTTTATTTAAATTCTTAACTTCCTTTATAACCTTAGCAAAATGCCCTGCTCCACCATCTTCTAAGTCATCTCTAGTTACAGAAGTAACAACCACATGTTTTAATCCAAGTCTATCTACAGCTTTAGCTAAATTTTCCGGTTCCTTTTCATTTACAGGCTCTGGTTTACTTTTAGTTACATTGCAAAATGTACAATTTCTTGTGCAATTTCTTCCAAGTATCATAAAAGTAGCTGTACCTTTATGAAAACATTCTCCCCTGTTAGGGCATAAAGCATGCTCACATACAGTATTTAATTCTAAATCTTTCAATAGATTTTCCACTTCAATAGAATTGTGATTTCTAACTAATTTTACTTTTAACCATTCTGGTTTTCTTACGTACATTTTAATTCCCCCTTAAAATATTCAATGCAGCATATAATATAATACACACACATTCTATTTTTCTATGCATAAACTACATACAACTTATAAATCATACATGTTGATTATCCAACAAAAAGCATTACATTACCTGAATTATGAAATTTCTCTGGAATGACTTGCATAAGAAGCAAAGGAACTGCTTAAATTAAATTTATTGTTCTGAGCTCTTATGCAAGTCATGGAGGAGAAATTTCATAATTCCATTACATTGTATCTTATTGTGGGTTAATCATATGTTTACTTATAATTAAACATCAACCCCATAAATTGCTCTCTTGTTAAATCAGAGATATATTCTGAAACAGATACATCTTTAATAACTTGCTTTATGTTATCCTCATCATATTTCTTTCCTAAAAGCATATTTTCTAATTGAGAAATTTCTCTCATACCAAAAAAATCTCCATTTACTTTTATGTTACTTATATTTCCATCCTTTACTGATAAACTAATTTGAACTACTCCACATTTAAACTTATCCTCATTAAAAAATTGAAATTTAGGTGAATTTCCATAAGTCCATTGCCAAGTAGAAAATTTTTCTTCAGATATTTTATTTATTTTTTCCATCTCTTCTTTATTTAGTTCATAAAACTCCTTACAATTAAATTCTTCCATCACCAATTTTATAAGGCTATTTTTAAATTCTTCTACGTTCATATCCTTATTTAGATATTTTCTTATATTAGTAACCCTATTGGATACTGACTTAATAGCCTTGTCCTTAAATTTTATTGGATTGCTTTTTAAAGCTTTTACTAAGTCTGATAAATCCGCATCAAATAATAAAGTTCCATGATGTAGAACTTTATTTTTATAAGAATATTGGGCATTGCCGCAAAACTTTTTTCCTTCAACTGTTAAATCATTTCTTCCATTAAACTCTGCATCTACTCCAAGCTTTTTTAAAGCATTTATTATAGGCTTAGTAAACCCTTTAAAATCTACAAAATCAGAATCCTTTTTAGTTATAAATGTAAAGTTCAAATTACCTAAATCGCAAAAAACTGTTCCCCCACCAGATACCCTTCTAACTACATCAATACCTTTTTCTTTAACATATTCTAAATTTATTTCTCTTAGAATATTTTGATTTTTTCCTATAAGTATAGATCTTCTATTTCTCCACAATATAAAACAATCCGTATCCTTATACTTAAGTATATACTCTTCTACAGCGTGATTAATATATGGATCTGTACAGCTACTATTTATAAATATCAAGTCCATCCCCTCCAGTGAGCTTAATATACACTTCAAAAGTTTTCATACAAAATAAATGTTACGTGAATTACCACCGAAATAAACAATTAAAATTATACCAACATTATACTATATTTATTTATATTATCATTACTATATTTTAAATACAAATTAAAGCACCCTAATTTATTTATACTATTGCCGACTATTGTTAATCTGATTTTCATATCAATTCCATTAATGTTTTTATAATCTTAATTGCAAACCTTAATTGTAAAATGAAACCTTAATTACACCTCACTTGCAACCCCACCCCCTTGATTGAAAAACCTTAATTGAAAAACGGAATAAATATATTGAATTACACTAAATATATATCGAATTAGATATTTTTTTTATTGATAAACGATAATTTTTATGGTATTATACTATTATTCAATAAAAAATATAAAACTTATACTAATTAACAGGAGGTAACTTTTATGAAAAAATATCTTTTATCTTTAATATCATTTATTATAGCAATTAGTTGTATAGTTGCTTATAACATCATTGGGTCAAAGATTGCTCCAGATGGTACTCTTATAGAACCATTTTTCTTAATACCAATAGGTTGGTTATTTATAATTATTGGTATAGTTTCTGCATTAATAATCTTTATAACCTCATTGTCTAGAAACTACAAGAAATCGAGTAAAAATTAAAATATCTAATTACCATAATTATTTCAAATAAATCTGAAAATGAATATTCATCGACAAAACATATTAATCTGTAAAAAAGTCAGATTAATAAATATGAAATCTTTCTATAAAAAAATAGTAATTCTTAAGCATACTTTTGAGAAACAACCAAAAGACAACCAAATGCTTAAAAATCACTAAATTAAATATGTATATTAAAAAGCCAGTAACCCATGTGGTTACTGGCTTTCATTATGGCAGGGGCACGAGGACTTGAACCCGGAACCAACGGTTTTGGAGACCGCTACTCTACCAATTGAGCTATACCCCTTTGACGAAGATTATTGTATCATGATATGAAATATAAGTCAACATATATTTGCATTAAATTTTGCTGAAAACTAATAAAATGACTTAACCACAAAAAGGTACAATGTAATGGAATTATGAAATTTCTCCTCCATGACTTGCATAAGAGCTTGTAACAATAAATTTAATTTAAGGAATTCTAATCTTTTAGCCATATAAAATTATCTAACGCTCACATTCAGCGTCCTGCATCAGGTTCGCTAGCCTGGCGTCCTTGCCAGGCTTACGATAATTTTATCTGTCTAAAAGAAGAATTTCTAAAATTAAATTTAAACAGTTCCTTCGCTTCTTATGCAACTCATTTCTTAGAAATTTCATAATTCAAGTAATGTAATACTCTTTGTGGTATAATCATAAAATCAATATTCTGAAAATGATTGTTGATATTTAATAAAAAAATCAATAAATATCCACCAGCTAAGCAGGTGGTTTTATTTATAGACAACAATGAAAATGCCGCTAAATATACTTTAGCGGCATTTTACTTACAATTTAATTAAATCCTATTTTGCAGCTTCTTTAGTTGATGGAAGAATTACTTCAACTTCAGAATGTGGACGTGGTATAACGTGAACTGATATTAATTCTCCAACACGTTGTGCAGCAGCAGCTCCAGCATCTGTAGCAGCTTTAACAGCTCCAACATCTCCTCTAACCATAACAGTTACAAGTCCGCCTCCAACATATTCTTTACCTATTAAATATACGTTTGCTGCCTTAACCATAGCGTCAGCTGCCTCTATTGATCCTACTAATCCTTTAGTTTCTATCATTCCTAATGCATCATATTTCATTTTAAAATCCTCCTAATTATCTTATTATTTGTATATTATAATTTTTAATTATAATCATTTATTTTTTACCACTTTTTATTATTTTAATTGTTATTGATTATTTTTCTATTTCACTATTGTTATTTTTGATTTTGAGTTAATGCCCATTGCATTAGCTTCTTCGATATCAAGATGGCATTCAAGCTTTGAAGCATCATTAGCCCTGATAGCTACGTTGCTGTATATTCCGCCTCTGAAATCATCAAATTTTATTGATACTATATCTCCATCACAGACCCCTAAATTTTTAGCATCTTCAGGTGTCATATGAATATGTCTTTGTGCAACTACTAAGCCTTCTTCAATTTGAACAGAACCTTTTGGTCCAACTAATGTAATTCCAGGCGTTCTGCTTAAATCTCCAGATAGTCTTACGTGTGATACTGCTCCAAGTTTAATGCAATCTCCAGCTAATACTTCAACTTGAGTCTTACTTCTTACTGGTCCAAGAATTCTAACTTTTTCAATTGCACCCTTTGGTCCACATACTGTTACAACTTCTTTGCACGCATATTGTCCAGGCTGAGACAAATCTTTAAGTTTAGTAAGTTGATAGTTTTTTCCAAAAATACATTCTAAATCCCTTTGTGAAAGATGTACGTGTCTATTAGAAATACCTACTGGAATCTCAGATGAATTTACCTGAGATACAGTATTTTCACTTTTGCCCTTTACAGTTTCTAGTAAAAGCTTTAATACTGCCTCTAAATTATCCATTAGTTTGCCCCCTTCATAGCGGCAACTATTTGGTTAACTAAGTTTAAAAGCTCCTCATTTTTTGCACTCTCACAACCGCACTCAGTACAGTTATCAGTATTTTTAACACACTCAGTAGCTTTATTTAAAGCTGCTGCAGCTGCTGCAATTTGAGCTGGACTCATGTTCATAAATTGCTTCTCAACATTTTGAACACCATGACAGTTCTCAGCAGTTTTTATACGGTTGAAAGTTGGATCATTAGATGCTAATGTTGCACAATCTTTTAAACCATAAGCAACTCTCTTTATATTTATAAGATGTTCTGGAGTAACATTCTCAGATACTGAGCTTCCTCCCCATGTACCACATCCTAAAGTAAATGAAGGGTTAAGACCTGTGCTTGCACCTGTTCCACCTTGTGCTCCACCAGTGTTAACAAGTATACGGGAAGCTGGCTTTTTAGCAAACTTCATAACTATATCTCTATCTTCAGTATGTATACTCATTGTATGACCAATTCCATTTTGAAGTAATTCAATACTTAACTCACATGCTTCATGCCAATCTTTTACTGTATAGAATGCAAGAACTGTTGTAAGTTTTTCATATGACAATGGATTGCCTTCACCTACTCCATTTTGTCTTCCTATAAGTACTTTAGTTTCTGATGGAACTGTAAATCCTGCAGCAGTTGCAATAACTTGTGCACTTCTTCCAACAAACTTAGCATTCATAGCATGACCATTTTTGAATAACAGCTTACAAACTTTATCAGTTTCTTCTGCTGTCATGAAATATCCACCTTGCTTTTTAAGTTCTTCAATAACTACAGCTTCATTGCACTCTTCACAAATTATTGATTGTTCTGAAGCACAAATTGTACCATTATCAAAAGTCTTACTTGCAATGATGTTTCTAACAGCTTTCTCTACATTAGCAGTTCTTTCTATGTACGCTGGAGAGTTTCCTGCCCCAACACCAAGAGCTGGCTTTCCTGCACTATAAGCAGCTTTAACCATTCCTGGACCACCTGTAGCTATTATTATAGCAACTTCTTTGCTCTTCATTAATTCATTTGTAGCTCCGATTGTTGGAGTAGTTATGCAACCTATAATATTTTCTGGTGCACCAGCTTCAATAGCTGCATCACGCATTAATTCAGCTGCCTTAATTGTACATTTTGCAGCAGATGGATGTGGTGAGAAAACTATAGCATTACGAGATTTAATTGAAATCATAGCTTTGAAAATCGCAGTAGAAGTTGGGTTTGTTGAAGGTACTATGCCCATAACTAAACCAACTGGTTCAGCAATCTCTATAAGCTTATTTGCTTCGTCTTCTTTAATTATACCGATAGTTTTCATATCTTTTATTGAATCATATAGTACAGTAGCTGCTAAATGATTTTTAAAAGTTTTATCTTCAACTTTACCAAAACCTGTCTCTTCAACTGCCATCTGTGCTAAACAAGCAGCATGCTCTTCTGCAACTCTAACCATGTTGCATAAAATTTTATCAATTTGTTCTTCAGTATAATCAGCAATTTTATTAGCTGCTACTTTTCCTAGTCTAGCAAGGTCTCTTGCTTCTTGTATTGAACGTAAATCCTTGTCGAAGTTTTCCATTATTCCTTACTTCCTTTCGTAAACTTTACAATATATAAATCTAATTTTTCTCGTAATATAATTTGAATTTTGCAAGTAATAAATTTTTACCTGCTTTTGAAATTGTTCTGCCTGTAATTACAAAATCTTTATATTCACGAGCTAGATTTCTAAGCTTAACTACTTTTAACTTAGATAATATCAAAATGGTTTTTTCTATACCATTTTTACTTACTAAATTATCTACATCGTCTTTATGTAAATTCTCTAAATTCACCTTATGTAGTTTATCTAAATCAGCTTCTGAAGCATCTTTATTTTGATTTTCCTTAGCCTCATCTTCAGTTTCTTCTATAGTTTCTACATCCTCTTTCTTATCAGATGATAAAACTTTTGGATTTTCTGGTTCTTCTACTTTATCTGCATTTTCTCCATCCTCCATCTTTTCATCAGATGATGGCTCTTCTATGCATTCTGCTGTAGTATTAGATCCAATTATATTCTCCAATTCTTCGTGAGGACGTGGAATTACATGCTCTGAAACTAAAAATTCTTGATCAAGTTTTTTAACAGCCGCTACCCCAGCTTCTATAGCTGCTTTTACTGCACCTACATCACCTGTAACTGAAATTGTAACAAGACCGCCACCTACATAAGTCTTTTCAATAATACTTACATCTGCGGATTTAACCATTGTATCAGCCGCCTCAACAGCTGCAAGTAATCCTTTTGTTTCTATTAAACCAAGCGCTTGCATAGGTCAATCCTCCTAGTCTTCTATAAAAGATCCGCCCAGTTTGCTGGATATGTTGTATAGAATACCCTAGCCTTGTCTGGAGAACCCCAAACTACTTTAGAACCTGATGGTACGAATAACACATCTCCAGGATAAGCTGTGTATGTCTTTCCATTAACTTCAACAGTTAAAGTTCCCTCGATAACATAGTCAATTTCTTCATAAGTTAATTCCCAATCAAATTTTGAATTTTCAATAATTAAAAATCCAGCACTCATTTTTGATTCTTCTTTGTTTACTAACTCTTGAAAATAAACTTTTGCATCTGGGTTACCAGTGTCAAATACATCCATTTTTACTGTGTTTCCTCTAACAACTTTAAGTCCGCTAGGATCAGACTCAGCTTCAAATAGAACATTCTTTGGCTTTAAACATTCAAGCATTTGTTGTAAAAGACCCTTGTCCATCATTGTTTTAAAGAAATTAAGCATCATTTCAACATCCATACCCTCTATGTTTGGCATGTTTGGAGCTTTTTTAGCTTCTACATGCTCAATTTTAGGTGCTGGTGCTTCTGTAGTGAATATTATTCCACTATTTTTTGCAAGATCATTAGCTGATGGAGTAATTATTTCACTGCCTTCTAAATAAAATACTTTTTCATTTTTTAGTATTAATGCTTCAACATCTTTTGCACAAATTAATCTTTTCATATTTTTCACTTCCTTTCAAAATAATATTGCTGTCCATAAAACTCTTAAAATCCTGTGATTATTTTTAAGAAAGATCTTATTTAACCAAACTGACAATCATCATCAATTATTCCAATAACAACTGCATCCACAGGAATATTGTCGTCACCCAACATTTTGCGGGCAGAGGAGCCAGTACTAACGATAACCCTATCACCAATACCTGCACTTATAATATCCACAACAATAAATCTGCGTCCTTCATCTATTCCACCAATTTCTTCTGCAAGCATAAATTTAAGTCCGCTAAGTGATTCTGCCTTTCTAGTGGCCCATACATTATCAATAAGTCTTGCTACTATCATATTGTTTTTCCCTCTTTCATTTTCATTTTAATTTCATTTATGGCGGCTTCAACTGATGATGTGTCACCAAAAATTCCAATTAAAACCATGTGTTGGGGACATGTACCCCTAATCTCTTCAACAGTAACCCCAACAGCTTTTTCGGCAATATCTGCAGCATAAATCATATCGATAAGCTTACCTTGCACAAGTCCTATTGCATCAACGCTGTTTAAATCCGTTTCGCACTTTACACCGATACGTTTTATGAGAATTTCTTTAGTGCTATGGGAAGGTGATTTTATAATTCTAAAATCCACTTTTAAACACTCTCCTTATTATTCCATAATATCTTGTGTACAGCTTAATGCTATTCCAAGTGGTGTAACAAACATAGGATTTTTAGGTTTATGTGTATACACGCCAGTCTTTTTTTGAATAATTTCTTCGATGCCTGTCAAACAACAAGTACCACCTACTAAAGAAATTTCATTAACATCATAATCTTTAATATACTTACTAATAATTGTTGACACCTTTTCAACTACTGGCTTTAGTACTGGTAAAATTTCCTTGTGGTTCTTATTATCTCTTTTAAATTTATCTGCCTCATTAAAAGGCATTCCATATGCACCTGCAATAACTAGTGAAAAATGAGTACCACCTGTAGGTTCGTCCACAACATAAACTACTTTTCCATCCTTTAAAACAGATATTCCAGTTGTTCCACCACCGATATCTACAACTGCACCATTTTGAATTTTAAGTACAGCATTTGCAGCAGTAGGTTCATCTAAAAGATTTGTCAATTCAAAGCCAGCTGCTTGAACTACATTTTTAATTGCTCCAGAATCTAAAGCATCAGTTCCAGGTGGAATTGCAGCCGCCGCATAAATAAGCTCTGTATTCAATTTTTCCTCGATTTCCTGCTTAAGTTCTCTAACAATCCTTACTGCTCCAATATAATCCACAACCATACCGTCACGAACTACATCTGCATATCTATATGCACCTGCAACAGGCTTGTAGTTTTCATCTAAAACAGCCAATACTATACAAGCAGTACCTAAGTCTACACCTGTATAATAAACAGAAGAACCATTAACAATTGGTCTTTCTATTACTTCCTCAAACTCTTGAACCATATTATCACAATATTCAAAAGTTAATTTTTCCTTTGACATTCTTTTCCTCCTACTGCTGAACAAATCAATTGAGACAGCGAATTAATTATTGAATTAACGTTCCCTATAATGCTATCTTTTAAACCGTCATCATCATTTTTGTAGGTATCAATTATTTCAAACTGTAATTCCCTTAAAGCACAGCGAAGTGTGTGCATTTTTAAAATTGCATTGCTTTTTGCAAGCTGCATATGAAATTCTGTTATCTCGAAACAATCATCAAGCTCTGTTATAAAATTTGATGAATTCATTCCAGTACACTCTCTGCAGTAAATTGGCTCAAGAGTACCTTTTCCATCCACAACATTTCTGATATTTGATATTTTTCTACCCAAATTTATAATGTTTTGTGCTAAGATAATATCCTCTTTTAATATTTCACTACTAGTAACAAGAAATACTGCCTCCATAGATTTCAATTTTAAGCAAAGTTTCTTATTCAAATTTAAATTGCTGTTTACCATTGGTTCTTTTGTTTCAGCCTTATTGTTTTTAGAAACATTCTTATTTGCTTTTGGAGCATCATCATTTAATTTTATTCTCTTATCAGACAAATATTGAGTTGCTCCAGGTGTAAGGCGCTGTCCTTGTTGTAACTTGTAGGTATCAAAAGGTTCTTTTCTAAATAAGTCTCTCAAGTACTCTTCAGTAATAAATCTCATCATCGACCTTTACTCCTCACCTTTTTCAAATAAATACTTCTTCAAAGCATCAATTCCTGTTCCAATTTTAAAACTAATATGAAAATATGGCTCTGACACTCCTATGTTCTTTAGCTGTTTTAAACATTTTTCTTCATTTTCAGGTACCAAGTCACACTTTGTTATAACCCCGATTACCGGGCATCTAAAGGACTTTGCAAATCCATGGGAGTATATTTCACTGCTATTAGACTGATCAACCACTATAAGCACATGAGATGCATCCTGAGCTGCTGCTATTACATGCTTATACATCCATGCATTTTCTATATAAGAGCTTGGAACATCAATGGTGTTTTTACCATAAATCAAATCTGGTGTTCTTCTTAATGGACCATCATAATTGTTTAATGCATTAACCAATGTGGTTTTGCCTGATTTTGAAGGTCCAATTACCATTATGCGCTTTCTTCTCATGTCCTTGTAATGGGAGCCGGAGTAAATCCAAGCATATCCTTTAAAATATCATTTACTGCACCAAGTGCTGTTTCAACACTTTGTACATCACCATTTATTACAACAGAACCTGTGAAACGGTCAAGGAATCCAATTTCCACATCGGAAGCCTTTGTAGCAATATCCGCTGCAATAATAGCCGATTCATAAGGAGAAAGAGTTAAAATACCTATTGCTCCTTTTTCATCAATTCCAAGACGTTCATATATATCAGGCATGGGTGATGCAATAACATGAGCTATTGTAATCTGCTTTCCTGGCACTGACTCTTGTATAACACGTTGTATGTTTCTATCAAGAAAATCTCCCATAAACCTTACCTTCTATCTTATTATCTATTTGAAAATTATTTAGTGACGGATTACCTTTACAGGTAAATCATATTCTTTAATCCATCCTTCAATTCTATCTAAATCTTCATTTTTTAAACTCGGATCATCCTTTATAGGATATTCAATTCCTAATTGGTTGTATTTATTTACCCCCATCTTATGATATGGAAGCAAGTCAATTCCTTTAAAGTTTTTATAATCTTTGTATGGTGTTAATAACTCCATAACTTTTTTAATATCCTCTTGTTGATCATTTACACCTTTAAGTAAAGGCATACGAATCTTTACATTATATTTGCGACGAAGTAGTTCCTGGAGATTTTCTAAAATCTGTTCATTCCTAACACCTGTTAATTGAAAGTGCTTATCAGAATTAATATGCTTAATATCAAATAGGAATAAGTCTGTGAACTCTGCTACCTTAAGTACTGATTCTAGTTTTGCATAGCCGCAAGTCTCAATTGCAGTATTTATTCCTACTTGCTTACATGCCATTAATAAACTAGAAGCTGCTTCAGGCTGCATTAGAACTTCACCACCACCTAATGTAACTCCGCCACCAGAAACTTCATAAAAAGTTCTATCCTCTTCTATAATTTCCAAAAGTTCAGAGATAGTTTTTACTTCTCCAACTATTGATATAGCAGATTTAGTACATGCTTCTTTGCATTTACCACATCCAATACAATCAATATCGCGATTAACTTCATGCTTTAAAGTTTCATTAGAGATAGTGTGTATTCCCACAGGACAAGCTGAAACACAAGCCCCACAATTAACACATAAATTACTTTTAAACATAACTCTATGTTTTTTAATCATTCCTTCGGGGTTTGCACACCACTTACAGCGAAGAGGGCAACCTTGAAAGAATACTAAAGTTCTTACTCCATCTCCATCATACATATTGTATTTCTGTATATTAAAAATCGTCGCTTTACGTTCAATTACACCTAAATTTTCATTACTCATATTTTCATTCTCCAGTTTCATTACCTTGATTTTTAATATATATCTTAATTGCAATCTGCAATCTACAGAAGTATTCTGTAGATTACAGATTTATAAGTTTTAGTTTAAGTAATCTCAAAAATTCTTCTAATTAAAAATGGTTAAGTACAGTTCTGCTGATGATTTCATCCTGAACGTCTTTACATAATTCAACGAAGAATGCACTATATCCAGCAACACGAACAATTAAGTCACGATATTGCTCTGGATGTTTTTGAGCCTCTATTAGAGTCTTATTATCTAAATAGTTGAATTGCATTTCTCCAAGTTGAAGGGCACATGCACTACGTAATAATGTAATTATTCCGTTTTCACCTTCTTTTGTATCAAGAAGACCTGATATTAACTTGAAGTTATGAACCATACCTATATTCATGTTTTCACAACACATTTTAGAAACAGATTTAATTATAGCAGTAGGTCCTTTAAAGTCTGCTCCTTGTGTTGGACTTATACCATCTGATAAAGGCATCCAAGCTCTACGTCCATTTGATGTAGCTCCAGTAAGCTGTCCAAATGGAGTGTTGTTAGAGATTGATAAAGTACCATGGCTAAGCACTGAATATAATGTCTTATATTTACGGTGCTCTTGTTCAGTAAATTGAATTAAATCTGCAGCAATTAAATCTGCATAATCATCATCATTACCATATTTAGGTGCTTCTAAACAATCTTTTCTTAATTGCTCGTATCCAACAAAATCAGCCTTTAAAGCTTCATTTAATTGCTCTAAAGTGTATTTCTTATCATCAAATACTAATTTCTTTATAGCTGCCATAGAGTCTGTGTAAGTAGCAAGACCACTCCATACAACTCCTGGTCCGAAGTTATACATAGCTCCACCTGCTTCTACTCCTCTACCTTTTTCCATACATCCTTCATACATCATAGACATAAGTGGCTTTGGTGCAAGTTCTTTATGAACACGTTGAGAAATTACTGTAGCAACACTTGTCCATTTAGTGATGTATTTGATTTGCTCTTTAACAGCTGCATCAAATTGCTCATAAGTTTTAAACTGGCTTAAATCTCCCAAATCTGGACATACTTGCTTACCATACCATAGTGGTACACCATGATTAAGAACAAGTTCTATACATATAGGCCATTGAGTGTATCCTGTAGAAGTCCATTGATATAATCTTCCTGCTTTTTGTGGCTCAACGCATCCCATTAAGCAGTAATCTCTTGCGTCTTCTATAGAACATCCTTTAGCTAACATCATTTTTATATGAACGTCATCAAAGTGACATGCTGGGAATCCCATACCTGAACGAATAACGTCAACTATCTTCTTAAGATATTTTTGTGGTGATCCTTTATGTATACGACAAGCTAAAGATGGTTGATATATTTTAACGTGACGAACTGCATCCATTAATAGATAAGTTAATTCGTTTGTAGCATCACGTCCCTCTCTAGTAACACCACCTAAGCACATGTTAACAAATGGCTGATAACCTGCGAAGAACTTAGAAGCTCCTTCACTTGTTAACCACATCATTTCAGACATTTTTATAAGCATACAACCTGCTAATTCAAATGCTTCACAATCATTCATACGTCCTGACTCGATATCAGCTTTGTAGAATGGGTACATGTATTGGTCAACACGTCCTATAGACATACCTGTTTGGTTTTCTTCAACTACAAGTAATGATTCTATAGTCCAAACTGCTTGAATTGCTTCCCAGAAATTGCTTGGTTTATGTGCTGGAACTCTAGCATTTATTTCAGAAATTTTTAAAAGTTCTGCTTTACGCTTAGGGTCAGTTTCTTTTGCAGCAAGCTCTGCAGCATAATCTGACATACGTTTAGCATATATCATAACACCTTCAGCAGTATCGATTAATGATTTGTAGAAGTATATTTTTTCAATATCTTCTGGTCTTTCGTAGTCAAGTTCAGCTAATTTTTCTTCTGCTTCTCTCTTTATGTCAAGCATACCTTTTTTCATTAGAATAACGTCATATCCTGGGTTAGAATCTCCTCCACCATTTAATGCGTGGTATGAACAGTCTGAAACAAAAGATTCTCCTGAAAGTTCCCATACACCAGCTTCACGATACTGACTTTCACAGTATTCATCAACTGATTGACCTTTCCAGAATGGGAATAACTCTTCACGCATTATTTTCTTATCTTCATCTGATATATAGAATGGGTCTTGTGGACGAGTTGATATTGTATCTAATTCATCTTCCATCCATCTCCAAGCTATATCAGGAGAAAATGCTCCTGCACGAGGTTTTCCGTTTGGTGCTCCAACGATAAGCTCATGGTCTTGAATTACTAGTGGTGCAGTTTCACAGCAATGCTTGAAACATTTACCACGTAGAACTGACTTAGGCATACCTGGGTTTTCTTTAGCTATTTTAGTTATAGCTCTTGCACGGTGAGTTGTTATTGATGGAACATGTTTTAAGTAATTTTCTTTTAACTTAACTAAACGCTCTGTCATTCCATCTGGGATTTGTCCATTATTGTCACATGCAACATGACAAGTTGTTGGTTCTTCTTTTGTTATTTCTTTAGAAACACTCTCAAACATTTTCATTAAACTAGCACGTTCTTCTTCAGACATGTTTTGAGTAGCTTCCATAAATTTATTTGAAAATTCACGAATATCCAATTCATTCCCTCACATTCTATAGTGTATTTCATATTTTAAATATGATTTTTTATCTTAAGTCATTCATAACTTTTTTTAAAATACTCTCTAGTAATTTAAAGTTATCTATTTCATTTGCATTTGCCTTATGGTTTAAGACCTCATTGGAATCTTCTTTATGATTTACTGAATTAACAATTTCATCTACACTACGAACTCCATATCCAACTTTACGTACATATATTAAATTCATAGGTGAAACATTATCAGAAGTCATACCTTGACCTGCAGAACCACTGCCTAAAGTCATTGAAGGAAACAAATTCGTAGTTGCTCCCATGCTTCCAAAAGTTCCCGGAGTGTTAACAAGTACTCTTCCAACTGGTTTCTTTAATGCAAATTGACGAATAACTTCTTCATCCTTTGAATGTATAATAAGTGTATGTCCCTGCCTTTCACTAAGCAACAATTCTATACACTTTTCACAAGCATGCATCCAATCATCTTCAATGTAAAATGCTAATACTGGAGAAAGCTTTTCTTTTGAATAAGGGTTCTTTTGAGAAACAAACTTTTGCTTAGAAATAAGAACTTTCACATCCTCTGGTATACTAAAACCAGCTTTCTTAGCTAAAAATTGCGGTGATTTACCAATCATCTCTAAGTCAGGACTTCCATCTTTGTAAAAAAAGATATTTCCTAACTTTTCAGCTTCCTCATCTGTCATAAAGTATCCACCATTTTTTTGAATCTCTTGTGTTACTTCTGCTACAATACAGCTATCCACAACAATTGACTGTTCAGCGGCAGAAACAACCCCATAATCAAAGTTCTTACTGCTAATAATATCTTTGGCAGCCTTCTCTATATCAGCTGTGCGTTCTATAAATGCTGGACCATTTCCATTGCCGCCATAAATTACTGGCTTACCAGATTTATAAGCTGCATGGAGCATTTCTGAAACTCCTGTATTCATTATAAGAGAAGTATCCCTATGATTCATAAGCTCCAATGAACCACTTTTGGTTACTGTATGCAGATATGCAATAGCACCTTCCGGAAGTCCTACACCCTCTGCAGCTCGAATCAAAATATCAACTGTTTTAGAAATCGTATTTTTAGCTCTTGGATGAGGTGAAAATATAATTGCATTTCCAGATTTAATTGCAATTAGCGCCTTATGTATAGTTGTAGAAACAGGACTCGTTGATGGACAAAAAGCTATAATAACACCCATTGGTACTCCAACATCCATTGTCTTGTTCATTTTATCTTCATTAATGATACCTACACAATTCATGTTTTTAAGTCTATTTTTCAGATACTCACATACAAAGCGGTTTTTAGTGTATTTATCTTCCCACTTTCCATATTCAGTTTCCTCATTAGACATCTTTGCAAGTTCCTTTAAGTGTTTTTCAATCTCTTCCGTCATACGTTCAACTATTTCATCAAGCTTTTCTTGTGGAAATGTTGCTAATTTTTTTTGCGCCTCACGAGCATTTTCAACAAGAATTCTAGCTTCCTGCATGGAGAGTAAATCATTATCGATAATATTCATTTTCCTCTCTCCTTTTCTTAAAAAAGTTCACTTTACTATTCAGTTATAGGATTTGGAATAGCATAACGGTTTATTATTTTCTCAAGATCTTCATGTGGACTTGGAATAACTATTGAACTATAAAGATTTCCATCCTCCATTGCATTAACTGCTGCAGCTCCAGCTTCTACCGCTGCTTTACAAGCACCAACATCGCCACGAACTAATACAGATATATAACCTGACGCAACGTTTTCATATCCAATAAGTTCAACATCTGCTGCTTTGCACATAGCATCTGCTGCTTCTAAAGCAAAAACCAGACCAAAAGTTTCGATTAATCCTAAAGCTTTATATCTTGACATATGTAATCATTTCCTTTCTGCGTTTTATGCATCTATATCGTGTACTGAAACAATATCTCCAACTTCTTTAATAGGACGTGGCATAACATTGTGTGCTGTTAATTTACCAATAGCTGCAGCTGCTGCGGCACCTGCTTCTACGGCAGATTTTACTGCTCCCACATCACCTTTTACCATAATAGTTACAAGAGTTGAACCAATGTTTTCATATGAAATTAATTCAACATTAGCTGCCTTAAGCATTTTATCTGCAGCTTCAAGTGCAGGAACTAATCCTATTGTTTCTACAAGTCCTAAAGCCTCTTCTCCATAATATCTCATTGATAATTCCTCCTTCCTGTTTTTAACCCAATATATTCTTGTTTGACTGCACAAATATTATTATTATTTTATGTTCTCATTTATCTTTTGTTTATTGTTATTTATTTATATATTGATTATATCCCTTACCCTTTGGGGGAAAGTCAATATATTTCTTTTAATAAAATTTTCTAAATATTTCACTATGGAGCATGTTATTAGGAGCAAAATTCGCTCCTAATATTTACAAAAATAATTATTTTAATAAATTCATAAAAGCTTTTTTTGTATATAAGCATTCCCCATAGGGTAATGTTAAAAATTAATCAATACTAAAAATTAATCTCTTATATATTTATTAATTGTAGCAGCTCCATCTTCATGAGCATGATAATAAACTTTTAGCTCACCGTTTTTATCTAATTCAAATCTTGTTTCTTCAATAAGACCATTGGCTTCTGCTGTCATTAAAGCCGTTGTTACAGCTTTCTTTGTTAAAGCCTTAAAATTTCCATATTCTCCTCTTAATGCTTCTATAACATCTTCAGCACAAGCTTCTTCAACTTTAGTAAAATATTTTAAAATTGCATAATTAAGCGGCTTCATCTATTATACCTCCTGTTTTTTGCTTCTAAAAAGATCCAACGGATTCATAGATACTGTAAGAATACCAAACATCATTATTACTGCTCCAATCCAAGCAACTGAAGGTAATGAGTAACCATCCATTCCACCATATACTCCTAGTAATAATAAGCAGAATAATGGACCAAAGAATGAATATGTACCATTACATGCAGTACCAAGTCCTGCTCCGCACATACTGTTTCCAGCGTACCATGTCATAAATGTAAAAACTGTTAAACAACTACTTAACGCGAACCAAATCATTGCTGGACCACTTGTAAATGCTTTAGTAGCAAGCTCAACCGAAAGACCAATTTTGCCAGATAAAACTGCTAATACTGGAACTACTATAAATAGGTTTGCTATACCTGATGTTACTTGACGAATACAAATACCAATTTCAGGGTCAATCATTGCTGTACCATATCCAGCTACACAACCTTCGAAACCCCATCCAAGAGCTGCAACAATAGCTATAATAAATCCAATAATAGTTTTTGCTGAAGCGGTACCACCACTAAGGCTTGTACTACCAATTAAAAAGCTGGCAAATACGCATATTACAATACCAAATGCCATACGTTTATTTAATTCCTGCTTATACAAAACTCTTCCTAAGATAGCTGCAATAGCAGGGCAAAGAGCTGATATCGGAACAACTATTGAACCAGCCATTTGAAGTGCTATAACATAAGCTGTACCAGCGATAGGTCCTCCAATAAGAGCTGCTAATATCATTACACGCCCTGGAGCCGAATTGATGCATCTTAAGAAATCGCCAAATTTACCTTTAACTAATGAATATAAAATTGCCCAAACAGCACTACATGTGTCGTTTATTGCATTTCCTAGTGCTGCAACTAAGTATGCTAAGGCAAATGCTGATAAACCAGCTTTATTAGCACCATACCAGTCACCCCATACTCCTTTTGTCATTCCCATTGTTAGACATGCAGTATACATTCCATAGGTAATTCCTGAAAATAAAGCTAGGGATATACCTTTTTTGAAGAAATCACTTGATAATTTCTTCTTTGCAGCAATAGCTTCTGCACTTACTGCCTTTGAAACTTCCTTCATAAAATAAACTCCTTTCAATTAACTATTTCTTATATATTAATAAATAATTATGACTCACCCCTATGAATTTTATATTATAGTGATGAGCCTAATAAACTAGTTTAAAAGTCAATTTACAAATTCTTATCAGTCTTTTATGTATTTATTAATCGTAGCAGCACCATCCTCGTGTGCATGATAATAAACCTTTAACTCACCATTTTTATCTAATTTAAATCTTGTTTCTTCAATAAGACCATTGGCTTCTGCTGTCATTAAAGCTGTTATCACAGCTTTCTTTGTTAAAGCCTTAAAGCTAGCATATTCATCATTTAAAGCATTTATCACATCATCAGCGCAGGCCTCTTGGACTTTTGTGAAATATTTCAAAATCGCATAATTAAGCGGCTTCATTTCCTGTTACCTCCTTATTTTTGAATAAATCCATTGGATTCATAGCTATTACAAGAATACCAAACATCATTAATATAGCAGAAATCCAAACGATTGGAGGTAATGCCCATCCGTCCATACCACCTATTACTCCAAGAACTATCCAGCAACAGAATGGACCCCAGAAAGAATATGTACCATTGCAAGCCATACCAAGTGCAGCACCACACATACTGTTACCGTTATACCAGCTCATGTATGAAACAAAAGCACAAAGACCACTTAAAGCAAACCATAACATTGCAGGACCACTTGTAAATGCTTGAACAGTTAAATTACTGGAAAATTTAATTCCACCGCCAAATATCATACCAAATACAGGCACTAATATTATTAGGTTTGAAAGTCCAGATGTAGCTTGACGAATTGTAATACCAATTTCTGAGTCAATCATAGATGTACCATATCCAGCTACACATCCTTCAAATCCCCACCCAAGGGCTGCTATAAATGCAATACAAATTCCAAGGAACATTCCCTTTGGAGCATCTCCGCCAATACTAGTGCTACCAATCATAAAGCTAGATACTACACAGATAAGAATACCAAGCATCATACGTTTGTCTAACTTTTGTTTAAATAATATTCTTCCTAAAATGGCACCAATAGCTGGGCAAAGGGCAGTAATCGGAATAACAATTGATCCAGCCATCTGTAAAGCTACAACAAAAGCTGTACTTGAAATAGGTCCTCCTATAAGAGCTGCCAATATCATTACAGCACCTGGCTTAGTTTTAAGACATCTAAAGAAATCTCCTAGTTTACCTTTAACAGTTGCATAAAGTATTGCCCAAACAGCACTACATGTATCATTTACAGCACTACCAAGGGCTCCAAGTACATATGTAATAACTACTGCTGATAAACCTGCTGTATTAGGGCCATACCAGTCACCCCATACTCCTTTTGTCATTCCCATTGTTAAAAACGCTGAATAAAATCCATACATTAGACCTGAAAAAAGAGCAATTGAAATGCCTTTTTTAAGAAAATCAGATGATAATTTGTCTTTTGCAGCAATTGCTTCTAAGCTTACCGATTTTGAAACTTCCTTCATAAAATAAAGCCCCTTCCGCTTATTAGATAGATAATAAGTTTTTTTAAATTATATTATTAAATAAAATTTTTAGTGAGAATATTTTAGGATTGTTATAATTTTGAATATTTCATTTTTAAGTTATTGAAAAACTTTTCATTTTGTATCTTGTAGGTATTTTATTTACAAGTAAATTATATGCCTTTCCCTATGGGGTAAGGTCAATATATATTTAACAAGAATATTTAAACAAAATTTTAAAATCTATAAATAAAAATACACAACTAACTTAATAAATAACTATAAAACCGTTTATTTAAGTTAGTTGTGTAATCTATTTTCAGGTAATAAATAAATGAATAAACTAATAATAATTAATTCAAATTTAATTTTATTAAAACAATAAATGGATTTTTTTATTTAATAACATTGGGATTTTTTTCACAAGATGAGTTTTATAGACCATTTATACTTCCCCTTATGGTCAACGTTTTCAACACCATATGATTATCTTTTTCTACTAATTTTAATTAAAATTTCTGTTACAAATTTATCAGTATTTTTAGTTGTCCAATAATCAGTTACATACCTTTCATAAGATTCCTTAGAACATATATAGCCATGTTTTTTTGTCCATTCTTGTATTTTTTTATATGTTTCATTAATGGTTTCATGAGCTCCTATATGATAACAAGAGGCCGCCATCCAACCACCAAATTCAATACTTTCTTCTTCCTTACACTTTAAGATAGTCTGCTGCATTATTTTCATTTTATTGCATCTTCCATTAATTTTATCCTCAAAAGATGGAAAACATATAATTACAGGACCTGTTATTGCATTATTTATGCTATCTATATAATTATTAAACTCTATATTTATTATAGAATCCATATAGTCATATTTAAAATCTTGATTTAAAAAAATTAAATTCTGATTATCTATATATTTTATAGCCACATCACAAACATTGTTTTCAAGTACCATCTGTGCCTCAACTATAAGATCATGCCAATCCTTAATAGACCTTATTTTTAAATTTATTTCTCTCTCAAGTTCTTTTAATTCATCAATTTTTTTCCTAAAGCTTTTCTCAACAAAATCACAGGTTGTCCCTTTTAAAAAAACTCTCATTTCTTCTAGTTTAAATCCACTTTGCTTGTAATATTTTATAACTGGTACAGATAACAAATTTTTCTTACTATAATATCTATAACCACTTTCATCAGCTACTTTATCAGGAGATAATATGCCCATTTTATCATAATATCTCAGTGCTTTCTTCGTTATTTTACATATTTCTTCAACTTTCCCTATTGAATATAGTTCTTCTTCCATATTAACTCCTCCTTTTTTGTTATATTTTTAATTATATTTTATTTAATATAAATTCTCAACTTTTTTTAAAATATCATATAAAAAAAACCACCCATTAATGAGTGGTATAAAATCCAATATTTTACCCTAAAACTTTATCAAAAATTTTCAATAAATCTTCACCTGTTGTTTCTCTAGGATTTGCCGCTGTGCATATATCCTTAAGAGCTGCATTAATAATTTCTTTCCTTGATGCTTGAGCTAAGTTCATGTCAACACCTTGTTCTTTTAATGTTGTTGGAATCATCAAAGTCTTTTGAAGTTCTACAATGCTTCTAATTAAATTATTTACGCCAATGTTTACATTTGGCGCATGTAATTTCAATAATTTTGCAAGTCTTTGATATTTCTTAGCTGCTATATCATATTCAGAATTAAAATCTTTTTTATTTAAGTTAGCATTATATTCAATTGCATAAGGAAGTATAATGGCATTACTTCTTCCATGAGAAATATGTAATTTCCCACCTACAGCATGAGCTAAACTATGAGTAATTCCAAGTCCAGATGCATTAAACGCCATACCAGCTAAACATGATGCATTGTGAAGTTTTTCTCTTGCAACTATATCGTTTCCATCAGCATAAGCCTGTGGTAAAAATCTAAAAGCTAAAGTAAGAGCTTTCTCTGCAAGAGCATCTGAAAAATCGGTAGCATTCTTTGAAACATAAGCCTCTATAGCATGTGTAATTACATCCATTCCTGTATCGGCAGTTATAGATTTAGGTACAGATTTTACCAGTTCTGGATCAAGAATAGCAACCGTTGGAAGAAGAGATTTATCTGCAAGAGCATACTTTAATCCTTCTTGTTTGTTTGTTATTACTGCATATTCAGTTACCTCAGAGCCTGTACCGCTTGTAGTAGGTATAGCATAAAACTCTTCTATAGTAGAAGTTCCTCCAGTAATTTTTTTCACATATTCTCTAATAGCCTTAGCTCCATCAATTGATGAACCTCCGCCAAGAGCTATCATAATCTGTGCATTACAACTTTTTAGCTTTTGAATACCAGCAGCGATAACTTCTACTGATGGATCAGGTACAATATCACTATATATGGCTACTTCACAATCAACAAGGTTTTGTTGTACCTTTGCAGCCATACCTGAAGTTTCCATAAATTTATCGCATACAATCAATACTCTTTTATTTTTGATTTCATTTAGTCTCCCTAAAGAACCTTCTCCAAAGTAGACATTTGTGTTAATACTAAATTCTTTCATATTATATCTTCTCCCATTTTAAAAAGATTTAAGATATAAATGAATTAGTTATTCTTTAACTCAAAAATAAATTAACCCACAATTATAACAATCATAATAAGTTTGTAATAAACTTTATGCATTTTATTATATCAATATTATATTAATATTACAATACTATTATTAGGATCTAAAATTTATGTAATGAGCAATGTACGAATGAGCAGCAATCAATTAAAAAGGTGACCTATAAAATCATAAGTCACCTTAAAAATCTTCCATTATATTTACTGAACTTTAAATCCATTTTCCTTAACTTGCTGCTCTATTTTGCTAAACACTTCATCAGAAGCCTTTATTCTAACAACTACCTCTTTTACTTCAGTTAAACTCTTAGGATCAACTACAACAAAACTAATAATGTCACCATTATTTTCAGTTATTATCTTTGATAATCTAGATATTTGCCCTTGTATATCATAAGCTATAACTGCTAATCTCTTTCCCTGATTTAATCCAAATAATTCTGTAAACTGGTGGAATATAGCATGATGAGTTACAATACCCTTAAACTCTCCATAATTATCCACTACAGCTACAAAAGAAACATTCTTTGTTTCTAAGAAATGTGCAGCTTTTTCTATTTGTTGTAATGGCTCTATAGTTGGTACATCTGTTCTCATAACCTTTTCTACTTGAAAATCTTCTAAAAGACACTTTTTGTCAGGACATTTTTCATAATAAAAAGTATATATCATTTCTTTAGATATACTTCCATAGAATTTATCCCCATCACATACTGGAATTGATAAAAAATTATTTTTCTCCATTAAATCTAGAGCCTTTTTAATAGTATCTTTCGTTGTCACCGTAATTAATTTTTCTTTTGATAACATCAAATTATTGACAAACATAAATCCCCCTCCTTATAGTTACTTATAACAATTATACATCATATTTATTATTTAGTACAAATATTTACAAGAGTACTAAATAATTTTTTTTCATAATCCAACACTTTATCATATTCAGTATTTATATTAAAATTACTTACTTTCACACATTTTATTTGATTCTTACTAATAAACTCTTTATGTTTGCTAAAAAAATCATCACTAAAATATATTAATACCATCTTATCTTTGTTTTCTTTATATTTTTCTTCTATAATTTTATTCAAATCTACTTGCTCATTATTTTGAATATTTTCATTTATGCTTATGGTTTTTAATCCACTATAAGCCATTATATAGTCCAAACTATTGCCTTCTATTATGAATAGTTTATCTTTAATTTTATCTCCATCTTTTCTAAATGTCTTTTCATATTCTTCTAACTGTTTTAAACTCTCCTTGAAGTTCTTCTCATAATAACTTCTATTTAGAGGGTCTCTTTCTACTATTGCATTTTTAACATTTACTAAAACCACCTTGTAATTATCAATATTATTCCAAAATATACACTCATCTCCATTACCATACTTGTCTACATTTTTATAATAAGACAAAGGATTTGCTCCTCTCGAACTATTTATTATCCCCACTCTATTTCCTTCTATCTTGCCTATATAATTATTATTAAGTTTTGAAAAATTAAATTCATCATATATAAAAATATCTGGTACATAGCTTATATCATAATAATGACTTACATTTATTTCATTTCCTTTTTTATCAAAAATATAATCAACCCTGTGTCTTCCTCCATCTATCTTCTTCACGCAACTGTATAAAAATTTATTGCTAACTAATATATCTAATTTAACTTGTTCTTTGTCCTTTTTAGCATTATTCGTGTTTACATTTTCTACCTTGTTTTTATTATTACTTATATTAATTTTTCCACTGTTACACCCTGAAATAGTCACTGCTAATATAAGTAACATAGCTATTATATATTTTTTCATTATATTACACCTCTAAATTTTATATAATCAAATACGTTATTACCCCATGGCTACCTATTGTAATACTTCATATTTTATGGAAGTAGAATATAATGTCATCCACTCCATTGTATAACACTTTCTACCCTTAGATAAAAATCTCTAGGGGTAGCTTTAAATACCTCCCATCTTAAACTAAGAAACATGTTTATATATATTTTATAAAATATAACTGTTTTATGCAATAAATTATTGTATAATATATTCATACAAAATTCTTAAATTTCTAAAATAATCCATAATTGTAAAGCGAGGTTTCACTATGAAAATTAATTTAGAAGAAGTAGTTAGGGCTTTATCCGTAGCTTTAGACTTAACTCAAATAAGCTTAAGTGAAAATAAAATTGTTGAAAGTAATTCAAATGTAAATACAAATTTTTACAATCATACTTTTATACATCATTCTAAAAGAACAACATATATTGCTCTAGAAATTAGTAAAACTCTTTCTTTAGATACTTCTTCTACAGTTGAATTATATGTATCTTCTCTTCTACACGATATTGGCTCTTTAAACAGTTTATTAAAAAGTGATGACACAGATAATTTTGTAAAACAGCACTGCTTAATTGGAGCTTCCATAGTAGATGCTTTTCCTATATTCGATGATTTATGTAATATAATACTTCACCACCATGAAAATGTTGACGGCAGCGGTCCTAACGGCTTAAAATGTTCAGAAATTCCTATTGAAAGTCAAATTATTATAATTTCTGATTTAGTTGAATCCTATCACAATCCTGTGTTACCTTCGTATTTACAAAAACACTCCATAGTAAACTGGGTAATTTCACAAGAGGATAAAATTTTTTCAAAAGAAATTGTAAATGCATTTCTCAAAGTAAGCTCTATAGATATGTTTTGGTTTAACATGGATAATATACAGTACATGGATTTTATTTTAGATAACATTTCTCCTAAACTAGACATTTATATGGATATAAATCAATTTGAAAGTATAGCATACATCTTTTCTAAAGTCATAGATAATAAAAGTAAGTTTACTGCTATGCATTCTAGAGGTATTTCTAATTTAGCATTTAATGTATCTAAATATTTAAATTATCCTCATGAAAAATGTATTAAAATGAAAATAGCAGGCTTATTACATGATATAGGTAAATTAGCTATTCCATCAGATATATTAGATAAAAATGGTGCACTCACTTCAGATGAATTTGCTATTATAAAATCTCACTCCTACTATACAAATATGATATTGAGCAGAATAAAAAATATAGATGACATAAAAAATTGGGCTTCTAATCATCATGAAAAATTAAATTCTAAGGGATATCCAAAGGGATTAAATTCTTCTGAGCTTTGTGAGGAATCTAGAATACTATCTGTTTGTGACATATATCAAGCTTTAACAGAAGACAGGCCTTATAGAAAAGGTTTAGATAATGAAAAGGCATTCAGCATAATAGACAATATGGCATCTGAGGGAGAAATATGCCCTACAGCTGTGTGCTATTTAAAAGATACACTTAAATTATATTATAACATTAGGTAATTCTAAATTAGAGGATTACCTTTTATTTTTTGTATTTTTAGTATAGAATATTTATAGTGTAAACTATTGAATAACTAGGAGAGGATTTTATGGAATTTATAGTAGATAGTATTGAAAAAACCTTATGTGTAGGAGAGCAAATAGGGAAATCAGCCTTGCCAGGAGATGTTATATGTCTAATTGGAGATTTAGGTACTGGTAAAACTCATCTTACCAAAGGAATTGCTAAAGGATTGGGTGTTACAGATTATATAACAAGTCCTACATTCAATATAGTTAATGAATATAATGGCAGATTAAAATTTTACCACTTTGACGTTTATAGGGTAAATGATCCAGATGAAATAAATGCTATTGGTTTTGATGAATATATATTTAGCCCTGCAGTAAGCGTTATAGAATGGGCAAATTACATAGAAGAACTTATTCCAGAGTTTCATATGGAAATAAGCATATATAAGCTCCCTGAACTAGGAGAAAATTTTAGGAAAATAATTATTAATTACACTGGAGATAGATATAATTACGTAAAGGAGATTAAAATATGAGAATTTTAAGTATAGACTCTTCAACAGAAGTAGCAAGTTGCGCTGTACTTGAAGATGCTAAAGTTTTAGGAGAAATAACTTTTAATTATAAAAAACAACATTCAGTAATTCTTATGCCTATGATAGAAAATCTACTACAAAATATAGGTTTAAATATAAACTCTATAGATGGATTTGTTTGTTCAAAGGGACCTGGCTCATTTACTGGCTTAAGAATTGGAATGGCAACTATAAAAGGCCTTTGCCAAGGATTAAATAAACCTTTAGTGAGCGTATCTTCTTTAGATTCTCTTGCTAACAATTTAGCCTATACCTCTGGCTTAATATGCCCTATTTTAGACGCTTTAAGAGACAATGTTTATACCGCCCTATTTACATTCCATAACGGAAAATTGTGCAGAATAACTGATTACATGGCTATCCATATTGATGAATTAATAAATATTATAAAAGAAAAAAATTCTACAGTTACTTTTATAGGAGACGGCACTTACAAATTTTCATCTAAGTTAAGAAACTCTTTGGATCAGTGCTTTTTTGCTCCTACGCATTTGAATATAATGAATTCTGCCTCATTAGGCCAGTTAGGTATGGAACTTTTTAAAGAAAATAAGACTGATGATATATTAACTGCTAGTCCCGTCTATTTAAGAAAATCACAAGCTGAAAGAGAATATGAAAAAAAGAAGGAATAATATGAATGATATAATAATAAAAAATATCTCAGATGAATATATTGACACAGTTCTTAAAATAAATTCACTTAGTTTTAAAGACCCTTGGTCTAAAAGCTCATTTACAAAAGAATTAGAGAATAAATTTGCTCACTATATAGTAGCCCTTATAGATGACTTAGTGGTGGGATATGTTGGTATATGGGCCATACTTGATGAAGCTCATATCATAAGCATAGCGGTGCACCCTAATTATCGCGGTTTAGGTATTTCATTTCACTTAATGAATGGTATTTTTGATTTATGTAGAAATCTTGGGGTAAAAGAACTAACATTAGAAGTTAGAACATCTAATGTTGCCGCTCAAAACTTATATAAGAAGTTTGACTTTAAAGAAGAGGGGATTAGAAAAAAATACTATTCCGATGGAGAAGACGGTTTAATAATGTGGAATAGAAATATATAAATTAAATCCCCAGTTTAAACTAATAATTAGTTAAAAACTAGGGATTATTTATTTAACTTTCACAGGTAAATTTCATACCCTTATTATTCTTTAATTTAAAATTTATATTTTATAACTAAAAAAATTTAAATTATTTATTATGATTATCCCACAAAAAGTATTAAATTACTTTAATTATGAAATTTCTCTGGAATGACTTGCATAAGAAGCAAAGGAACTGTTTAAATTTATTGTTCCGAGCTCTTATGCAAGTCATGGAGGAGAAATTTCATAATTCCACCACATTGTACCCTTTTATGGTTTAATCTTTATTATATACTCTTTATTTTTTATTTATTTCCTATACTATTGTTGATATTTTTTTCAAAATCCTCATTTGCTATTTTTATTTGTTCCTTGTGTAGTATTGGAGAAACACTTTTATATACCAATCTAGTCATAACACATACTATAGCTCCCTTTATTAAGTTAAAAGGAATTATAGCCCAAATTATAAGTGTACCTAAATTTATAACCTTTGGGTTTACTTTAGAACTCATACCTATTACTGAACTTATAGGAAATCCTAATACTTTTTCATACATTGGCAATAACACCAAAAGATTCACTATAGCTGCACCCAAACTCATGACTAATGTGCCTGCAATTAATGCTATAACTGCACACTTCTTGTCCTTCTTTCTATTGTAAATAAGCCCAGCAGTTATTACCATCATTGAACCTACTAAAAAGTTTGCAAACTCTCCTATAAAAGCTGTTGTACTTGCAAATAATCCATGAAGCACATTTTTCATAAATTCAATTATAACCCCAGCTATAGGCCCGAACGCAAAGGTTCCAATTAGTGCTGGTAAATCACTTATATCTATTTTAAGGAACTCAGGGAATATAGGTATTGATACTTCAATAAACATAAGTAAAAAAGCTATTACTGCTAATAATGATATTTTGATATTTTTGTTTAATTTTGAGTTTTTCATAAAAACCCCTCCCAGTTTTATCGAGGAATATTTTGGGAAAATTAAAAGCCCTGAAATAATTCAGGGCTCAAAAAACAAAATAAGAATTTCTCCTCTCCCATCCAGACTCTAACTGTCGGCTTCGGAATTACACCGAATCTGCCTTACGGCTCGCGGGCTATAACCGCCGGTAGGGATTTTCACCCTGCCCCGAAGATATATTATATTTTAAATATTACTAATTTTTCACTTATATTATATATTATATTTCATAAGATTTCAATATATTTTACTATATGATTATCCCACAAAAAGCATTACATTACCTGAATTATGAAATTTCTCTGGAATGACTTGCATAAGAAGCAAAAGAACTGTTTAAATTTAATTTTAGAAATTCTTCTTTTAGACAAATAAAATTATCGTAAGCCTGGCAAGGACGCCAGGCTAGCGAACCTGAGGCAGGACGCTGAATGTGAGCGTTAGATAATTTTATATGGCTAAAAGATTAGAATTTCTTAAATTAAATTTATTGTTCCGAGCTCTTATGCAAGTTATGGAGGAGAAATTTCATAATTCCATTACATTGTACCTTATTGTGGGTTAATCACTATATATAATTTACATTAACTTTAATGTAGAATAATACTTTTAAATTAAGAATTTAGAATGTAAATTGAAATTGCTATACAATTCTTTAATTTATATTTTATTAAAAACTCCTAAAGGAGTTTTATCATTAATTTTAAATTTTAAGTTTTATATTTTCAATGAAAAACTACTTATATTGCTATCTTTCTATTCCACTTAATATAATCTTTCTAACGTCCTCAGCTAAGGTAGCTTTTTGTTCTCTATCTAATTCTCTAACCTTTATACCTTTATGTATTTTAATTGTTACATCTGCCGGAATAAGACCTTTTCCACCATTTCCTTCCCATGCCTTATATGTCCCATCAATTGTAACAGGCACTACCATAACCCCTGCCTTAGTAGCCAATTTCATACTTCCTTTTTTAAATTCTCCTACGGCACTGCTTTTACTTCTAGTTCCCTCTGGGAATATAACCATATTATTGCCATTTTTCAATATGTTTACTCCCTCTTGTATGGACTTCAAAGACTCTCTAACATTTTTTCTATCCATAAATACACAATGTATTGCTTTCATCCATGTAGATATAACTGGAGCTTTTATTAGCTCTTTTTTAGATATAAAACCCATAGGTCTATTGATTCCTGCAATTAGACACGGTATATCTACATTACTCTGGTGATTAGAAACAAATAAGCATGCTTCATTTGGTATGTTTTCTTCTCCCTCAATATTAAGTTTAACTCCCACTAAATCAACTGAAAATTTTCCCCATTTATAAACTGATTTATTTAAATATCTGTTATACTTGTCCCCAGAAGAAAATTTCTTTAAAAAACTAAGTTTAATTGTTTTAAAAATTGCTCCTATCATATAAAATATAAAAACTGTTATTTTTAAAAAAGTTATCATGTCCCATACCTTCCTTTTACTTTTTTAGCTAATTATATTATACTAATGCTTATTTCTATTTTCAACTATACAGTATAAACACTGTAATTAGAAATTTAAAATGCATAAGGTACATGAAAAGAAATAACAAGTCAAAGATACTTGTATATTTTGTGTCAGACAAGGAAGCAGGTTCCGCCGCTAGTAGAACTATGGATGGGTTCTGCTGACGCAGTATGACGCAAAATAGACTAGCATACTGGCTTATTATTTATTTGAATGTGCATAATGTAAAATAAACTCCTTTTATTAAATGATAGGTACATATATAATATAAATATGCATTTAATATTTAAACTGGAGGTACTTTATGAAAATATTTAAAAAATTCATTTCTGTATTTTTATCAATTATGTTTTGTGCTTTTTTGCTAGTTGGATGCACTAATTCCAACACTAATAATTCATCTAGTAGAGATACTAAAAACACTACCAACAACACAGAAGAAACTTTTAAAAAATCTCAAGATAATATACTTGTACACTATATAAATGTAGGACAAGGTGATAGTATATTAATTCAAGTGAACAATAAAAACATGTTAATAGATGCTGGTCCTAGAGATAGTAAAGATAAACTTCTTTCCTATTTAAATAAAATTAATGTAAAAAAATTAGATTATTTTATAACTACTCATCCTCATGAAGATCATATAGGTGGAGCTAGTTATGTTATAAACTCCTTGGACATAGCTAATTTTTATGCTCCTAAAAAAAATCATACTACTAAAACCTACAAAGATATGATTAACTCACTAAAATCTAAAAACTTAAAAATTCATGTGGCCAAAGAAGGGGTATCCCTAGACTTAGGTAAGGATGTAATATGTGAAATGCTATCACCCACTAGAAGTAATTATGAAGAATTAAACAACTATTCACCTATAATAAAGCTAAAATATAAAGAGAATAAATTTCTCTTTACAGGAGATGCTGAAGCTTTAGTAGAAAAAGATGTATTATCTAAAAAATACGATGTATCCGCCGATGTTTTAAAACTTGGTCATCATGGTAGTGTTTCTTCTACTTCTGCAGCTTTTTTAAAAAGTGTTAGCCCTAAAATAGCTATATCCACTTGTGGAAAAGATAATAAATATGGCCATCCTCATAGGGAGACTTTATCTAAATTAAGAAAAATCAATTGTAAATTATATAGATCCGATTTAGATGGAAACATCCTCGTATCTGGAGATGGTAAAAACATAGAAGTAACTACAAAAAATTAAAAATATAATTCCATTATAAAAGAGTTTATACTTCCAAATAACTATTTTGGAAATATAAACTCTTAACAATTTTCCTTTATTCCTTCCAAACATCCTGTAAATTGATTAAACTTACAGGTGTTACTTTTAAGCCTTTTACATTTTTACCAAAAGCATAATTGTTACATATGCTGCTTAAAAATATATATGGAGCATCCTCTACTATGGTTTTTTCTATTTTTTCAATCATGGCTCTATATTTATAAGGATTATTTATTTTTTTAGTTTCATTTATCATTTCCATTAATTTAGGATTATTATATCTACTTCTATTTGCCGGGTTTTCTAAATCTATCAATGGTTCCATAAAGTTATCCGCAGTACCTGAATCCCCTAACCATCCATAAATTAACATATCACACTTGTCTGCATTGTTTTTATTATAGTATTCAGATCCTTTTACCTCATTCACACTTAATTCTATTCCTATATCTTGTAAATTATTTTTTAAAATTCTAGCTATAGCAGAATGAACATACTTAGTATTTCCATCTCTTGATACTAATAAAGATAACTTTCCATTTTTAATCCCACTTTCAGCCATAAGTTGTTTTGCCATTCCCATATTTCTTTTATATCCTACAGACTTACTTCCATTTAATATTATAGGTGGTATTAAGCCACTGTTTTCTATTTCTAATCCTCCCATAGCTTCTCTAACTATTTTTTCCCTATCAACACAGTAATTAATAGCTTGTCTAGCTTTCTTGCTATTTATCAGTGGATTGTTTCTCTGAAAGTTCAAAGTTATAAACCTTGAACCTAAACAAGACTTCTTATTTATATTAAATCCTTTATCTCTTATCTTTTCTATATTTTCAGGAGAAACTACTATATAATCTAAATTTCCATCCAAAAATGCCTTAGTAGTATCTTCTAAGCTGTATATTATGTTTATTTCATCTATCATAGCTTCACCTAAAGCATATTTATCAACTTTCTCTAATACTAATATTTCATCTTCACTTCTATATTCCTTAAATTTAAAAGGACCAGCTCCAATAGGTTTTCTGCCCATATTGCTTATTTCTTCCTTAGGAAGTATTGCACATGATCCATGAGCTAGATTATTTACAAAAGAACTGTATGGATGTTCTAATACTATTTTTAAATTATAATCTCCATACACAACTATACCATTAACTTCATGAGTTTTTCCCTGGTAGAACTCCCTTGCTCCTTTAATCGCACTTAATAACCATCTATTAGGTGAGTTCTCTTTCTTACTCAATAGCCTTTCAAATGAAAACTTCACATCTCTAGCAGTTACTTCTCTTCCATTATGGAACTTTAATCCTCTTCTCAACTGAAAATCCCAAGTAACATTGTCTTCTTCCAAATGCCAGTTTTTAGCTATTGCTCCTATTATATCTGTGCCAGTTCCAAATTGAACTAATCCAATATTGATTAAAGATAGTATTCCTATAGTATTCATATCAGTAGCTTTTAATGGGTCAAAAGTCTCCAATTTATTAAAACATATATTAAATTTCACTTTTTCCTTAGCTACATTGTTTTTATTCCCAGATAGTTCATTCAAATTAGTTATGGTCTCCTTTAAAACATTTAATGCAGCTCTTTGCCTTTCAGCGTTTATGGATATGTCTTCATTGAAAAACTTTACCCTCTCACTTCCTTCCACCATTTCACTTATAACAGAAATCATATATTGATTTTTTTCTGTTTGCTCCCTAACAGCATTTGCTATTTGCTGTGAAATAGCCTTTGTCCTATCTACTGATTCTATTAAGTCATCTATAGATTTCTTACTTTCTCCAGCAATACTAGTACTTTGAGAAACTTTTTCTGCTCCCTCTTTTATAATTCCTAATGTTTTATCTGTAACATCTGTAATCTCCTCTATTATTTTATCTATTTCATCTGCTGATATAGAGCTATTTTCTGCCAATTTTTTAACTTCGCTAGCTACTACAACAAACCCTTTCCCTGCTTCACCAGCTCTAGCAGCTTCTATATTAGCATTTAAAGATAATAAATGAGTCGTTTTAGCTATGCCCTTTATAGTATCTACTATTCCCTTTATCTTACTATATTTCTCAGACAATTGAAGCAATACTTCTTCCATATTAAAAACAGTATTTTTTATTATATCTATACTTTTTATTAAATTATCCATGGATGCCTGTCCTAAATCAGCCTTTTTCATCATGTTGCCAATAACATTTAAAGTTTCCTGTACACTAGCATTTACCTCTTCTGAAAAAGACCCTACCTCTGAGGACACATCTACAGTTTTAGCTATATTACTAGAGTTTATATCTAATTGGGTATTTATTGCCTCTACAGATTTAATTAATTGTTCTGTAATATCTAAAGTACCCTCTGACCTAACGTAAACCTTTTCACCAAGTATACTTTGATACTTTTGTTTATCATTGATTTTATATATCCCTTCTAACACTTTACTATTCTCATCTTCATACTCTTTAGTTAATTCTGTTTTTTGCTTATTTTTTTTCATAAATATCATTTAGACCGCCTCCAAGATTAGTTACACTTTATGAATAGAATACATAAATACTATAACATATTTAATTCTAAAAATGTTAAATAAAACAAAAAAACTATATTGTTAAATAAAAACGCTTCCAAAAAAACAAAAAAAGAGGTATAAACCCCCAAAATAAATGGCTCCGCGAAAAGGATTCGAACCTTCAACCTATCGGTTAACAGCCGAGTGCTCCACCGTTGAGCTATCGCGGAATATATAACCTGGCGACGACCTACTCTCCCACAGGGCTTCCCCTGCAGTACCATCGGCGCTTTGAAGCTTAACCGACCTGTTCGGAATGGGAAGGAGTGTTACCTTCAAGCCATAATCACCAGATGTTTTTTAGTGTGCTAGCGTCTAGTGGGCTAGTGAGTAGCTGCTGCGCAGCTAGGTTTCTAGTGTACTAGAGGACTAGATTAACTAGTTACTAAGTTTCTAGTATGTAAATACTAGAGTAAAGAACTTTTTGTTCTTTCAAAATTGCACAGTGTTGAAGAATCTTNGTCGGTTTGCGGTACGGGCACCATTTTCCTCGATAGAGGCTTTTCTTGGCAGTGTGGAATTGGATACTTCGCTACTAAAATTTCACTCCCCATCACACCTCAGACTTAAGATTGAACGGATTTGCCTGTTCAATCATCCTAAGTGCTTAGACGCACATCCATCAGTGCGCACATCCTATCCTACTGCGTCACCCCATTTCTCAAACGGATCATGGTGGTATCGGAATATCAACCGATTGTCCATCACCTACGCCTTTCGGCCTCGGCTTAGGTCCCGACTAACCCTGAGCGGACGAGCCTTCCTCAGGAAACCTTAGATTTTCGGCCAATGAGATTCTCACTCATTTCTCGCTACTTATGCCAGCATTCTCACTTCTGTACAGTCCACCGCTCCTTACGGTACGACTTCAACCCGTACAGAAAGCTCCCCTACCATATACATAGTATATCCATAGCTTCGGTGGTAAGTTTGAGCCCCGGACATCTTCGGCGCAGGATCTCTTGACTAGTGAGCTATTACGCACTCTTTAAATGAGTGGCTGCTTCTAAGCCAACATCCTAGTTGTCTTAGAAATCCCACATCCTTTACCACTTAACTTACACTTTGGGACCTTAGCTGATGGTCTGGGCTGTTTCCCTCTTGACCACGGATCTTATCATTCGTAGTCTGACTGCCAGGATAAAAGTAAATGGCATTCGGAGTTTGATAAGGTTCGGTAAGCGATATGCCCCCTAGCCTATTCAGTGCTCTACCTCCATTACTCAATTACCTGACGCTAGCCCTAAAGCTATTTCGGGGAGAACCAGCTATCTCCGAGTTCGATTGGAATTTCTCCGCTATCCACAGCTCATCCCATGGTTTTTCAACACCAACGTGGTTCGGTCCTCCACGGAATTTTACTTCCGCTTCAACCTGGCCATGGATAGGTCACCCGGTTTCGGGTCTACAGCATGCAACTAATCGCCCTATTCAGACTC